>JBDKUZ010000061.1:0-29017 GCA_039679395.1 Methanospirillum sp. | reverse complement strand
CCGCGCCCTGACCGTCAAGGAGACGTACTTCTGCCGCGAGCGCCCGGCCTTCCGCGCGCTCCGGGAGCTGGTCCTGCCGTCTGTGATCCGGGAGCGGGAATCGACTGACCGAACCGTCCGGTGCTGGTCGGCCGCCTGCGCCACGGGCGAGGAGGCCTACTCGGCCGCGATGCTCCTCTGGTCCGTTCTGCCCGTCCCCGAGTCCTGGCAGGTCCGAATCGCGGCGACCGACGTGGACCCCGCCGCCCTCGCCACCGCCGAGCGGGGGCGGTACTCCGCGTGGTCGTTCCGGAACGTCTCCCCCCGGGTGATCGACCGCTTCTTTCTCCGGGAGCCCGGGGGCACTCTCTCGGTCGTCCCGGCGCTCCGGCAGTGGGTGACCTTCTCCCGGCAGAACCTGGTGACCGGGACCGCGCCGGCACCGGAGGACGGCGAGGGCTACGACCTCGTCATCTGCCGCAACGTCCTGATCTACTTCACACCCGACGCGATCGGCACGGTAATCGATAGGCTGGCCGGAGCCCTCCGGGAAGGCGGATGGCTGGTGGTCGGGATCACCGAGGCGCCGTTCGTCCGGGACCCGGCCCTCGTCCCGGTCCGGGCGCCGGGGATTACGCTCTTCCGAAAGCAGGAGAACGCCGAGCCCCTCCCCCCGCCGGCATCGATCGTCGCGACGCCCCGCCGCCGGAGCCCGGTTCGCCGTCACCCCGAGCCCGCCCGCCCGACGTCCGGGGGGCACCGCCGCCGTCCCGACCGCCGCCCTGCGCTCCGGCCCTGCGCCGACGTTCCGTCGGTAGCGGAGGCGCCCGGGCTCGCCCATCGCCACGCGGACCGCGGCGACCTCTCCGCCGCGCTCGAGGCCGTCGACGCCGCTCTTGCCGCCGACCCCCTCGACTCACGCCACCTGTACCTCCGCGCCATGGTCCTGAACGAGCAGGACCGGCTCGACGATGCGATGGAGGCCATGCGGCGGGTGGTCTACGCCGATCCGGCCTCCATCCTCGCCCTGTACTGGCTCGGTGTCTGGGCGCTCGGGGCCGGACGACCCCGGGAGGCCCGCCGGGCACTCCGCGAGGCCCGGGCCCTCTGCGCCTCCCTCCCTCCCGGCGCACTCGTCCCCGACGGGGAGGGGCTCGGTGCTGACCGGCTGATGACCATGATTGACTCCGTACTCACCGACTCAAGGGAGAACGCATGACCGAACCAGACGACGACCTCCGGGTCCTTGCCGAACGGGCCCGCCTCCTCGCCGCGCCCCGCACCGAACCCGGTCCCCAGGAGCCGCTCGCCCTGATCGAGTGCCGGCTCGGGCCCGAACGATACGGCCTCCGGCTCGAAGCGGTCCGGGAGATCGCGCACCTCGACCGCTTCGCACCCCTGCCCTGCACCCCGCCGCACGTCGCCGGGATGACGAACCTCCGGGGCACCGTCCTGCCCGTGCTCGACCTTCGCCCCGTCATGGGTCTGTCACCCGCCCCGCCGCCTGCGGAGAGCGTCATCGTGGTGGTCTCGTGGGGATCCGACGCATGCGGACTCCTCTTCGACCGGGCGGACGGCGTGCGGACGCTCGATAAGACCGATCTTCTGCCACCCCCGTCCCGCGCGGGCGGCGTGCAGGCCCGCTACGTCGAGGGCGCGACCCGCGACGGCCTACTCCTCCTCGACCTCGCCGCCCTTTCGGCCGATGAGGGCCTGGTCGTCGCCGAAGAGCCGGCGGCCTCAGCAATCTTCGCAACTGATATCCTGCACGACGAGAGACGAACTACTACCCATACCCCCCCCACCGACGGTGATTCCGCACATGGCTTCCTGGTTCACAGACCTTCCCACCTCCCGCAAGCTCCTGCTCGGCTTCGGCCTCCTCGTCCTCGTGCTCGCGGCCGTGATCGCCGCGGCCGGCCTGGGGCTCCTCGAGCTCCGCGGCACGCAGCAGTCGATTAACAATCAATCCCTCCCCCTCGTGCTCGGCCTCGAGGAGTTCCGCGGTGACCTGAACCGGCAGCACGCGGACCTTCTCGAGCTCCTCCAGACCCCCACGGGCGAGCGCCGGGCCGTGATCGAGGAGGACCTGCGCACGTACCGGCGGAACATGGCCCAGGACCTTGCCGGCGCCGAGGCGACTGCGGCCGGCGACCCGGCGAAACTCGCCGAACTGGCGCAGGTCCGCGCCCTCATGAACCAGTACCTGGCGACCCAGGACGAGCAGCTCGCGGCCATTGCGCAGGGGAACACGACGCAGGCGCAGGTGCTCTCCACCACCGTCCAGAGCACGCGGATCGACGAGCTGCGCTCGCTCTCGCTCGATCTGGTTGATGCCGAGCGGACAGCCGTCACCCGGCAGACGGCCGACGCCGCCGCGGCCGCGGACCGGCTCATCCTCCTCATGGGCGTGCTCGGCCTCGTCGGCCTCGCCGCGGCCGTCGCACTCTCCACCCTCTTGACCCGCGCGATCGCCGTCCCCATCACCGAGATCGCGGAAGTCAACCGGCGGATCGCCGACGGCGACCTCGGGGCCTCGCTCCCGCCCACGGACCGCCGCGACGAGATCGGGGTGCTCATGCAGTCCGCGAGCGAGATGCTCGTCCGGCTCAGGGGCATGACCGCCGAGATCATGGAGGGCGCGGGGGTTCTCGGGACCTCGGTCAACGAGATCAGCGCGACCATGGGTCAGCTCGCGGCTACGGCCCAGGAGACGGCGACCTCGATCGCCGAGACCACGACCACGGCCGAAGAGGTCCGCCAGACCACCCGGCTTGCCCAGGAGCGGGCCCACGAGGTCTCGCAGCGGGCCGACCAGGTCGGCGAGTCCGTCCGCGACGGCCGCGTCTCGGTCGAGGAGACGATCGCCGCCATGGGCCGGATCCAGCAGCAGATGGAGACGATCAGCAGCACCATCGCAAACCTGAACGAGCAGAGCCAGGCGATCGGCGAGATCATCGGCGTGGTCGACGACGTGGCCGACCAGGTCAACATCCTCTCGGTCAACGCCTCGATCGAGGCGGCCCGGGCCGGGGACGAGGGGAAGGGCTTCGCCGTCGTCGCTCGTGAGATCCGGACCCTCGCCGACCAGTCGCGGCAGGGGACCGAGCAGGTCCAGCGGATCCTGAAAGAGATCCAGCGCTCGGTCGGCACGACCGTGATGGCCGTCGAGCAGGGGCGGCAGGTAGTCCGCGACGGCGTGCGCCAGTCCACGATCACGGGGGATGCCATCCGTTCGCTCGAAGCCCTGAACGCCGAGTCGGCCGAGGCCGCGCTCCAGATCGCTGCGACCAGCAACGAGCAGCTGGCCGGGATGGACCAGGTGACCACGGCCATGGAGCAGATCAAGGTCGCGAGCGCGCAGAACGCGCAGGCGGCTCGCGAGGGCGAGGCCGTCTCGCAGAACCTCCACACGCTCGGCCGCCGGCTCCAGGACCTGATGGCCCGGTACCGCGGGATCTGATCGGCGATGGACGAGGAGGCCGGGTTTCTCCAACGGCTCCGCCAGACCTTCCGGGCCGAGGCCTTCGACCACCTCTCGGCCATCGTCCGCGGGCTCGACGAACTGAAGGACGCCGGCGACGAGGAGCGGCGGCGGGTGGGGGAGACCCTCCTCCGGGAGGCCCACAGCCTCAAGGGCGCTGCGCGGGCCGTGAACCTCGGCGAGGTCGAACTCCGGTCCCAGTCGCTCGAGACCGCGTTCTCGCGGATTCGCGCCGGGCTCCAGGTCCCGAGCCCGCAGGAGATGGACCGCTACTACGCCGACGTCGACGAGCTCTTCACCCGGATCAGCGAGGTTGTGCCCCCTGCGGCCGGAGCCGTCCCCCCGGGCCCGGCCCGTGCGGAGATCCCGACCGAACGGCCGCAGCGGGGCGACGGGGAGACAGCGCGGGTCCCGGCGACGCTCCTTGACGAGCTCTTCCGGGAGGTGCGCGACCTCCTTCCCGTGGTCCGGAGCGGGCGCGAGGTCGAGAACGCGGTGCACGACCTCCTCGACACCGATCTCGGCACCGCGCCGGGAGCGACGCCGCCGCGGCCCGATGTGATCCGGTACCGGCTGCAGCGGCTGGAGCAGGCGGCAGGGGCGGAGCGGCGAGGGATCCGGAACCGGGTCGAGCGCCTCCTCGCCCTGACATACTCGGCGCTCCTGACCCCGGCCTCCGGCCTCCTCGATTCCATGGCGCGAATCGCACGGGAGCAGGCGCGGGTCTCGGGCAAGGAGCTGGACGTGGTCCTCGGGGGCGGGGACCTCGAGATCGACCGGCACCTGCTCGACGCCCTGGTCGATCCCCTGGTCCACCTCGTGACCAACGCGGTCGTCCACGGTATCGAGGCCCCGGCCGAGCGACGGCGGCTGGGAAAACCGGCACGGGGCCAGCTCTCCATCGCGGTCTCGCTCCGATCGGGCCGGCTCGTCGAGCTGCGGGTCGACGACGACGGCGCCGGGATCGATACGGCCGCGGTCAGGGCGGCCGCAGTCGAACGGGGACTGATCGATGCGGAGGCCGCGGCCGCCCTGCCCGACGCGACGGCCCGCCGGCTCGTCTTCTACTCCGGTGTCTCGACTAGCCCGCTCACCATGGTGGCGGGCCGCGGGGTCGGCCTCGCCGCCGTTCGCGAGCGGATCGAACGGCTGGGCGGCCGGCTCGCGGTCGAGAGCGCCTGCGGTCGCGGCACAACCTTCACCATGACCCTGCCCATGACCCTCCTGACCCTGCGCGGCCTGATCGTACGGATCGGCAGCGAGCACGCCGTGGTCCCCTTCTACTACCTCCTCGAAGTCCTGAGCCGGCCCGCGGAGGCGATCGTCGCCGTGCAGGGCGGGTCGGCCGTCGTCTTCGAGGAGCGGCTCGTCCCGATCGTGCACCTCGCCGACGTGCTCGAACGGCCGCGGGCCCCGCCCCGCGACGACCGGGCCCGGATCGTCCTGGTCGAGACCTCGCCCGGCACCTGGGGCTTCGCGGTCGATGAGGTTGTCGGCGAGGAGACCCTCTACGTCCAGGCCTTCGGGAGGCCGCTTGCACGGGTCCGGAACATCGCGGGCGCGACAATCCTGCCCGACGGCACGCCGGCGCCGGTCCTCCACGCTCCCGACCTTGTCCGCTCGGCGATCGCGCGGACCGGGACCGGCGCGGCGCCGATCGGCGCTCCGCCGGCGGAGGAGCCCCCTGCCCGCGTCCTCGTGGTCGAGGACTCGATCACGGCCCGCACCCTCCTTCGGACCATCCTCGTGGGCGCCGGGTACGTGGTCGAGACGGCCACGGACGGGCTGGACGCCTGGAACCGGCTGGCCGTCCGGCCGTTCGACCTGGTGGTCACAGACCTGGACATGCCGGTCATGGACGGCTTCACCCTGACCCGCCGGATCCGGCAGGATCCCGCGCTCTCGGCGCTGCCCGTCGTCCTGGTTACGGCCCTCGATTCCCGGGCCGACCGCGAGCGCGGCATGGCCGCCGGCGCGAACGCCTTCGTGGTCAAGAGCAGCTTCGAGCAGTCGGATCTCCTGGAGGTGCTTCGACGCCTGCTCTGACGGGGCCGATCCGGGTTCTTGTCGCGGACGACTCGCCCGTGGTCCGTCTGCTCCTGACCCGCATCCTCCAGTCGGACCCGCGGCTCCGGGTGATCGGGACCGCGGCCGACGGGGCCGAGGCCGTCGCCATGGCCCGCTCCCTCCGGCCCGACGTGATCACCATGGACATCGTGATGCCGCGCATGGACGGCTTCTCGGCCTCGCGCCGGATCATGGAGACCGTGCCGACCCCGATCGTGATTGTGACCGGGACGGCGGACGTCCGCGAGGTCCGGACGGCCTTCGCGGCCATGGAGGCAGGGGCGCTCGCCTGCCTCGAGAAGCCGCCGGGGCCCGAGAGCCCGGACTTTCCCCGGGCCTCGGCGGAGCTGGTCCGCACGGTACGGGCGATGGCGGGGGTCCGGGTCATCCGCCGGCGCCCCCGGAGGGCCGTCGCGCCGGAGCCGGTCCCCGAGCTCGGCGGGGTCCGGGTGCGCGCGATCGGGATCGGCGCCTCGACGGGCGGCCCGGTGGCCCTCCGCGAGCTCCTTGGCGGGCTCCCGCCGGACGCGGCGATCCCGGTCCTGATCGTGCAGCACATCGCCGCCGGCTTCCTCGAGGGCTTCGCGGACTGGCTCTCCCGCGCCTCGGGCCGGACGGTCGGCGTCGCCCGCGACGGCGAGGAGCTGGTGCCGGGCATGATCCGCGTGGCCCCCGACGGCCGCCACCTCGCGCTCGGCCCGGACGGCCGGCTCCGCCTGACGGCGGCCCCGCCCGAGCACGGTGTCCGCCCGTCCGCCTCGGTCCTGCTCCGCAGCCTGCGCGAGACCCTGGGGGGCCGGGCTGCGGGGGTCCTCCTCTCGGGCATGGGGACGGACGGGGTGGACGAGCTCGCCCGCCTCCGCGCCGCCGGCGGGCTCACCGCCGTCCAGGACCCCGAGAGCGCGCTCGTGAACGGCATGCCCGGCGCGGCCGTCCTGGCGGGGGGGGCGGAGCACGTCCTCCCGCCGGCCGCGATCGGCGCCCTCCTCGGCGCGCTGACCGCCGACGACCTCGAACGGTAACGCTATCTATGACCCCCGACAAGAGTTCGGACATGCATTTATCGTCGGAGGGGAGGTGCGCCTCAGCGGAGCCCCCCCGGCCGGCGATCCTCGTGGTCGAGGACAGCCCGACCCAGGCCGCGTTCCTCTCCCAGCACCTGGGCGGCAACGGCTACCAGGTCCGGACTGCTCGCAACGGCGCCGAGGCCCTCGCGGCCCTCGAGGCCTGGCGGCCTGCCCTGGTGATCAGCGATATCCTGATGCCCGAGATGAACGGGTACGAGCTCTGCAGCTCCCTCAAGAGCGACCCGCGGTTCGCGGACCTCCCCGTGATCCTGCTCACCACGCTCTCGGACCCGGCGGATCTCCTTCGGGGCCTCGCCTGCGGTGCGGACTCGTTCATCACCAAGACGTTCGACGTGGAGGTGCTGCTCAGGCGGATCCGGACCCTCCTCGACCGGGGCGGTGCCGGCAGCGAGACAGATGCGGAGCCGATCGAAGTCGCGATCGGCAGCCGGGAGTACGCGATCCGGGCCGGGCGGCGGCAGATCCTCGAGTTCTTCTGCTCGGCGTACGAGGTGGCGATCCAGAAGCAGGCGGAGCTGATCGATGCCGAGGCGCGGGTCCGGCAGCACGGCGACGCCCTCGCGCGGTCGAACGAGGAGCTGCAACGGTTCGCGTACGTGGCATCTCACGATCTCCAGGAACCGCTGCGGTCGATCGTCAGCTTCAGCCAGCTCCTCGAGCGGCGCTATAAGGGGAAACTCGACAGCGACGCGGACGAGTACATCCGCTTCATCGTCGAGGGTGGAACCCGGATGCAGATGCTGATCACGGACCTGCTCCAGCTCTCGCGCGTGGAGACGCGCGGCCGGCCGTTCGAGCGCGTGGAGGCCGGAGAGCTCCTGGCGGACGTACTGCGGAACATCGGCCACGGGATCGAGGAGACGGGCGGGCGGATCGAGGCGGGTTCGCTCCCGTCGGTATTCGGCGACCCGGTCCAGCTGGAGCAGGTCTTTGCGAACCTGATCGGGAACGCGATCAAGTACCGCCGCGACGGCGTGCCGCCCGTGATCCGGATCTCTGCCGAGCGCGAGGGCCGCTTCTGGCGATTCGCAGTCGCGGACAACGGGATCGGGATCGAGGCCGAGTACTTCGACCGGATCTTCGAGATGTTCCAGCGGCTCCATACTCACGATGAGTTCTCGGGGACCGGGATCGGGCTCGCGGTGGTCAAGAAGATCGTCGAACGGCACGGCGGCAGGGTCTGGGTCGAGTCGACGCCGGGCGGGGGATCCACGTTCTTCTTCACCCTCCCGGCCGCATGAAACAGGGGGGTCGCGCCGCGGATCGACCTCCCCGCCCCGCGGGCGTGTTTCTCTCTCCCGCCCCGATTGGGCCGGGAACGGCTACATCGGACCCTCCCTCGGTGATAACGATGGGAAGGGTTATTGTTGAACGGAGAAAAAGGTTAAAATTGTCCGTAAGTAGCTCCGGTCCATCGCCGACCGGACCCTATCGACGGAGGTGAGCGGAGACGGCCGCGGCCCGACGGCAGAAGATGTCAGATCCGGAGACCGAGCAGGAAGGGACGACCCCGGGACCTTCGCAGGGGGCGCCATCCGTGCCGACGCGATCGTACGACCGGAGCCTGATCGAGGCGAGCCTCGACCCGCTCGTCACGATCAACCCCGACGGCACGATCAGCGACGTCAACGACGCGACGGTCCGGGTCACCGGGGTGCCGCGGCACGAGCTGATCGGGACCGACTTCTCCACGTACTTCACCGAGCCCGCCCGGGCGAAGGCCGGGTACGAGACGGTCTTCCGCGACGGCTCCGTGACCGATTACGAGCTCGAACTCCGCCACCGCGACGGCCATATCACGCCCGTGCTGTACAATGCGGCCGTCTATCGGGACTGGGCCGGGCAAGTCGCCGGCGTCTTCGCGGCTGCCCGTGACATCACCGAGCGGAAGAAGGCCGAAGAGGCCCTCCGCCGGGCGAACGCGTACAACCGGAGCCTGATCGAGGCCAGTCTCGATCCCCTGGTCACGATCGACCCCGACGGCACGATCAGCGATGTCAACGAGGCGACCATTCGCGTCACGGGCGTCCCTCGGAGCGAGCTGATCGGGACCGACTTCTCCACGTACTTCACCGACCGGCTGAAGGCCAAGGCGGGGTACGAGACGGTCTTCCGGGACGGTTCGGTCACGGACTACGAGCTCGAGCTCCGGCACCGCGACGGCCATACCACGCCCGTGCTGTACAACGCGGCCGTCTTCCGCGACGAGAGCGGCGCGATCGCCGGCGTCTTCGCCGCCGCGCGCGACACGACCGGGCAGAAGAGAGCCGAGGAGGCGATCCGCCGGGCGAACGCGTACAACCGGAGCCTGATCGAGGCCAGTCTCGATCCCCTGGTCACGATCAACCCCGACGGCACGATCTCTGACGTGAACGCGGCGACGATCCGCGTCACGGGCGTGCCGCGCGACGAGCTGATCGGGACGTACTTCTCCGCGTACTTCACCGACCCGTCGAAGGCGAAGGCCGGGTACGAGACGGTCTTCCGCGACGGCTCCGTGACCGACTACGAGCTCGAGATCCGGCACCGCGACGGCCGCGTCACACCCGTGCTGTACAACGCGGCCGTCTACCGCGACGGGTCGGGCGCGATCGCCGGTATCTTCGCCGCGGCCCGCGACGTGACGGAGCGCAAGCGGGCTGAAGAAGCGCTGATGGCCGCGTACAACGAGCTCGACGACCGGGTCAAGGAACGCACGGCCGACCTCGTCGAGGCCAACCGGAGCCTGGAGCGGGAGATCACCGAGCACAAGGCAACCGCGGCCGAGCTGGAACAGCGGAGCCAGGAGCTCGCGCGGTCGAACGAGGAGCTCCAGCAGTTCGCCTACATCGCTTCTCACGATCTCCAGGAACCACTGCGGGCCATCTCGGGCTTCACCGAGCTCCTCGAGCGGCGGTACCGGGGCGAGCTCGACGAGAGGGCCGACCGGTACATCAACTTCATCATCAACGGCACGAACCAGATGCAGCAGGTCATCCAAGACCTGCTCGCCTACTCGCGCGTGCAGACGAAGGCCCACGAGTTCGACCTCATCGACGCGAACCTGGCCCTCGAGCAGGCCCTCCGCAACCTGCAGGTCGCGATCCGCGACCGGCGGGCGAGCACCACGGTCGACGCCCCGCTCCCCGAGATCTTCGCCGACGGCATCCAGATCACGCAGGTCTTCCAGAACCTGATCGGCAACGCGCTGAAGTTCCAGCGGCCCGGCGTCACGCCCGAGATCCGCGTCTCGTGCGTGCGCGAGAGGAACGACTGGATCTTCTCGGTCGCCGACAACGGGATCGGGATCGACGAGCGGCACCTCGACCGGATCTTCATGCTCTTCCAGCGTTTGCACGCCAAGGGGGAGTACGAGGGGACGGGGATCGGCCTCGCCATCTGCAAACGCATCGTCGAACGGCACGGGGGCTCGATCGCCGTGCAGTCGACCCCCGGTGTCGGATCGACCTTCACCTTCTCCATTCCCACCCGCAACGGAGCCAGATCATGAACGAACCAGACGCACACCCCTACCCGAGGCCGGTCGAGATCCTGCTCGTCGAGGACAGCCCGGCCGACATCGCCCTGACCGAGGAGGCCCTCCTCGAGAGCAAGCTCCACAACAACCTGCACATCGTGACGGACGGCGAGGCGGCCATGGCCTTTCTCCGCCGCGAGGAGCCGTACGCGTCGGGCCCGCGGCCCGACCTGATCCTCCTCGACCTGAACCTGCCGAAGAAGAACGGGCGCGAGGTCCTCGCCGAGATCAAGTGCGACCCGTCTCTGAGTATGATCCCGATTGTGATCATGACCGTCTCGAAGGACGAACGGGACATCATCGAGTCGTACCGGCTCCACGCGAACTGCTACATCCGCAAGCCCGTGCGGTTCCGGGAGTTCATCGAGATCGTCAAGTCGATCGAGGACTTCTGGTTCTCGATCGTCACCCTGCCGCCGAACTCGGGTAACCAATGAGACTGCTGCTGGTCGAGGACAACCCGCTGGACGCGGAGCTGATCCGGGAACTCCTCGCGGAGTTCCCGCAGTACCCGTTCTCGGTCCGGCACGAGAGCAACCTCGCGGCGGCCCGCGCGGCCCTTGCGGAGGAGAAGGTCGACCTGGTCCTGCTCGATCTCGGGCTGCCCGACAGCCAGGGCATGGCGACCGTCCGGGATGCGCGGGCCGCCGCGCCCGGCGTCCCGATCGTGGTCCTGACCGGGCTCGACGACGAGGATGTCGGCGTCCGGGCGCTGCAGGAAGGGGCGCAGGACTACCTTGCGAAGGGCTGGATGAACGGCCCGGCCCTCGTCCGCTCCATTCGCTACGCCGAGGAACGGAACCGGACAGGGGCGGAGCTGGTCCGCAAGAACGCCGAGCTCGCGGCCCAGAAGGAGAAACTCGCCGAGCGGAAGGAGCGGCTCAAGCGGGCCCAGGAGATCGCACACATCGGGAGCTGGGAGTTCGCCGGGGGAGAGCTCTCCTGGTCGGACGAGACCTACCGCATCTGCGGCGCCCGCCCACAGGAGTTCGCGGCCACGTACGACACGTTTCTGGCGTCGGTCCACCCCGATGATCGGGCCGGAGCCGACGCCGCGTACCGGGACTCGGTCCGCGACAGACGGGACGGGTACGAGGTCGAGTACCGCATCGTCCGGCGATCGGACGGCGTCGTCCGCCAGGTGTACGAGCGGTGCACGCACGTCCGGGACGGCGTCGGCCGAATCATCCGGTCGGACGGGACCGTCCACGACATCACCGAGTGGAAGGAGGCCGAGGACACCCTGAAGCGGTACGCGGCCGAGCTCGAGCGATCGAACGAGGAACTGCAGCGGTTCGCGTACGTGGCGAGCCACGACCTCCAGGAGCCGCTCCGATCTATCATCAGCTTCAGCCAGCTCCTCGAGCGACGCTATAAGGGGAAGCTCGATCCCGATGCCGACGACTCCATCGGGTTCATCGTCGACGGCGGCAACCGCATGCAGGCCCTGATCACGGACCTGCTCACCGTCTCGCGCGTCACGACGACGGCCGCCCCGATCGTGGAGACCGACGCCGGGGAGGTCGTCGCCGGGGTCGTCTGCGACCTCGCCGACGCGATCGCGACTGCGACTGCGACGATCACGGTCGGACCCATGCCGCCGGTCATGGCCGACGCGGCCCAGCTCGAGCAGGTCTTTGCGAACCTGATCGGGAATGCGATCAAGTACCGTCGACCGCGCGTACCCCCCAGGATCGCGGTCTTTGCGCGGGCGGGGCCGATGGTCGAGTTCGCGGTCAGGGACAACGGGATCGGGATTGAGGCGGAGTACTTCGACCGGATCTTCGAGATGTTCCGCCGCCTCCACACCCACGACGAGTACGAGGGGACCGGGATCGGCCTCGCCGTCGTCAAGCGGATCGTCGACCGGCACGGCGGCACGGTCCGGGTTGAGTCCGTGCCGGGCGAGGGGACGACCTTCTTCTTCACCCTGCCGGCCGCCTGAACCCGCTGGCCGGTCATGAGTTCTGCCAGACGACGGAGAACCCGGTCCCGCCGGCCCCGAGCACCGACGGGGTCGCCTTGAGGGACCCGCTCCTCGACTCCATGATGATCGGCTGGTACTGCCAGTTCGCGCTGCTGATGGGGCCGTTCTTCCCGTTCACGGTGACGCTCGCGTTGGTGAAGACCACCGGGCCGAACTGCGCGAGCGGCAGGAGCCGGTTCCGCCCGTTCGTCGGGGCCTCGGCGACCCACTCGGCGGAGCTGCGGTCCGCGGTCACCCGGCCCTGGTCCGTGAAGGAGACCGTCTGGGCCGTCGTCAGGTCGGTGATGGTGTACTTGAACTCGTTGTTGCTGACGTACTCGACTTTTGCGTGCACCTGATCTCCGGGCGAGATGGCGAGGTCGAGGGTGACGCTGTCCTGCGGAAAGACCTCGTACCAGGTGTAGTACGTGGGGACGCCGCCGATGCAGTCCGACTCGGTCCCGATCTGTTCCACGCTGTTCGAGGAGATCCCGTCGATGCCGACCCAGAAGGCCGAGGCATAGTCGTTCCCGTTCGAGCCCGCGCAGTCGACGGGCGGGACGTTCCACGTCGCCTCCACGGCGTCGACGACGTCGCTCGCGGGACTGTCGAAGTTCGTCTGGACCGCATACCCGGCCCAATTCGGGCTCCGATCCGCCATGGCAGCGGAGGTGAGGAGCGCCGGCGTGGATGTCGGCGAGGTGGCGGCGCCGGTGGGAGCGGGGGTGGCGGAGCCGTCGGGCAGCACGGGAGTCGGCACGGGCGTCGCCGTCCCGTCCCCGCCGCCCAGGCAGCCGCAGAGCAGGAGGGCGCCGAACAGCACGGCTCCGCAGAGGATGGGGAGGGGTCGCATCGTCAGACCGGACTTTTCCACCGGGACGGATAAAGGTTCCGCCCGACCGGGCCGTCGAACCGCACGCCACGGCACGGGCAGGGACGGATCGCGATCGCCCGCACGACGAGATCGGCGGTACCGGTCACGGCGATCGTTCGGCCTCGTCCGGGCTCTCATCGCCGCGGACGGGGCTCCGTTTGCCTCGACTGTTCTCTTCGCTTGTGCCGACGGAATAACCTTTATTTCCTATAACGTGTATCCAGTGGCTACACCGGGACCCTTCGAAACCCCGAAGGTCCGGGTCGCTTCTTACTGGAGGCCAGAATGACGATGAACGATCCCAGCCATACACGCCCTCCCGGTCCGCGAACCGGGTTCCCGGTCCGACTGCTCGCCGTCGGACTGCTGATCGCGCTCCTGCTCGTCTGCGCAGGCGCGATCGGCGCCGCCGCCGGCGCGGATGTTGCCGCCGGCGCGGACCCGGCCCTCAACGCCGTCGGGGCCAAGCAGCAGCCCGCTGCCGCCCCGACCGTGGTGACGCCGAAGGCAACGGCCACGAACAAGAACAACGGGAAGTCCGAGACCACCTCCGGTGGGAACGCCGCGACCGGCTCCAAGTACAAGGGCAAGGTCACGCCCGAGGAGCGTGCCGCCGCCGGCGAGCGGTACAAGCAGGCCGTCCAGGCCTCCCGCGCCACCTCCGCCATGGTCATGCCCACCCCGGCCCCCGGCGACCCGCCGCACTACTTCGGCCCGTACCCGAACTACGCCAACAGCCCCATGCCGAAGGGCGCCGTGACCAACATCACCATCGTCGACGGCGGCACCGGCTACTTCTCCCCCGTCGTCGAGATCGTCGATCTCTATAACACGGGCTCCGGCGCGACCGCCACGGCAACGGCCGACCCGGCGACCGGCGCCATCACGGGCGTCACCATCACGAACGGCGGCACCGGCTACTCCGCGCCCGTGGTCTACGTCTCGAACACCACCGCGCCCCAGGGCGCGAACGCGAACATCGAGGCCACCATCGGCGGCGCATTGACCGGCGGCATCCGCAAGTTCATGAGCGCCCTGCCGAGCATCTCCGTCGCCGTCCCCGACACGACCACGTACCCCGGCGCCGACTACTACGAGATCGAGCTCCGGCAGTACACCGAGCAGATGCACCCCGACCTGCCCGCCACCACCCTCCGGGGATACGTTCAGGTCAAGAGCGGCCGGGACGTCGCGCCGATCTCCTACCTCGGCCCGGCGATCGTGGCGACCAAGGACCGCCCGGTCCGGATCAAGTTCACGAACAAGCTGCCCACCGGCGCCGGGGGGGACCTCTTCCTGCCCGTGGACACGACGGTCATGGGCGCGGGCATGGCCCCCGACGGCGTCAGCATGTACACGGAGAACCGGGCGACGCTCCACCTCCACGGCGGCCGAACGCCCTGGATCAGCGACGGCACGCCCCACCAGTGGATCACGCCCGCCGGCGAGAACACGCCGTACCCCAAGGGCGTCAGCGTGTACAACGTCCCGGACATGCCCGACCCCGGCCCCGGCTCCGAGACCTTCTACTACACCAACCAGCAGAGCGCCCGGCTCATGTTCTACCACGACCACTCGTACGGCATCACCCGCCTCAACGTCTACGCGGGTGAGGCCGCGCCGTACCTGGTCACGGACAAGGTCGAGCAGGATCTGATCGCCGGCACCAACGTCTCCGGCGTCAACCCGACCAACGCGAAGGTCCTCCCCGACGCCGGCATCCCGCTGGTCATCCAGGACAAGACCTTCGTGGACGCGAGCACCATCGGCTTCCAGGACCCGACCTGGCAGTGGGGCTCGATGCCGGGCATGGCGATGACCGGCGACCTCTGGATGCCGCACGTCTACATGACCAACCAGAACCCGTACGACCTCTCCGGCATGAATCCCTTCGGCCGGTGGCACTACGGCCCATGGTTCTACCCGCCCACGACGAACATCGCCCACGGTCCGATCGCGAACCCGTACTACAACGCGTCCAACCCCGACCCGATGGAGCCGCCCATGATCCCGGGCGTGCCGTCGAACTCGATGGGCATGGAGGCCTTCATGGACACGCCGGTGGTCAACGGCGAGGCCTATCCCTACCTTGACGTGCAGCCCCAGGCGTACCGGTTCCGCATCCTCAACGCGGCCGACGACCGGTTCGTCAACCTGCAGCTCTACGTGGCCGACCCGAACGTGACGACCATCGACGGCCGCACGAACACCGAGGTCCGCATGGTCCCGGCCCCCGACGGCCGCGAGGGCGGCGTGCCCGACCCGGCCATGGCCGGCCCGAACATGATCCAGATCGCCAACGACGGCGGGTTCCTCCCGGCGCCGGTCGTGATCAAGAACCAGCCCGTCGGCTGGAACCTCGACCAGACCAACTTCGACTTCGGCAACGTCAACAAGGGCGCGCTGATCACGGGCCCGGCCGAGCGGGCCGACGTGATCATCGACTTCTCGCAGTACGCGGGCAAGACCCTGATCCTCTACAACGACGCCCCCGCGCCGTTCCCCGCGATCGACCCGCGGTACGACTACTACACCGGGCACCCCGACCAGACCAGCATCGGCGGCGCGCCCACGACCCAGGCCGGCTTCGGACCCAACACGCGCACGATCATGCAGATCCGCGTCGCGGCCGCGACCCCGGCCCCGGCGTACAACCTCGCGGCCCTGCAGGCGGCCTTCGCCAAGACGGCGGGCAAGCTCGGCGTCTTCGAGGCCTCGCAGGACCCGATCATCGTGCCCGACGCGAAGTACAACTCCGCGTACAACGCGTCCTTCCCGGCCGACCAGTACGCGCGGATCCAGATGTACTCGCTGACGTACAAGAACGTCACGGGCGCGACCGTGACCAACTCGTTCGAGCCCAAGGCCCTCCATGACGAGATGGGCGCAGCCTTCGAGAACGAGTACGGCCGGATGAGCAGCATGCTCGGCCTCGAACTCCCGAACGCGGCCGCGACGACCCAGAACTTCCTGCTCTACCCGTTCGCCGCCCCGCCGACCGAGCTGGTCGCGTCGACCGGGATCTACGGGACATACCTCGGGAACACCACCCAGGGCGTGCAGTTCTGGCGGATCACGCACAACGGCGTGGACACGCACACCATCCACACGCACCTCTTCGACGCCCAGCTCATCAACCGCGTGGCCTGGGACAACGCGGTGCGGCTGCCCGAGCCCAACGAGCTCGGGTGGAAGGACACCATCCGCGTGAACCCGCTCCAGGAGACGATCATCGCGTTCAGGCCGGTCCAGCCGACGACGCCGTTCGAGGTCCCGAACAGCATGCGGCTGATCGACCCGACCATGCCCGAGGGCGCGACCCTGCCCGGCGGTCCGTTCGGGCTCACCGACCCGGCCGGCAACGCGGTCACGGTCACGAACCACTACGTCAACTACGGCTGGGAGTACGTGTACCACTGCCACCTCCTCTCGCACGAGGAGATGGACATGATGCGCTCGGTGGTCCTCGCAGTCGCGCCGCGCCCGCCGAGCACGCTCACGGCCACCCGCCTCAACGGCAACCAGGGGATCCAGCTCGGCTGGGTCGACGGCTCGAAGACCGAGACCGCGTTCGTCATCCAGCGGGCCCTCGACGCGAACTTCACGAACGCCGTGACCACCTTCACGGTCGGCGCGAACGTGACGACCTACACCGACGCCACGGCCGCGCCGACCACGCAGTACTTCTACCGCGTGGCGGCGAGGAACGTCGTCGGCGACACGGGGACGCCCGGCTTCCCGACGAAGACCGCCGACTCGGCCTGGTCCAACACGGCCTCGCCCGCGACGGGCCCGGCCGCGCCCTCCGCGCCGACGAACGTGCAGGCGACCTCGGCGCTCGTGAACAACAACCTCAACGCCCGGGTCTCGCTGACCTGGACCGACACCTCGACCACCGAGACCGGCTTCCGGATCCAGCAGGCCACGGACGCCGGGTTCACGGCGAACGTGGTGACCACGACGGTCCCCGCGAACATCGTGCGGTTCCGGACGGCGAACCTGCCGCGCCACGCGAACTACTACTTCCGGGTCCAGGCGTACAACGCCGCGGGCCCCTCGGCCTGGACGAACGCGGTGCCGTCCCCGATCAACACGGGCTGATCCCGCGAACGCCACCGGGGCGGCTCCGCCCCAGCTCTTTTTTCTGATCCGGTCACCCGGCCGGCAGGGTGAAGAAGAACGTCGTCCCCTCGCCCAGCGCCGACTCGACCCGGATCGTGCCGCCGTGGCGGTCGACGATCCGCTTGACGATCGCAAGGCCGATCCCTGTGCCGGGGTAGGCCTCTTTCGTGTGGAGCCGCTGGAAGATCACGAAGATCTTCTCGAAGTACTCCTTCTCGATCCCGATCCCGTTGTCCGCGACCGAGAACTCCCAGAAACCGCCCGTCCTCCGGGCGCCGATCTGGATCCGGAGCGGAACGTCCGGCCGACGGAACTTGATCGCGTTGCTGGCGAGGTTCGAGAAGACCTGCTCGATCTGGAGCGGGTCGGCCAGGACCGTCGGCATCTCGTCGTACCGGATCACGGCCCCGGCCTCGCGGAGCTGGAGGTCGAGGCCCCGCTCGGCGCCGGCGATGACCTCGGAAATGTCCGTCAGCATCATCGACTGCTTGGTCGTATTGACCCGGGAATAGGCGAGGAGATCCTGGATCAGGGTCTGCATGCGGATGCCGCCCTCGACGACGAACTCGATGTACTCGTCCGCGTCCTGGCCGAGCTGCCCCCTGTACCGGCGTTCGAGGAGCTGGGAGAACGAGACGATACTGCGGAGCGGTTCCTGCAGGTCGTGGCTCGAGACGTACGCGAACCGTTCCAGGTCCTCGTTCGACCGCCGGAGGTTCTCGGCATACTCCCGCAGCGCCTCCTCGGCGCGGTACCGCTGGGTATCGTCGACGGTATACCCCTGGGTTCGGACGAGGGTTCCCTCCGCGTCGAAGACCCCGATAATATTTTCAACGACATGGATCTCGGACCCGTCGCGGCGCCTCCGGAACCGTTCGTCGTTCACGACCCGCCCCTCGCTCCCGACGCGCTCCAGGAGGTGCGTGCGGTCCCCCGGGACGAGGTAGCTCTCGGCTATGTTCGACGAGAGCGCCTCCTCGAGCGAAGCGAACCCGAGCATCCGGATAAAAG
Source organism: Methanospirillum sp. (assembly GCA_039679395.1). Classification (GTDB taxonomy): domain Archaea; phylum Halobacteriota; class Methanomicrobia; order Methanomicrobiales; family Methanospirillaceae; genus UBA288. The sequence goes on along the minus strand of JBDKUZ010000061.1, from coordinate 10,909 downwards.
CCGGGTTGCAATCCAGGATCCGGCCGTCGACGTCGGCGATGAAGTCGCCCGTCAGGTCGTTCAGGAAGAGGTTGCGGTACTTCGCCTCGCTCTCCCGCAACGCCTCCTCGGCCCGCTTGCGCCCGGTGACGTCCTGACCGAAGATGGAGAGGCCATCGCTCGAGGGATATGCGTGGAGCTCGAAGGTCCTGCCCGAGACAACGGCGCTCTGGTTCTCGTACGTGAGCGAGTCGGGACTCTCCATCGCCGCGCGGTAGAATGCTTCCAGCGGCGTCCCGACGATCTCCGGGAAAATCTCCCAGACGATCCTCCCGATCGCGTCCTGGGGGGAGAGGCCCGTGTAGCCGATCGCCCGCCGGTTGATGTAGGTGAAGTGCCAGTCCCGGTCCACCGCCATGAAGCTGTCGTTGATCGACTCCACGAGCGACCGGAACCGCTCCTCGCTCTCCCGCAGCGCCTCCCCGGCCCGCTTCCGCTCGGTGATGTCCTGCACGGTCCCTCGGAGCTTCGCGATGGCCCCGGCGGCGTCCGGCACCGGCTCGCCCCTCGCGATGAGCCAGCGGTGTACGCCGTCCTCGCGAACGACCTCGATCTCGAGGTCGTACGGTTCGCCGGCCTCCCGCGCCCGCTGCACCGCGCTGTTCAACCGCGCCCAGGACGCCGGCGTGTAATACCGGACCTGGTCCTCCGTAAAGCCCGGAGCGGCGAGGTCCGGGTCCCGGCCGAAGATCGCGTGCGTCTCCCGCGACCAGATCACGTCGTCCGTTGCGAGGTTCCACTCCCAGTCCCCCACCTGCGCCAGCCGCTGCGCCTCGACGAGCCGGGCCTCGCTCTTCTTAACGGCCTCCTCCGTCCGTTTCCGATCGGTGATATCCGTTCCGACGGCGAGGATCTCGGCGAGTTCGCCCTGCTCATCGTAGATCGGCCGGTTCGTCCAGAGCATCCAGAGGCGGGAGCCGTCGCGGCGGACGTTCTCGTTGACGTTCGTCGCACGCCCATCGGGGTCCCCCACCACCTCCCGAACCAGGCCCGTCAGGTCGGCCCCGGCGGAGTCCTGCTCCGGGACAAGGATGCTCGCGCTCTTCCCGATCACATCGTCCGCGCCGTACCCGAAGAGCGCCTGTGCGTACTCGTTGAAGTACGTCACGATCCCGTCGCGCCGCCAGCGGATGATGGCGCTGTTCGCGCTCTCCACGAGCTCCGGTACCGGCGCTCGCCCTCCCGGAGCGCCTCCTCGACCGCTTTCCGCTCGGTGATGTCCTGAACGGTGCCGTCCATGCGGACCGGGGTACCGTCCTCTGCGACGGTGACGGCTCCCTGGCTGGAAGCGTACCGTTCCGCGCCGTCGGGCTGGACGATGCGGAACTCGACGCGGTAGATCCCGCTGGAGAACGCGTCCTCGATGGCTGCGTTCACGGCCTTCCAGTCATCGGGGTGCACGCTGGCGAGGTAATCCTCGAGGTGGGGCTCGATCTCCCCCGGGCCGAGACCGAGGATCCGGTATGTCTCGTCGGACCAGAAGAGCCGGTCACTCTCGAGGTCCCAGGACCAGCTTCCCATCTGCGCGAGCTGCTGCGCCCGTGCCAGGTGGGCCTCGACCGCCCGCAGTGCCTCCTCCGTCCGTTTCCGCTCGGTGATGTCCAGGAACGTATTCCCGATGCGCCGGCTCTCGGGGCCGCCGATCCGGAAGACGTAGAAGTCGTACCATCGCCGATCGGGCGCGGCGTACCGCTCCAGCCGGACGCTCTCTCCGGTCCGGGCCACCTCGCCGAAGATCTCGAACCAGTACTCCTCGTAGTCCGGGCTCAGCTCCGTGAGCCGTTTGCCGGTCCAGTCCTGGCCGAGCATCCTCGTCGCCGCGTCGTTCGCCTCGACATAGTAGAGGTCCACGGGACGGTCGTTCTCGTCGAAGAGCACGTCGATCAGGAAGAAGCCCTGGTCGATCGAGTTGTAGAGCGTCCGTTACTTCTCCTCGCTCTCGCGAAGGGCCGCCTCGGCCCGCTTCCGATCGGCGATATCCGTGAAGACGGCTATGGCGCCGGCGATGCCGCCCTCGCTGTCGAGGATCGGGGCCGCCGACGCGACGACGTGGAGCGGCTCCGCTCCCACGCCCGTGAAGACCACCTCTTCGCCCTGGACAGTCTCGCCCCGGAGCGCGCGATAATGGGCCGCGGTCTCCTCCGCCCTCGGCGTTCCGTCCGGTCGCGTGATGCCGAGCCTCGCCCGGCGCTCGGAGTAGTCCGTCCGGTCGAGGGCGTCGCGGTCGATGCCGAGCATCCGCTGCGCTGCCCCGTTCATTCGTGCAATCCCCCCGGCGGCATCGTACAGAATGATCCCGGTCGCCATCGACGCGAGCGCGGCGTCCAGCTCGCCGGCGCGCAGCTCCGCCTTTCGTGCGGTCTCGGCGAGCGCCGCCTCGGCCCGCTTCCGTTCGGAGATGTCTCGCACGGTCGCCCACATCGCGACGGGCCGGCCCTCCTCGTCGCGCGAGAGCACGGTCCGGAGCTCCACGGGGACGACCGTTCCGTCCTTACGCCGATACTCCTTCTCGTACACGTCGGAGTATCCGCGGGGGAGGATCTGGTTCCGGACGATCGCGTCCTCGCAGGCATGCCAGCGCTCGGGCGTCAGGTCCCGGTACGTCAGCGTTCGTATCTCCTCCGCCGAGTACCCCAGCAGCGCGCAGTAGATATCGTTGCACTCGATGATCGGCCCGTCCATGGCGGTCATCACGAAGGCGTCCCGCAGGCTCTCGTGGAGCATCCGGTACTTCGCCTCGCTCTCCCGCAGGGACCTGGTGCGCTCGGCCACGCGTGCTTCGAGCGTCTCGTTGAGTTCCTTGAGCTGCCGGTTCGTCTCGGCGGCCGCCTCGCGAGACCGGGCGTACAGGTCTGCTTCCATCCGCGCCGCGCGGTCCCGGAGGGCGTCGGCCAACAGGGCCTGCTCGTTCCCCCGCTGCTTTTCCAGCACGAACTCGGTGACGTTCTCGACCCGGTGAAGGATGCAGGCGACCGACCCGTCGGGGCCCGGGATCGGGGAGTTGATCGCGCTCCAGTACCGGACCTCGAACCCGCCGCCCTCCGATGCCGGCCGGCGGACATCGTACCGCTGCAGGCCCATGATATCCGTCTCGCCGGTCTGCAGGACCCGCCTGAACGACGCGAGGGACCTGTTCACGACGGGGTCCGCGGACGGATCGTCGGGGTTGTCGGGGAAGACCTCGAAGACGTACTTTCCAACGATCTCGTCGCGGCTGGTCAGCGTGGCCGCGAGGTAGGCGTCGCTGGCTGCGACGATGAAGAGGTCCGGGTCGAGGACCATGTACAGGCCCGGCCCGCTCTCGAACAGGCGTCTAAAATCGGGCTCTTCGACGGGTCTGTCGCTCATGCGGGGTACTCCGGCCGTGGCATCCGGGCGTCCGTCGCCGCGATCGCGGCCGCGGGCGGGGCGGGCTGGCAGGTGGCGGCGAGCGGGGGAACGGGCGTGGGGCGATCCGGATGATCTGTACTGATCCACCTGACCCGCAAGACATTAAGTGTTGGCAACGTCCGGGCGGCTCAGGCGGCCGGCAGGGTGAAGAAGAACGTCGAGCCCTCGCCCGGCGTCGACTCGACCCGGATCGTGCCGCCGTGCCGGTCGACGATCCGCTTGACGATCGCGAGGCCGATCCCGGTGCCGGGGTAGGCCTCCTTCGTGTGGAGCCGCTGGAAGATCACGAAGATCCGGTCGTAGTACTCGGGCTCGATCCCGATCCCGTTGTCGGCAACGGAGAACTCCCAGAAGCCGTCGATCCGCCGGGCGCCGACATGGATCCGCAGCGGCTCGTCCGGCCGGCGAAACTTGATTGCGTTCGAGACCAGGTTCGTAAAGACCTGCTCGAGCTGGAGCGGGTCGGCCGTGACCGTCGGCAACGGGTCGGCCGTGAGCACCGCGCCGGCCTCGCGGAGCTGGAAGTCGAGGTTGCGCTCGACCGAGGCCATGACGGCCTCCGCGTCGGTCGGCCGGAGCTCCTGCGCCTTCGTGTTGACGCGCGAGTACGCGAGGAGATCCAGGATCAGGGTCTGCATCCGCGTCCCGCCCTCGACGATGAACTCGATGTACTCGTCGGCGTCCTGGTCGAGCCGCCCCCTGTACCGGCGTTCGAGGAGCTGGCTGAAGCTGACGATACTGCGGAGCGGCTCCTGGAGGTCGTGGCTCGAGACGTACGCGAACCGTTCCAGGTCCTCGTTCGAGCGGCGCAGGTTCTCGGCGTACTCCCGGAGCGCCTCCTCGCTCTCGATGCGCTCGGTGATATCGTGCGCGACCACGAGGGCGCCGTCCATCCGCCCGTTGGTCCAGATCGGCCTGACCGTGAGCGCCGCCCGGATTGCCCGGCCGTCGCGCCTGAGAACCCGGAATGCGACCGAGTCGTCGACGGGTTCGCCGGCCGCCACCCTCCGCACCCGGTCCCGGAACCGTTCCCGGCTCTCCTCGTCGAGCAGATCCTCAGGGTTCATGGCCAGCAGCTCCTCGCGGGCGTACCCGAGGATGCTGCACATCGCGTCGTTCACGCGCCGGAGCCGCGGACCGGTGTAGTCGATCTCGTAGATGCCGGTCGGCGCGTGCTCGACGAGGTGCCGGTACTCCTCCTCGCTCTTTCGCAGCGCCTCCTCGGCCTGCATTCGCTTGGTGATGTCCGTCCCGACGGAGAGGACCTCCGTCACGGCGCCCTGCTCGTCCCGGATCGTCCGGTTCGTCCAGAGCATCCAGAGGCGGGAGCCGTCGCGGCGGACGTTCTCGTTGACGTTCGTCGTCCGCCCCCCCGGCTCCTCCAGGATCGCCGGCACCAGGCCCGTCAGGTCGGCCCCGGCGGAGTCCCGCTCCGGGACAAGGATGCCCACGTTCTTCCCGATCACCTCGTCCGCGTCGTAGCCGAAGAGGGCCTGCGCGGACTCGTTGAAGTAGGTCACGGTGCCGTCGCGCTGCCAGCGGACGATGGCGCTGTTCGCGCTCTCCACGAGCTCCCGGTACCGGCGCTCGCTCTCCCGGAGCCCCTCCTCGGCCCGCGTCCGCCGCTCGACCTCCCGCTCGAGGTCCGCCTTCGAGGCCGTGACCGTCGCGAGGTCCGCGGACATCCGGTTGAACGAGCGCGCGAGGTCCCCGATCTCGTCGTCGCTCTCCAGGGGGATCGTGTGCCCGAGGCCGCCCGAACCGACGACATCCGCGCCGGCCTGGAGGGCGGTGACCGAGGCGAGGGTGCGCCTGCCGACCACGAAGACGCCGGCCAGGACGAACGCCGCGAACACCCCGAGGAGGGTGGTCATCTCGACGGTGTTCGCAAACTGCGCCGCGTCCGCCTCGGCGACGAGGAGCGTCGAGAGCCGGCCCGCGTCGAAGGCGAGAGCCTGGGTCTGGACCCCGACCCGGCTCCACGAAGTCCGCAGGGAGACGGGGTCGAGGGGCGGACCCGTGCCGTTCCTCTGCGCCCCGATCTCGCCGAAGACACTCTCGAGCCGCTCGCGGTCCGCGCCGATCGCGGCGATCAGCGCCTGCCGCTGCTGGTCCCCGGCGGAGAGGTTCGCGAGGTCCGCCCCGAGCTCGGCGTCGCGCGCCGCCCACCGTTCGAGCTGCTGGGGTTCGCCGTACAGCAGGTACTCGCCCGCGAGGTAGTTGAGGTCGTTCGCCGCGAGCTCGACGCGGTCCGCGAGGCGGGCCTGCCCGTCGAGCCGGTCCAGCTCGGCCGTCGTCGCGACCACCGACGCCCCGATGACGAGCAGCACGACCACGAAGAGGGCCGCGAGGAGGAGGAGCTGGCTGCGGATCTTCATGGCGCCCTTCCTCCGGCGGGAACGCCGATGATCCGCACGGCCGGGGGGTCCACGGCTGCGAGCCCCCGCGTGGAGATGTACCGCGTGAAGTCCGGGACGGCCGTCGCGTTCGTCAGGTTGTTCGCGATCATCCACCGGGCCTCGTCCTGCATCGCGGCGACGAACGACTGGTCGAGCGAGAGCGAGAAGAGGTGATCGGACCAGATGGCATCCATCGTCGCATCGGTATACTCCACCCGCCGCTGTACAATCGCCCGGGCTTCCGACGGGTTCGAGACCACGTACTCCCCGGCGAGTTTGAGCGATCCGAGGAACTTCTCGATCGTCTCCGGGTGACTGGCCGCCCAGTCGTCCCGGCAGGCGAGGGCCACGTACCCCTGCTGGCCGCTCTGGATCGGCCATGCCACCTGTGCGCTCCCCAGCCGCTGTCTGCCCTCCTCGAGATATCGCTGCACGACCACGACTGCATCGACGCTGCCGTTCGCGACGGCGTCCACGTACTGCGAGGTCGGCAGGTCCACGAGGGTCACGGCCACCGGGGGTATGCCGTGCAGTTCGAGGAACCGGCCGAGGTAGAACTCTCCGATCGTGCCGTGCGAGGCGCCGATCCGCCGGCCGCGCAGGTCCGAAACGTTCTCGATTCCCCTGTCTCTCCGGCAGAGGAGCGAGACTGCCTGGTACCGGTCGATGGTCCCGATTACGTCGATCTGCTGACCGTCGAACGCCTCCGTGACGATGGAGAACTCGGTCGTGAGTGCGATCGCCGTCTCGTTCTTCTCCATCCCTTTGACCGATGCAACGGTCGAGACGTAGTCGGTGAACGTCACGTTCAGGCCGTTCCGGGCAAAGAAGCCCTGCTCGTCGGCGATGAAGACCAGACCGGAGTACTCGTAGGGCAGGTTCCCGACGGCGAGCGGCTCGAGCGGCCCGGGCGGCGGACTCGAGGCATACCACGCACCGAACCCCGCCAGCACCAGCACGGCGACGAGGGCGACCGCGCCGAGGTTCCGGTTCATCGCCGGGCTCCGTGCATGCGACGGGGCGTCATGGTCGTCTCACAGGATGGTCACCGCGCCGGGCCTGACCATCTCGAGGCCCGTCGTGGAGATAGAGGGCCTGAGTTCGGGGACGGTCGTCGCATTCGTCAGCCTGTTCGCGACCATCCACCGCGCCTCGTCGGTCATGGCCGTGAGCATGGAGCGGTCGAGCGAGAGGCCGAACTGGTTCTGCGGCCCGACCCGCGCCCGGTACGCGTCGGTGAGGCTCAACCTGCGGCCGACGATCGCCGTCGCTTCGTCCGGGTACCGGACGGCGAAGTCCTCGGCGCGGGCGAGCGACCGCAGGAGCCGCTCGACCGTTCCCGGGTGCGCGGCGATCCAGTCGCTTCGACCGGCGACGACCTGGTAGATCGGCTGGTTCTCCTGGAAGGACCAGGCGACGACCGACCCGCCCGCCTGTTCCCGGACCCGGTCGATGTCGGACGCCATGACGACGCACGCCTCGACGCTTCCGTTGGCGAGCGCGTCTCCGGCCTGGGACACGGGGACATCCACCATCGTGACGTTCGCCACGCCGAGTCCGTGGAGGTCGAGGAACCGCCCGAGGATGAACTGGCTCTGGGACCCCGCAGGGACGCCCACCCGCTTCCCCGCCAGGTCCGCGACGGTGGCGGTCCCGCTCTCGTTCCGGCCCACAAGCACGACCGTCCGGTGCCTGTCGATGCACCCGACGATGCTGACATTCCGCCCGTCCAGCGCCTCGGCGACGATGGGGAACTCGCCGGTGACGGAGAGCTCTGTCCGACCCGTCTCCATTCCCCGGACGGCCGCCGCGCCCGAGGGAGCGTTCCGGACCGTCACGTTCAGCCCGTTCTCGGAGAAGTAGCCCCGGTCCTGCGCGATGTAGATCAGGGCCGCGCTCTCCTGCGGCAGGAGGCCGATCGCGACCTCGTCGCGCGTCCCGCCGTTTGCCGCGAGGTACCACACCCCTCCCGCCCCCGCCGCGATCACGACGACCACGAGCGCGGCAGCCATCATCGTCCTCATCGCCGTACCTCCGCCGCGGCCGGCGGGGCCGCTCCCGTGCCGCCGATGATCCGCACGGCCGGGGGGTTCACGGACGCGAGGGCCGTCGTGGAGATATACTCCGTGAAGTCGGGGATCGCCGTCGCGTTCGTCAGGTTGTTCGCGACCTTCCATCGCGCCTCGTCCTGCATCGCGGCGACGAGCGACTCGTCGAGCGAGAGGGCGAACCGGTGCTCGGGCCAGATCAATGCCAGGTACGCGCTCTCGTAGTTCAGGCGCTTTCCGACAATGGCCCGTGCGGCGGTGGAGTCATTGTCGACGTCCGCCTCGGCGCGGGCGAGCGCGGAGAGGAACCGCCGCGCCGTCTCCGGGTGCCCGGAGAGCCACGTCGTCGTCGTAACGGCCGTGCAGTACGAGGGCTGCCCGCTCTGGGCGGGCCAGACAACGGAACCGTTTCGCATCCGGTCCTGTACTCTCATGGCGTAGGGCCGCCAGGCGACGACGGCATCGACCGTTCCGTTCGCCAGCGCGTCCGCCGCGTGCGTGGCCGGGACATCGACGATGGCGACGTCCCCGAGGCCGATGCCGGCCAGGTTCAGGAACCGGCCGAGGTAGAACTCCGTGCTGGTCTTTCGCGGCAGGCCGATCGTCCTTCCTTTCAGGTCCGTGGCGTTCCGGATCCCGCGATCGGTCCTGCCGAGGAGATAGACCTGCTCGAACCTGTCGATAGAAGCAATGGCGACGACAGGACGCTGCTCGAGCGCCCGTCCCGCCAGCACCCACTCCGTCGCCATGGCGACGTCCGCCTCTCCGGCGAGCAGGCCGTCTGCGGCCGCCGCGCCGCTGGAGTAATTTTTCAGGGTGACAGCGAGGCCGTTCGCGGCGAAATGGCCATTCTCGTCGGCGATGTAGATGAGCGAGTTCGCCTGGTTGGGCTCCAGCCCGACCATGATCGCAGCGGGCGGCCCCGAATCCTGCGCCACCGGGTTCGCGAGGGACAACGCGGCGTATCCCCCGACGCAGACCACGGCGATGAGGGCGAATGCGACCAGGTATCTCTTCATCCGGATTCTCCGCTGCTACGAGGAGGTGCCGGAAAGGATCGGGGGGACGCGGAGCGGTCCGCCTGTGCCCATGGCGCGCCGGCGCCGGCCGATCCTCTCGACAGGACGGGCGCGACGACACGAATCGATGGGCGTGGCGCGCGGAGGGCGATGTCGGGATCGGCGCTCTCGCCAATGGAAGGAATGGAACCGTCCGGGTACATAAGCCTGTGTATCCGCACCGGTTTCGGAGACCAACGGTGCTCCTGTCGCGATTGCGCATCGCAGGGGCGCCGCGCCATCGCGGGCGGATCGGCGCCGGGAGGGAAGCTGCCGGTTACGACCGGTTCCTGGTTTCTGACTTCGTCGAGGACTTCGAGCCCGGGTCGCTCTTGCCGGCGCTGCTCTTCGTCTCAGAGCGCGAAGCGCTCTTCTTCGTCTCCTGGCTGGTGTCCCTGTTCGGCATAGGCTTTACAAAGCCCTACTATCCCGTAATATGATGTAAACTTCCCCGGCGATTGTTGCCGCCGGGGAGGCCGGCCGGACGGTTCCGCCTCTCCGTGGACGGGGAGATCGGGTGCGGACGAAGCGGCGATGACCGGCCTACGCGGCCGGCAGGTGAGAGCGACGATCCTACAGGGGATCCTGCGCCGGGCCCCGGTGCCAGATCGAGAGCGCGCCCGCGACCTTTCCGCCCTCGCGGACGGGGGAGGACGAGACCAGGACGACCATGCGCCGCCCATCCGCCGCGGTGACCACGATCGGGTAGTCGGCGACCTCCTCGCCGGCGAGCGCCCGGATGGCCGGCATCTCCGCGAGGACGACGCGCGAGCAGTCGGGCCGCCGGATCCTGAAGATGCCGACCACGTTGGCGGCGTAGGCGCCCGTGAGCCCGCGGCCGGCGAGGGCCTCGGCCGGTCCGTTCGCCCTGATGATGCGGCGGTTCGGGCCGTAGAGGAACGCGGGCTCCGGGATGGCATCGATCGAGGAGGGGGATGGGGGAGGGGACGGTTCGGATGGCACGCTCTCTACAGCTCGGTGCTGGCGGCGGGTAAATAGGTGCGGGATCAGGCCGCCTCCCCGTGTTCGAGGAGCGGCAGGCACGCTCTCCGGGGACGGTCAAGAACGGCCGGCCGGGGCGCCCATCGCCTCTGGCGAGGGGCCGAATGTCATATACTCACCCGCGGTTTATGGCCCCGATCGTGGCACGCTCCGGCCCCTCGGCCGAGCGGATCCGGGCCCGTCTCTTCTCTTTTGGGGTCTTCGAGCATAAGAGATCGTGCCCCCTCGCGATGAAATATAATTTCAATCGGCGGCCGGTACGGATCAATGGGCAGCGGCCAGATTCACTTTCACGCCGCAACGTTCCCCCTTGATATTCTCTCGGGTGGACCAAGATGTGGGGCCGAGGGCCGCTCGCCGGCTCTGTCTTCCCACCGTGTCGGAAGAAGACTACCATGATTGGGGCGGGATAGCCGCCAAGCAGACCCCGCCCCGATCCCACACCCACACGAGACATAGGGACAAAAACGTTAGTATGCGCAGAGTATAAGCCCTCGGCACGGGGGCTCCCGGGAGCGGGCCCGGTCTCTTCTTCGAACCCCGAGACGCTCGACAAGCCCGACCGATCGCCGACGAGACACGGCGGGAGGGCCGAATCGTGCTGACACCGCCCGCAGGCGCTATAGCCGGCTCGCCGGAGCCGATCGTGATCATGCTGAGCGAGGACGGCGGGATCGAGGTGCTCGCAGAGGACCGCACGTACCTCGTCCCGCCCGCGTCCCTCCGGACCCTGCTCTTCCTCGGCAACTGCGTCCTTCTGATCGAGGACGGGGACGCGACGGGCCGGGCGTACGCGCAGCCGGCGCCGAACCGCGACTGGATCGACTTCCGGATCGACGGCGCGGCGTACATCATCCACCGGTCCTGGCTCGTCCGGGTCGCCCGGGGGATCGTGCCGGCGGACCGGCTCCGCCCCGCGAGGGCCGCCTGATGCCGCCCAGCACCAGGGTCGCCGACTACCTCGACGCGACCC
>JBDKUZ010000060.1:0-3124 GCA_039679395.1 Methanospirillum sp. | reverse complement strand
CTTTGCCGTGCGGGACAACGGGATCGGGATCGAGGCCGAGTACTTCGACCGGATCTTCGTCATCTTCCAGCGCCTCCACACCCGCGACGAGTACGAGGGGACCGGGATCGGCCTCGCCGTGGTCCGGAGGATCGTCGAACGGCACGGCGGCCGGATCGGCGTGGAGTCGACGCCGGGCGAGGGCTCGACCTTCTTCTTCACCCTCCCGGCGGCCTGACGGGGCCGCGGCGAGCCGGCGCCGTCGGGATCAGACCGCTCCGCCGTCGACCGCGGCCGACGGACCCTCGCGGGGCAGGGACGGGGCCTCCTTTAGGGATTCGGCGAACCGCCTGCCGAGCTCGAAGCAGGCCCGGAGCTCGGCCTCGTCGGGCACGAAGTAGACCTCCTTCTGCTCCATCACGTCGAAGCCGGCCTCGGTGAGCTCCTCCGCGATCTTCTTAACCGCGCCGCCGCGTCCGCCCATGGAGCCGAAGGTGACCGCGCCCCGCCGGCGCCCGGTCCGGTCGAACCGGAGCCCCTTCAGGTAGTAGATGATGTCGCCGACGCTCGGGTAGGGCGCGTCGTTGATCGTGGGGATCCCGACGCAGATTCCCTTGCTGGTCAGGATGTCCTTCGCGATCTCGCTCCGCTCGTCCTCGTGGAGGAAGTACATCCGGACGTCCATGCCGCCCGCGATCAGCCCCTCGGCGATGGCGTGCGCCATCATCTGGGTCGAGCGGTGCATGGTGTCGTAGACGATGGTCACCTTCTCCTCGCAGACCCCGGTCGCCCATTCGGTGTAGGCCTTCAGGATCGGCGCCGGGTCGGTCCAGATCTGGCCGTGCGCCGGGGCGATCATCTTCGTCTTCGCGAGCACGCCGAGCTTGCCGAGCTCGTCCACCTTCTTGAGGAGCAGCTTCGAGGGCAGGACGAGGAGGTTGCCGTAGAACTTGGCCGCCGCGTCCATCAAAACGGCCTCGGGGATATCCCGGTCGTACCGCTGCGCATAGCAGAGGTGCTGGCTGAAGGCGTCGTTCGAGAAGAGGATCCCGTCCGGCTCGAGGAGCGTCTCCATGCTGTCGGGCCAGTGGAGGAGCGGGGTCTCGACCGTCTCGAGGGTCCGGCCCCCGAGGTCCACGGACGTGCCGGTCTTCGCGACCACGAACTCGGCGCCGTCGAGCGCGGGGTAGTGCTTCAGGAGGCCCTTCTTCCCGATCTCGGTGCAGTAGATCGGCGCGTCCGGGAACCTCCGGCGGACCTCGACGAGCGCCCCGGAGTGGTCGCGCTCGATGTGGTTCTGGACGACGACGTCGATCGAGAGCTCGCGGTTCTCGCTGGCGAAGGCGTGGGCGATCCGGGCCCACATCTGGGCGGAGGTGCCGGGATACGTGTTGTCGATCAGGGCGACCCTGTCCGTCCCGAAGACGAGATAGGCGTTGTACGTCGTCCCTTTGAGCGTATAGCCGTGGTATGTTCGCAGGTCCCAGTCGAGCACGCCGACCCAGTAGACCCCGTCGGCGATCTTGAACGATTCCGCTTTCATCATAACAGATTGATTGTTCTCATATTTACGAACTTGTTTTACCGTCCCGGGACGGGAGGCCCCGGTGCGCCCGAACGGCCGGCCGGGAGTAAAACACGGCCTGCAATCAAAGGATTGAAGCCGTCCTGCGATGGACCGGTACGGTGAAGATGACGACGGCAAGAGAGGACACCCCCGGCAACCGCGCATGGTTCCAGGACTGGGCGAACGAATACGATGCGACGCTCGGAAAGGTCTCGAGGCATCAGATCATGCTCGACCTGGCCGTGAAGGTCTCGGGAGTGGCACGTAACGACGAGGTCCTGGATATCGGGTGCGGGACCGGCCTGCTGTCACTCAAGTTCCTTGCCGCGGCGGACTGCAGGATCACGGCTATCGACACCTCGGCCGAGATGCTCGCACTCTTCCGGGAGAAGGTCGAGCGGTACGGGCTGGCCGAAAGGGTCCGGTGCCGGCAGGCGTCGGCGGAGGAGATGGACTTCGGTACCGGCCGGTTCGAAATTGTCGCGGCCACAGTCTCGCTGCACCATGTGAAGGAGAAGGCGCCGGTCATAGGCACGATCCGCGACTCGCTGAAAGAGGGCGGACGGTTCGTGCTCGGGGAGATCGACATGGATACCACGGGGAGCCCGGACGACCCCGAGCGCCTGGCGAGGATCCTGCGGTACCTCACGAGCGAGCTGGAGCTCGCCATGCGGGAGGGGGGCGTCCAGGCGTTCGAGCGGATGTACGACAACGGGAAGAAGCACATCCTGAACGACGGCGAGTACTGCGTCGCGATGCGCCGGTGGGAGGAACTCTGCCGTGATGCCGGGTTCCGGGACGTGGTCGTGTACCCGGTACCGGGCTTTGACTGGTTCAAGGTGCTCGTGGCGACGAAGTAGCGCCGCCTCACCCTCACCGCGCCGCAGACCTCGCGCCGATCGACACGGCCGTGTCCAGGAACCCCCGCCCGCGCTGTCCGCACGGGCCGACGGATCGGTGTCGCCGATATCGTCGGTCTCCTCGATCTCGTCCGAACACCGGGCTCTCGCGCACTTTTTACCGAATCGCTTTCCAACCCGCGGTCGGCAGGCGCTCCCCCCATCCCTGAAACCATTTCGAAAGATTTATCTTGTCAGAACCGTATCTGTGATAATCGCGCGTGGAGTGACTCACCTCTTTCACGGCCTGTAGGGCCAGGCGCCATGCCAATCCTCCGCGCGGGGTCGTAATTTCACTGACGCACCGTCGCCGCTCCGGAGCGGAGCGGCCGAAAGGAGATCCACATGCACCTCACCTCATCCGTTCGAAGGCGCACCCGCGCCCTGGCGCCGGCGGCATTCCTGCTGCTGGCGCTCTGCCTGCTCGCCGCCGGCGTGCAGGCCGCAACAGGTCCCGTAGATACGGCCGCGCTCGTCACGGGCGCGTCCGAGATCGGCCGCGGCGCCGATCTCCCCACGCTCGCGGACGCGAACGCGACACCGGAGCCGACGGCGATCCCCGCGACCCGCGCCCTTGCTCCCTATCCGGGTTCACACGACGTGCCGGGGAGGGTCTCGGCCCTGGACTTCGATGCCGGCGGCGAGGGCGTCGCGTACCACGACACCGAGCCCGCGAACC
>JBDKUZ010000059.1:0-2460 GCA_039679395.1 Methanospirillum sp. | reverse complement strand
GGGTCGAGGGACGCGACTGGTCGGCACACTCGACCGGGGCGCGGATCGAGGAGGGCGCGACGGTCCGGGTGGTCGGATCCGAGGGAGTCCACATCATCGTAGAGGAGATCTGATACCATGGCATTACTCGAGACACTGATCTCAATCATCCTGATCCTCGTGATCATCTTCATCTTCGCGCGCGGCGTGGTGATCGTCCAGCCGTACCAGCAGGGGCTCCAGATCCGGCTCGGAAAGTACATCGGCCGGCTCAACCCCGGTTTCAGGTGGGTGGTCCCCCTGATCACCCGGGTCGAGAAGCTCGACCTCCGGACGCAGGTGGTCGACGTCCCGAGCCAGGAGGTCATCACCAAGGACAACTCGCCGACGAACGTCGACGCGATCGTCTTCATCCGGGTGATGGACCCGGAGAAGGCCTTCTTCGAGGTCGGCAACTATCGGACGGCCACGGTGGCCCTCGCCCAGACCACCCTCCGCGGCGTGATCGGCGACATGGAGCTCGACGAGGTCCTCTACAACCGGGACGTGATCAACGCCCGCCTACGGGACATGCTCGACCGCGAGACGGACCAGTGGGGGGTCAAGGTCGAGCGGGTCGAGATCAAGGAGGTCGACCCGATCGGCGCGGTCAAGCAGGCCATGACCGAGCAGACGGCGGCCGAGCGGGAGCGGCGTGCCGCGATCCTCCGCGCCGACGGCGAGAAGCGGTCGGCGATCCTCGTGGCCGAGGGCACGCGGCAGTCGCGGATCCTGGAGGCCGAGGGCGACCGGCAGTCGCTGATCCTCCGGGCGGAGGGCGAACGGCAGCGGCGGATCCTCGAGGCGCAGGGCGAGGCGCAGGGGCTGCGGATCGTCGCGCTCGGGGCGAAGCCGCTCGACCGGCGTTCGATGACCGTCCTCTCGCTCGACGCCCTCAAGACAATGTCGAACGGCCAGGCGACGAAGATCATCTTCCCGTTCGAGATCTCGAGCCTGGTCCGGCAGTCGGCGAAGTACCTCGGGCTCTCCGCGGACGAGCTCCTGCCGGAGGAGGAGGGAACGGCGGCCGGGCTGGACGAGGAGATCCTCGGGGCGATCCCGCGCTCGGACGAGGTCCGCGAGATCCTCGAGGACGTCCAGCGTTCCGTACCCGAGACGCCCGCGTTCAGGGAGAAGGAGAAGGGGGACATCGCGGGGCAGATCGAGATCGAGGAGATCGTTCCCGGGGAGAAGACTCCCTACAAGCCTCCGGGCTCGAACCTCTGAGGCCGGAGTCCCGGCGATAGCGGGTTGCCGCCCGCCCCTTTTTCTCGTTTCCCCGGGAGGTCGGACGCTGTCGAACGCGGGGCGGGATACGGTGCGTTCACTTTCACACCGCGACCTTCTCTCCTCATATTCCCTGACGTCGAGGATCTGATCGTCGGTCGCCATGACAATGGCGGCGGCAGCCACATCTGAGCAACATCGGAGCCACATCGGATATTGTTCGTTCGTCGGGGCGGACGCGGCCCCTCCATCGCTCCCCGGTACCGTCGTGGCGGCGGACGGGGCGGTGCGTCCCCCACCTCTTTTTTAAACACACGGCCAGGCGAGCCGGTGCGAGCGCGCTTTCCGCTATAGGGGGTGGCCGCAGTCCGGAACCGCCCGAACGCCGACATCCCCCCTCGACTTGGTCCGGTCCCACGCGCTCCTCCGCTGCCGCCAGCGGGAGCGCGAACGCCCGCCGGACGGCGGCCTGCTGATCACGGCGACGGAGGAGGATCTCGGGTAAGCGGCCGGGGTCTTCGCGTCGCTCCACGGCACGGGCGGCTCGCTCTCTGCGAAGTTCGACCGGAACGAGGCCCTGGTGCTGGCGCTGGCGGCGAAGAGCGGGGTGGAGCAGTTCTCGGTGGCGGACGTGCAGCGGTGGACGGGATGACAATACCAGCGGTCCGCCGGCGAGCGACGATCGCGATTGTGACCACAGTGACCACAAGGAAAATTTTGTGGTCACTGAAAAATGCGACAGAAACGAGACCGGTTTGGAAAACGATCGGTTTTCCGCGGATATTGAAAAAGTTTGTGACCACGACCACGATCATACAGAGATACAGACGAGCACCGCCGCCGATCCTGCGGCGCCGGCGGCTGACTCTGTACAGCCAGCTGGGGTCACTCCCCTACGTACTTCTCTCAATTTTCTGTCCGATGGGAGATCGGAGAGCGGGGATGCGTCCGATCATGTGACCACAGGCGTGGTCACTCCGTGGATCATGTGGTCAGAACCCGGCCGGTCCGACTAATCGCAATTCGACCCGCACGACTTCCTCGCGCTGCCATGAGAGATGGAAGAAGGCGAGGGAGCGCAGGCGGCAGTCGAGCCGCTGCCGCGGGTGATCGCGCCGGCCGCGATAAGACGGGTCACGGTGTCCGTCGGCCGGCGCTGTTTGTGCAGGGCGGGGAGGGCCGCGGATCGAGGAATCCGCGGTCGCCGACCGTGGC
>JBDKUZ010000058.1:0-12192 GCA_039679395.1 Methanospirillum sp. | reverse complement strand
GAGCCTCACAGGTACCGCCCCCGCCGCCGGATCTCGGTCTCGCGCTCGAGGACCGCGTCCGCCCCGGAGAACGCCGATCGGTATCCCTCGACGAACGCCTCCGTGAGCGGAGACGGGTCGGCCGCGGCCGATGCGAGGGTCTGGAGGAGGACGTGGACGTCGACCCCCCGCGCCTCGAGCTCCTCCGTCGCCTGCGCGAGACCGAAGTCGATCAGGACGACCCTGCCGTCCCGCACGACCATGTTCGAGCTCGTGAGGTCGCCGTGGACGATCCCGGCCCCGTGGAGGAGCCCGACGGACGAGCCCGCCGCGTTGACGGCGGCGGGGTCGAGCGCGGCCTTCAGGACTTCGCCCTCGATCCGCTCCATCACGATCATCGTCCCGTCGATGTCGCGGACCACGGGCGTCGCGACCCCGGCCCGCCGCGCGGCCGAGAGGAGCCGCGCTTCGGACCGGGTCCGCTCGAGGCGGAGGCGTTCATCGAGGGCGAGGAGACGGTACCGCTTCGGCTGCCGCCGCTTGATCGCGTCCCTCTCCCCGAGCTCCACCTCGGCCTCGGCGCCGCACGGCACCACTCGCCGGAAGGTCTCGGGCCGGTCGACCCGCCACGGGCATGGCACTTGGTCGATCCGGAAGTTCGGGTCGACCTGCGAGTCGGCCACGGCCACGGTCATGCCGTGCGCGGCCTGGAGCCTCCCCGTATACGCGATCATGGCCGCGTTGTCGCCAAGGTAGGCCGGCTCGGGCACATGGAACGTGGCGCCGCGGTCCTCGCACATCGTCCGGAGCATCTCCTGCAGGCGCTTGTTCGCGCCCACGCCGCCGACAAGCAGCACCTCCTCCTTGCCCGCGTGGGCGAGCGCCCGCTCGGTCACCTCGACGCACATGGCGAACGCGGTCTCCTGGAGGCTCCGGCAGACGTCCGCGAGGGGAGCCGTCGAGGAGGAGGCCGCCGTCACCAGCCCCGAGAACGCGAGGTCCATCCCCTTGACCGTGTACGGCAGGTCGATCAGACCGCCGCCATGAGCAAGTTCTTCGATTCGCGGACCGCCCGGGTGCGGGAGCCCCCGGGATCGGGCGAACTTATCGAGCGCGTTCCCGAGGCCGATGTCGAGGGTCTCCCCGAAGACGCGGTACCGCCCGGAGAGATATCCGATGACCTGCGTATTCGCCCCGGACGCGTACAGCACGACCGGGTCCGTGCAGCCCGTCGCGAACCGGCCGATCTCGACGTGGGCCAGGCAGTGGTTGACCCCGATCAGCGGGACGCCGAGCGCGATCGCGAGGGAGCGCGCCGCCGTCGCGACCGTCCTGAGGCACGGGCCGAGCCCGGGCCCCTGCGAGAACGCGACAGCCGACGGGCACCCGGTCGCGAGTACGGGCGCGATCACGTCGCTCATCCGCGCCGCGTGGTGCTGGGCCGCCTCGCGCGGGTGGATGCCGCCGGTCGGCGGGACGTACGGATCGGAGCGAAGAGCGAGAAGGTCGTCGTCAAAAAGAGCGGCACTGAGGTTCCACGCAGTGCCTTCGAGGCCGAGTACCTGACCGGTCGCCGGCATCGATGGATGTTACGCCTTGAACTCGGTGTAGCCGCAGCGGCCGCAGGCCGCCCGGTCCTCGTGCTCGGCCAGGACCACGCCGGTGCCGCAGCGCGGGCAGTACCGGCGCTGGAGGGTCGCCTTCTCGCCGTCGACGGCGAAGTAGGCCGACCGCTTGACCGAGGCGCTCTCGGCCTTCTTGCCCTTGCCCTTCGCAGCGGCCATCTTCAGGCCTCCTCGGTCGGCTTCGGCTGGCCGCGCATGAAGAGGTAGTCGGACTCGGCGCGATTCTTCGCCTCGTCGGTGTCGTAGATCCGGAGCATCCCCTCGGCCTGCATCATCCCGTAGCGGGTCGAGAGCGGCCCGAGCACCGAGAGGGTCTCGGGGACGTTGTTCATGGCGCAGATCCGCCCGACGATCTCCTTTCTCGAAGGCGTCGGTCCGTCATGCGTGAGGACGAACCGCAGCTCCCGCCGGCTCAGGAGCTCGTTGCGGGTGTCCTGTACGATCTCAATCTCCATCGATATCCTCTAGCTATACGAGAGCGGGTCTTATAAAATGGCCTGTCTCACTCCTCGACGAAGAGGTCGAGAAGGGCGCGGGCGAGCGCACGGCGTTCGGGGTCGATCGTGGAGACCACGACCCCTTTTCCGGGCTGGCCGTAGACGAGCGCCGCGCCGTCGGGGGCGGCGAGCGCGAGCGGGACCACGGCGAGATCCTCCTCCCCGTCGACCACGATCAGGGCCGGCGGGCGGGCGAGCCCGTCGCGGACCGCCGCCTCGAGCTCGTCCGTGAGCGTGGCCGCCGGGTTTGCCACGCGGAGGATCCGCGCTCCGGGGAGCTCGACCGCGGGCACGGGCACGTGGCGGGCCGTGAAGCCGTCCACGACCGCGACCGCCGGGACGATCCCGTCCCCGACGAGGCCGGCCGTCACCACGTCGCCGACCGCGAGCACGGTCCGGCCCGCGAGGGCGGGCCGCGCCGCGTCGATCGACGGGTACAGCCGCCCGTACGGAGCCTGGAAGGCCCCCCGGTGCTCGTCGGGGAGGCGGCGCATCTCACCGGACCTTCAGCGCGTACCGTCCGGGCAGGTCGATGTTGATCTTCTTCGCAACCTCGGAGTGGCGCGGGTCGATCACGACCAGGTACCCGGACCAGTCGGTCGAGAGGTTCATCGTGCTGCAGATCACGCACGACTCGCCCTCGACCACACGATGGCACTCGCGGCAGACCTTCGGGAGCTGCTTCTCGCGCCGGCGGGCGACCATCAGCGACCACCCTTCCGTTCCTTCTCCTCGCGCTCCCGCTTGAGCTCGTCCTCGAGCCATGCCTCGGTTCCGAGCCCGGTCTGGCGCATGGTCAGCCCGATCTTCGAGTCCCGCGGCTCGCGCTCGTTCAGGGAGAGGGTCACGACGCGGACCCGCACCTTGTCGCCGACCGAGATCGATCGGTTCGAGTCCTTGCAGATCAGCCGGCCGTTCTTCTCGTCGTACGTGATGAATTCGTCCGAGATCTGGCTGACGTGCAGCATCGCGTCGATCGGCCCGAGGCTGATGAAGGAGCCGAAGGTCGTGGTCTCGACCACGAGCCCCTCGATCACCTCCTGCAGCGCGAGGCGGAGGGAGAGGGCCTCGAAGACGACGTCGTAGTAGATCGCGCCGTCGCCGGGCACGAGCTCCCCCTCGCCCACGTCGAGCACCCTCGTCACGGCGATGAAGATCCCGATCTCCTTGTCGATGCTTCCTTCGAGCTGCTCCTGCAGCACGTCCAGGATCACGAGTTCCAGGTCCTCGCCGAGCCTGTGGGGCGGCACCCGGACCTTGTCCTCGAGTCTCATTCGGTAGTACATGGCTCCTCCTCTCTCCTCATCTTCTCTCCAGGGTCACGCGCCGCGGACCCCGCAATGCGATCACGGGCACGCCGTCCCGCAACAGGGAATGCCTGAGCTTCCGATCGCTCGTCGCGACCAGGCAGTCGTGGGTCAGAGCGTAGGCCGAGATCCCGGCGTCGACAGTCCTGTCGCCGCCAAGGGACTCCTCGGCGCAGTCGGCCGCAAGCGTGAGGCCGAAGCGGGCGGCCGCGCCGCGCCGCCCCTGCTGTCGCGAGAGGCCCGCGAGCTCGGCCCGCACCTCCGTCGGGACGACCGGGTCGAAGGCCCCGACCAGCGCCTGCACCTCGGAGAAGAGGTCCACTCCCTGCTCGAGCGGCATCATCAATGCGTTCGCGTCGAAGAGCACCCTCACTCGGTGAGGACGCCCATCCCGATCAGCCGCCACCGCGCCCCGACCTGCCGGCTGATCGCGATCCGCGCGCCGACGGCAGCGCAGACCGGTCGTTTCAGCTGCATCTCGACCGTGTCCTTCCGCGAGCCCGTGACAACGCCGACCGTGACCGCGGTCCCGACCGAGAGCATCAGCGGCTCGTTGTGCTTCAGGGGCTCGATCTTGAGCTCGCTCGTGGCTCCCACGACCCGCTCCATCAGGGTCACGCGGAACCGGAGGCGGTCCCAGACCGGCGGCAGCGAGCCCGGGGAGCCCGCCACCTGTCCCGCCAGCGCGTCCGACTTGGTGAGCGCCGGGTCGAGCTTGGTCGCGACGCCGAGCAGCCCGCCGGGGGTGGCCTCCTGGGTCTTCTTCGAGCCCATGTTGATCGAGCTGACCTTGGTCACGACCGGTTCCCAGCGCCCGGGATGGGCCTGTCGTCCGGGCCGGACCTCGATGTCGTCCCCCTCGCGGAGCACGCCCTGGATCAGGGACCCGCCGATCACGCCCCCCTTGATGTCCTTCCACGAGACTCCCGGCTTGTTGATATCGAACGACCGGGCGACCAGCATGATCGGGGCCGCCTCGGGGTCCCGCTCCGGCGTCGGGATGGTCGCATCGAGGGCCTCGATCAGGGATCCGATGTTGATCCCCTTCTGCGCGGAGACGGGGATGATCGGCGCGCCCTCGGCGATCGTTCCCTTGATGAATTCACGGATCTGGTTGTAGTTCTCGACGGCGATCTTCTGCGAGACCACGTCGATCTTGTTCTGCACGATCACGATCCGCCTGATCCCGACCAGTTCGAGCGCCATCAGGTGCTCCTTGGTCTGGGGCTGCGGGCAGGGCTCGTTCGCCGAGATGACGAGCATGGCTCCGTCCATCAGGGCCGAGCCCGAGAGCATGGTCGCCATCAGGGTCTCGTGCCCGGGGGCGTCCACGAACGAGACCGCACGGAACGGTTCGGCCTCGCCGCCGCAATTCGGGCAGGTTGATGCCGTGGTATACGCCTCGCTTCCCGCGCACTGCGGGCAGCGGTAGAAGATGGCATCGGCGTACCCGAGCCGGATCGAGATGCCCCGCTTGATCTCCTCCGAGTGCCGGTCTGTCCAGGCGCCCGTAAGCGAGTTGACGAGCGTGGTCTTCCCGTGGTCCACATGGCCCACGACTCCGATATTCACGCTCGGGATGGTCACATCATCCAAAAGTCTCGAACCTCCCTACTGTATGTATATCAATCCTACTTATATGTGGTGTCCTGCATATTGGCGCCCTTGGAGCCCGGAATTCGCTGCGATCCGGCAACAGGCATACGAAGTGTTACGGTCTCGAAGAGAATTCGTAATATTTAATACCAAACTTCATCATACCGGAGGGTATGGAGACGGAGCTCTCGCGGATCGGCATCTCGCTGCCGAAGAGCCTGCTGGATCGCTTCGACGAGATCATCACGGCGCGGGGGTACTCGTCGCGCTCGGAAGGGATCCGCGACGCGATCCGGAACTACATCACCTATTACCGCTGGATGTCCGACGTCCACGGGGAGCGGCAGGGCGTGATCACCATGATCTACGACCACGACCAGCGCGGCCTGTTGCCGGTGCTCACCGACATCCAGCACGAGTTCCGCGAGATCGTCCAGGCCACGCTTCACTCGCACGTGACCCACAACCGCTGCCTCGAGGTCGTCCTCCTTCACGGCGACGGCGCGCAGCTCAAGGCGCTCGCCGAGAAGCTGATGTCGCAGAAGGGCGTGGAGTCGGTCAAGCTGACGACGATCTCGCTCGACGAGTAGGGCGGTTACCCCCCGCCCTCGCAGCTGTTGTCGAGCTCGAACTGCCCCGCGTCCGTCCGCACGATCCCCTCGCGCTCGCGCCGGAGCTGCTCGTCGATCTCCTCGACGGTCCGCTCGCGCCGCTCCCGGGCCGCACCGGCCGGCGCGAGCTGGTCCACCCGGTACAGAAGCCCGGTCGTGTCGAGCACGGCGTAGGTCTCCCCCTCGATCGCCTGGACCGCGGTCACGGTCCCGACCGTCCCCGTCCGCCCGTAGCGGGCGCGCATGCCAACGGCAACCTCTCCGGTGTCCATGCAGTCCCGTGGAGAGCCGGCTCGGATAAACCTTCTGGCCGCCCTTACCCCGTCAGCCGCCGGAGCGCGGCCACGACCTCGCGCGTGGACCGCCTGGGCTCCCCGGTGGCCGGCGCGAACGGGATGCCGAGCAGGGCCTCGAGGATCGCCCCGACGGCCCGCTGCTGCGACGGCCCGTACCCGCCCTCGAGGACGAGCGCGAGCGGCATGCCGAGCCCCTCGACCAGCCGGCGCGTGAGAACGCCGTAGTCGGTCGACCGGAGGCAGAGGGCCCCTTTCGGGTCGTCTTCGAGCATGTCCTGACCGGCCGAGACGATCACGAGCCCCGGGTCGTGGGCGAGCATGGCTGGCACGAAGACCTCGTCGAGGACGTACTCGACGTCGACGAGGGACGAGCCGGGAACGAGCGGGGCGTTCAGGGTGAAACCCTTCCCCTCGCCCTCGCCGATCTCGTCGACCCAGCCGCTGCCGGGAAACCCGGCCTGCTGGTGGACCGAGCAGAAGAGGACCTCGTCCGAGGCGTAGAAGATCGACTGCGTGCCGTTTCCGTGGTGGAGGTCCCAGTCGAGGATCGCGACCCGCTCGATCCCCGCGTCGAGGGCCGCGGCCGCAGCGACGGCCGCGTTGTTGAAGATGCAGAACCCCATGGCCCGGTCGCGGGTCGCGTGGTGGCCCGGCGGCCGGACGAGCGCGAAGCAGTGCTCGCCCAGGAGCGAGTGGCCGGCCGCCGCCACGGCCGAGCCGGCCGCGTACCGCGCCACCTCGAAGGTCCCCGGGCCGATGTAGGTGTCGCTCGTCAGGAACGAGACCCCGTCGCCGGCCGAGAGCGTCGCCACCTCGCGGATGTAGCCCTCCGCATGGACCCGGAGCAGGTCCTCGAACGAGGCAGGTACGGCCGGGCGGCGGAGCACGTCGTCGGGGATAAACCGCTCGATCGCCTCGAGCCGCGCCCGGTTCTCGTCGTGCGCGGCCAGGTGGTGGCGGCTGAAGATCGGGTCCGCGATCACCGAGACCGGCCGTGGCATCACTCCCTCATGGCGCCGCCATCTCATGAAGGATCGCTTCCATCGACGCGGCCTTGGCACGCCAGTCGTTCGATGACATGTCGGTCGCGTACCGCGGGCGTTTTGCCGCGAGCCCGATTGCCTGCTCGGCGAACTCGTCGTAGTCGCGGTAGACGTGGAGGTGCTCGCCGCCGATCCGCTGCACGTCCGGGATCGGCGTCATCAGGATCGGCTTGCCGCAGGCCGAGTACTCGAAGAACTTGTTGGGCAGCGCGATATCGACCCACTGCGGCGGCGAGAGCGGGATGGTGCAGACGTCCATGGCGCCGATGAACCCCGGAAGGGCCGCATACGGCTGGGCCCCGGCAAAGCGGACGCGGTCCGCGACCCCGAGGCGCTCGGCGAGCGCGCGGAGCTCGGGGAGGTACCCGGTGAAGAGCGAGCCGCCGACGACGAGGAGCATCGCCTCGGGCACCCGCTCAAGGATCGCGGGCAGAGCCCCGATCACCCGGTCGAGGGCGTACCACCGTTCGACCGAGCCCGCAAAGCCGATCACGAAGTCCCCGGGCGCGATCCCGTACGCCTCGCGGATCGGCACCCCGTCCATCGGCCGAAAGAGCCGGGTGTCGACCCCGTTCGTGATCAGCTCGGCTTCGTACCCCAGCCCGGCGAGCTTGTCCACGAGCCCGGGCGAGACCGTCGTGATCCGGTCCGACCGGTCCAGGTTGAACTTCACGCACTCGAGGACCGAGCGGCGGATGACGCGCTGCAGCGCCGGGTTGTCGTAGTAGGCCGCGGCCGAGTCGGGGAACCAGTCCTTGAGGTCGAAGAGGACCGGAACCTTTTGCCGCCGCGCCGCGGTGATCACGGCCGCGCCGGCCAGCACATGGGCCGCGACCACGACGTCGATCTCCTGCTCGCGGATCACGCGCGAGAGGACCCGGTAGTGCTCGGGCGCGTTCAGGGTGTAGTGAAAGAGCGGGCTCTGGACCGAGAACCGGGTCGCCTCGTGGACGTGAAGGAGCGTCGGCCGCTCGGGCGCGCGGCTGACGTGGAAGTGGGGGACGTGGACCTCGTGCCGCGTCGCCAGCTCCTCGAAGATGTAGTGGTGGCGCGACGGCACCGGGTGGTGGATGTAGTCCTGGGTCGAGACGAGCAGGATCCGCATGTTCGGAAGAGATCGGCCCGCATCCGCAATGAATATCTCGGAATGAGAAAAGGGGGTCAGGCCGGGCCGACCCAGTCGGCCGTCGAGGACGCGTGCCGGTCGCGGATCGCGTCCGCGAGCGCGTCGATCGCCTCCTGCCCCTCGGGCGACGGGAAGCCCTTCACCTGGACCGGCTCGATGAACTCGACCTTGAGATGGCCGAGCATCCCCTTCAGGGTCTCGACCGTCTTGCCGCCCCAGCCGTAGCTCGTCAGCACGGTCGCGAACCGCGCCTTCGGCCGGAGCGCGTTCGCGAGGTACACGGCCTCGATCACGGCGGGGTGCGGGCCGAAGAGCACGGTCGGCGTCGCGATCACGATCGTCGCCGGGTCCACGAGCGCCATGGCGAGGTCGCCGATATCGCTCGAGGGCAGATGGAACCGGCGCACGCGGACCCCCCGGTCGATCAGCGCGTCGACCAGCCGGTCGACCATGGCCCGCGTCGAGCCGTGCATGGAGGCGTAGGCGATCACGGCCTCGTTCTTCACCTCGTCCGATACCCAGTCGTCGTACGCGGCGAGCACGAACGCCGGGTCGTCGTGGAGCGGACCGTGGCTCGGGCAGATGAGCGTCGGATCCAGGCCCCGCACCTTCTCGAGGTAGCCCTTGATGCTGTTCCTGAACGGCATCATGATCTCGGCGTAGTAGCGCTTGGCCGCCCGGCTCCACTCGGCCCTGTCGCGCACAAAGAGGTCGCTGGTCGCGAGGTGGGCGCCGAAGAGGTCGCACGAGAAGAAGATCCGGTCCTCGCGGAGATAGGTCAGCATCGTATCCGGCCAGTGGACCCAGGGCGTGATCAGGAACTCGAGGGTCTTGTCGCCCAGCGAGAGCGTCTCGCGGTCGCCGACGACCTGGATCCGCTCCTCCGGGATCCCGTGGAACGCGATCAGGAGGTCCTTACAGACCTTGTTCGTCACCACGGTCGCCCCGGCGTACATCTCGAGCAGGAGCGGCACGAGGCCCGAGTGGTCCTGCTCGGCGTGGTTGACCACGATGTAGTCGATCCGGTCGGCCGCGGCCTTGAAGAGGTTGGTCATCAGGGCCATCTCCATCGAGGTGTCGACCGCGTCGATCAGGGCGACCTTCTCCGAGCCCCTGACAAGGAACACGTTGTAGCTCGTTCCCTCGGGGAGCGGGATCAGGTCGTCGAAGAGCCGCCGGTCCCAGTCGATCGCCCCGACCGAGAGGACGCCGGGAGCCACTGTTCGCACGCTCATGGCAGGGCCCTCACCGCTCCCGGAACATCGGCTTCTCCGCGCTGCAGACCGGGCAGCACCAGCCCTCGGGGAGCGCGGCGAACGGCGTACCCGGGGGGATTCCCATCTCCGGCCGGCCGGCGACAGGGTCGTAGACATGGCCGCAGATCATGCAGACGCACGGCTTCATGGAGGTCTCTTCCGCCATGCGGTCTCCGTCGACCCCGCCCTATTTATGAATTACTCCGAACCGGCGGAGGAAGAACGAGAGCGATCGGTTCCGCTCTGCCCCGCGGTCGACCGAGTACCCGTCCAGGAGGTCGAGCATGAACCCGATCCGCGAGACGTACCCCCGCGGGATCAGGGCGTTGAACGCCTCCTTGGTCAAGTCGTCGGTCGTCGGCAGCGGCACGAGCCCCGCCCGGGCGAGAAACCCGTCGTCGGCGCCGGCGAGGTACCACGACTCGATCTCCATGACCACGACCGCGATCGCGCCCGGCTCGGCCTCGGCGAACCGGGCGAGGACGGCCCGCTTCTTGGCCCGCACGGACGGCTCGGTATCGATGTCCGCGACGATCACGTACGGCTCGCCGAGGCGGGCGAAGGACCGGAGGAGCCGGTCGACCGCAGTCCGCCGGAGGCAGGCGTACGGCACGAGCCGGACGGAGCCGTACCGCTCCTTCAGGCGCGGGACGAGGACGCGTTCGAAGAACCGGACGTCGTCCGATCCCTCGACCAGGATGTTCAGGCCGGCCATCGGATCAGAGGAGGTCCGCGAGGAAGAGTTCGTCGAGGCCGACCTCCTCCTCGAGGAAGGTTTTGATGTCGGTGCGATCGGCGGGCCGGGAGAGGATGGAGAAGCCGTCCTCGTCGCGTGAGACGAGGCAGACGTCCTCGACCGGCGCGTGCCGGAGGACGGCCGGGTGCTGGGTCGAGACGAGCAGGGGCTGGACGGCCGACGCGTCGCGCATCAGCCCGACCAGCCGGCCGACCACGAGCGGGTGGAGGCGGGCAACCGGCTCCTCGAAGATCGCGAGCTCGCGGGGTGAGAAGAAGAGCGCGACCAGGAGCGCGAAGAGCTCGACCGTCCCGCTCGAGAGGGCCTCGGCGGGCAGGTACCGGCCGGGCGCGTAGACCTCGGCCACGCGGATCTCCGGGGCGCCGCCCGGGCCGTTGCCAACCACGACGTCCTCGACGAAGGGCAGAAGATCGCGGAGCAGGGCGAGGAACTGCCGCCGGCGCTCGGGGTCGGCCAGTACCCGTCCGAGCGCGATCGCGGCGTTCGACCCGTCCTCGGCGAGCTCGGCCGCGCCCGTCCGGAGCTCGAGCCGCCGGGTCAGGCGGGGGCCGAACTCGTAGCAGCTGACCAGCGCGAGCGCCCGCCGCACGAGCCCCATGGGGTAGAGCGTGGGGGATTCGAGCATCAGCGCGCTCGGGCCGAGCCGGGCCTCGCGGAGGACCGGCGGCAGGAAGACGGCCTCGTCGAGCCCAGGCGGCAGGTCGAACGCGTACCGGAGCCGGTCGCCCTCGTGGACGAGCTCGACCGAGCCCGGGACCGGCGCCGTGCCCGGGGCCGTCACGACAAAGCGCATGACGAAGCGGTCCTCGCGCACCTCGGCGCGCTCGTTGCACCCGAGTGCGAATGTGTATGTGCAGATCCCGGGCGCGATCTCGATCCGCCGGCCATCGGCGCGGGTCAGGGCCGACATCTCGACCGGCAGGGTCAGCTCGACCTCGACGCCGAGGTCGCGCCCGCAGGCCAGGCCGGCGTTCTGGAGGTACGCGAGGCCGCCCTGGAGCGAGATCGCGTTCGCGAGCCCCGAGCGGGCGATGTCGCGCAGAAAGAGGAACCCGTGGATCAGGTTCGATTTGCCGGCCGCGTTCCTCCCGACGAGGAGCGTGAAGGGCCGGAGCCGGAGCCCGGCCTCGCGAAACGAGCGGAAGTTCCGGAGGGTCAGGGCCGTGATCGCCATCGTCACGGATCTCGGCGGGCGGAGGCTTGAGGATTCCTATCGGTCGCAGGGCGCGACCGTCGAGGACCGGCTGACGAGCAGGTTGAGGGCCCGTGTCTTCGGGTTCTCGCGGACGAGGACGTCGCGGAGGTGGAGGACCGAGCCGTACGGCGCCTCGAGGAGCGCGCGGTTGCCGGGGGCGACGTGGTACGCGGGGAGGACCGCGAAGACAGGCGTCCGGGCCGTGCCGTCGCAGACCTTGTAGACGTGCGTCTTCGCGTCGCCGAGGTCGCCCGACATCACGGCCGCGAGGACCGCGATCCGACGGTTCGTGTGTCTCCGAAGCTGCGAGAAGGGCGCGGTGCGCCGCCGGTCGACCCCGGGGCAGGCAAGGCGCGCCGGCGGCTGCCGCCCGAGCACGGCGGCCGCGAACTTGATGTCCGTGTTCCGGTACCGGTACGGCTCGGGCGTGCCTGTCGCGAGCAGCTCCTGCAGCCGCGTCGGCCGGATCGGCGGCGCGGTCTCGAAGGACCAGCACGGCACGGGGCCGCACGACGACCCCCAGAGGAACCGGCACGGATGGCGGAGGTGGAGCCCGGCCTTCAGGAGCTCGCGCTGGACCGCCCGGAGCCCTGTCGCGTTCTCGAGGTCGGCCGGCTCGACCAGCAGGACCATGCCGTTCTCCGTCAGGTGCGAGGCCCAGCGCATGACCGTCGCGGCCTTCGCGGCGGGGTCGCCGGGGAGCTCGTTGAGGAGGTTCGAGAGGACCAGGAGGTCGATCCCGTCCGGGACCTCCGCGTCGTCGACGGCCCCGGCGTCGGCGGCGAGGGCCGGGCGGACGCGGACCCGGTCTCCCGGTTCCGTAAAGCCACGGACCAGGTGGCGGCAGGCCTCGCGGTGCTCTTCGGAGGGCTCGACGGGCAGCACCTCGGCCGAGAAGCCCGGC
>JBDKUZ010000057.1:0-48844 GCA_039679395.1 Methanospirillum sp. | reverse complement strand
AGTGCCTTCGCAGTCGCTAGCCGGAACGGGTCAAGGGTCGCTTCGTAGACCTCGAACAGACCCCAGATCACGTAGGCGTAGTCCTCGGCCTGGCCCGCGATCCCGGCCTCGCCGTCGCGGAACCGATGGAGGAGGCGGTTGTCCGGGGTCCGAAGGCGAGCCAGGACGAAGTCGAGCGCACGAACCGCGGCGTCAACGTATGGCTGATGGCCAAAAGCTCGCCCGGCCGATGCGAGCGCGGCGATCGCGAGGCCGTTCCAGCTTGCAAGCACCTTGTCGTCGACAGCGGGGCGGACGCGTCCGTTCCGAACAGTGAAAAGTCGTTCGCGGGCAGCAGAGATCAGTGTCGCGACCTCGCGTGCTGGTCGACCCAGCCCGGCTGCTGCTTCCTCGACCGTCATCGCTCGGTAGAGGACGTTCTTCCCGCGCTGTTCGGGGTGCACCGGGTCGATGAAGTTGCCGCCGGTCTTGACACGAAAGACGTGATCAAAGACCTCGGCCTCTTCAGGTGGAAGCACGCGGTCGATCTCCTCCTTCATCCAGAGGTAGAACCTGCCCTCTTCGCCCTCGGTGTCGGCATCCTGGGCCGAGAAGAATGCTCCTTCGGGCGAGAGGAGATCGCGGAGCATGTAGGTGATCGTCTCCTCAGCCGTGTGCTGGTAGGTCGATTTTCCCGTCGCCCGAAAGGCCTCGACGCACGCGAGGACAAAGAGCGCTTGATCGTAAAGCATCTTCTCGAAGTGGGGCACGAGCCAGCGGGCATCGGTGGAGTACCGATGAACCCCGTATCCGAGCTGGTCGTAGACCCCGCCGCGCCGGATTGCGGCGAGCGTCCGTTCGACCATCTCGAGCGCACGCGGCTCTCCTGTTCGCCGCCACCGCCGAAGCAGGAAGAGCATGTGGTGGGGCGTCGGGAACTTCGGTGCATGCCCGAAGCCGCCGTGAACCGAGTCGAACTGGAATGCAAGCGCCTCGTACGCCCGATCCAGGACGTCCGGGAGGAGCTCGCCCTCCGCCTGAGCGCCGGCCGCCTGTGCGAGCGATGCCGTCACCTCGTCGGCCGCCTCGACGAGCGAGCCGCGCCGCTCCCGCCACATCTCGGCAATTCTCGGGACGAGCTCTCGCATGCCCGTCGCCCCGAACCGACTCTCCTTCGGAAAATACGTCCCCGCGAAGAACGGACGCCGATCCGGGGTCATGATCACGGTCAGCGGCCAGCCGCCCGAGCCGGTCAGAAGCTGGCAGACGGTCATGTAGAGCTGGTCCACGTCGGGCCGCTCCTCGCGGTCGACCTTGACGCAGACGAACGCCTCGTTGAGGAGCCGCGCGATCTCCGGGTCCTCGAACGATTCGTGCGCCATCACGTGGCACCAGTGACAGGTCGCATATCCGATCGAGAGAAAGACCGGCCGTTCAAGTGCCCTCGCCTGCTCGAAGGCTTCGTCGCCCCAGGGGTACCAATCGACGGGCTGGTGTGCGTGGGCGAGCAGATAGGGACTGTTCTCATGAATCAGTCGGTTCGCGGGCGCGTCGTCGGGCATGCGCGTCATCTCGTCGACGGCAGTGGGGCGTGCAGGTATTTAGGCGTAGCTCACGGCCCTGTGCGCAGGCGCGGGTCTCCGGCCGCGAGCGCCAGGGCACGGAACGCGCTCGTCTCCTTGTCCTTGATCTCGAGCATCAGGTCCACATCGCGCCCGGCGCTCTCACGGAGGAAGCGAGCAAAGTCGGCGTCGTCGAGGGAGGCCGCGTGGGTCCCCCGGCGCCGTCCGGGCGCCTGCGAGGCGTAGTCGACCATGGGTAGGCCGTCGGCGAGGGCCTCGCGCCACGGCGCCGTGCAATCGGGATGCGACGCGAACGGGACAAGGCCCGAACCGATCCGAAAGGAGAGGAGCCCGTGGGCGACGTTCCAGGCGAAGAGCCGCTCCAGGCAGGCGAGGTTCTCACCGGCCGTTGCGAGCAGGCGCTCGTCCGAGTACGAGGCGAGCCGGAATGTATGGTTCGCCGTGCAGCCGATCGAACGGTTGATGCATGGGTACCCGAGCCTCATGCTCGAACGGATGGATGCGGCGGTATATATCTGCAGGGTTAACCGTGATCGGGTCCAAACCCCTAGGCGTGGACGACCAGACCACGCTCTCGGGCGAGGCGGGCGAGCTGAAGGCGTTCCGCGAACTCCTCGAGGCCGAGGGGCCGACGGATCGGGCGATCGCGCTCTTCCGCCGGATCGTCCTCGATCACTACCGCGCCTTTGGCCGGGAGATGCCCTGGCGCGAGACGACCGATCCATACCGGGTCCTCGTCTCCGAGGTGATGCTCCAGCAGACCCAGGTGGACCGGGTCTGGCCGAAGTACGAGGCGTTCCTCGAGGCCTTCCCCGACGTCGCGTCCCTCGCCCGGGCCTCACCAGCCGACGTACTCCGCGCCTGGCAGGGGCTCGGATATAACCGCAGGGCGCTCGCGCTCCAGGCGGCCGCAACCCGGATCGTCGCGGAGTATGGGGGCCAAGTACCCGAGGATCCCGCTACACTGGAAACCCTGCCGGGGATCGGTCCGGCCACGGCCGCCGCGATCGCGGCCTACGCGTTCAACCGGCCGACGATTTACATCGAGACCAACGTCAGGCGAGTCTTGCTCCACTTTTTCTTCCGGGATCGCACCGGCGTGACCGACGCCGAGCTCAGGCCGCTCGTCGAACGGGCTCTCGATCGCGACCACCCGCGGGAATGGTACTGGGCGCTCATGGACTACGGCACCATGCTCGCGAGGACCGCCCCGAACCCGAACCGCCGCTCGGCCCACCATATGGTTCAGCCACCGTTCGAAGGGTCGGACCGGCAGCTCCGAGGCCGGATCCTGAGGGTGTTGCTCGGGGCCGGGCCGCTCAAGACGGAGGGACTCGCCGCCGCCACCGGGGTCGGAACGGACCGGCTCCGGCCGGTCCTCGAACGACTTCGAAGAGAAGGCTTCGTCGCCGAGGACGGCCCCGTTTACCGCATTCCCGACGGTAACGCCACCGAACATTTGAAGTAGAAACACCCTCGTAATGATGGTGTGGACAAGAAACGGGTCAAGGACTATATGACCTACGACGTCGTTACGGTGGACGCCAAGGGAACGGTCCGTGACGTCTTCGAGCGAATCAAGACCACCAACCACGACGGATTCCCGGTCGTCGACCGTGGCAACGAAGTGGTCGGATACATCGCGGCCCGCGACCTCCTCTTTGCCCACCCGTCTACCCCCATAACCGAGGTGATGTCCAGCCACCTGATCGTGGCCGACCCCGAGATGAGCATCTCCGACGCGGCCCGCGTCATCTTCCGCTCGGGGATCCAGAAGCTCCCGGTCGTCGACGAGAAGAACCGGCTCGTTGGGATCGTCTCGAACTCGGACGTGATCCGCTCGCAGATCGAGCACGTCTCTCCCGAGAAGGTCTTCAACTTTATTACGACCCTTAAGAAACTCTACGGGATCGAGCCAAGCCTCCGGCGGGGCTCCGTCCCGATCAACGGCTTACTGCCCACGCAATCGAAGATCTACGAGGACGAGCTCGAAGGGCGAATCTACGAGCTCAGGAAAGGCCTCGCCGAACCCCTGATCGTGGTCAAGCGACCGGGCAGGTACATCCTGGTCGACGGCCACCACCGGGCGATTGCGGCGAAACGGCTCGGGATCGAGAACCTGGACGCATACATCATCGAAGTCGACGACGACATCGAGCTCGGGATGGAGCGGACGGCCCGCTCCATGCACCTCGACTCTCTCGATGACATCCAGGTCCTCGACTACGCCCGCCACCCGCTCGTTGCTCTGACGCACCGGCTGGTGAAGAGAGTCTAGTCCCGATTCCGCTTCAGGAGCCTTCGCAGCGGGAATCGAACCTATCGTTCAGGACGTGCTCCTTGACGATCGTTCCCTCGGGGACGATCACCTCGGGCCAGAGCCGCGTCTTGGAGTGGATAACAACGCCCCGCTGGAGCATGGAGCGGGGCCCAATCACGGTGTCGTTCTCGATCGAGCAGCACTCGCGGATCACCGTATCGTTGTCGATGATCGAACCGGAGACCGTGCTGTTCGGGCCGACCACGATCCGGTTGTACAGCGAGGAGCTGAAGATCTTGGTGTTCGCTTTGATCGAGCAGTTCTCGCCGATCGAGGTGTACGGCCCGATCAGGGCATTCTCCTCGATGATGGTGCCGGAGCCGATCGCCACGGGCCCGATGATCTTCGCGTTGTTCCCGAGCGAGATCGAGTCACCGAGCCGGACTGGCCCGAGGATCTGGGCCCCTTTCATGGAGAGGTTGCCGCTGATATTCGTGACGGACATCTGCTGGAGCATCCAGCGCTCGGCCATCCGGAGCGAGGAGGGGCTGCCGACATCGGTCCAGTTCCCGCGGGCGAGCCATCCCTTCAGCCGCTCGCCCCGCTCCATCAGCCGGGGAAAGAGATCCTTCGCGAAGTCGAACTTCGTGTTCGATGGGATATGATCGAAGATCTCCGGATCGCAGACGTACATACCGGTCGAAGCGAGGTTGGAGAAGATCTCACCGGGCGCCGGTTTCTCCTTGAAGCGGAGCAGGTCGTAGTTTGCATCGATCTCGGCGATGCCGTATTCCGAGGGGTCGTCGATCGAGATCAACCCAATCGAGACGATACCGTCGCCGCGCCGGTGCTCGCGATAGAACTCGAGCACGTTGAGGTCCGTCACATGGTCTCCGCCGACCACGAGGAAGGGCGATCCGTCGAGGAAAGGCTGGGCGTTCTTGACCGACCCGGCCGTTCCCATCTTGAACTCCTCGTGGACGTAGGTGATATCGACCCCGAAGAGCGATCCGTCCCCGAGCGCCTCCTCGATCACTGATCCCAGGTATCCAAGCGTGATCACGACCTCGTTGAAGCCCATGGTCGAGAGGTGCGCCACGAGGTGCTCGATCGAGGGGCGGTTCACAATCGGGATACAGGGTTTCGGACGCTCAAAGGTCAGAGGGCGGAGGCGAGTGCCCTCGCCGCCGCACATGATGCAGACCTTCATCACCACGGAATGGGTGTTCATCGGGTTTAAGCATGCTGAGGCTCACACCGACATCCCTTTCCGCCTCTCGAAAGGGAAAAAAACTCAACAGGCCTGTATCGGGACCGGTACGGAAGAAAAATTTATCATCATTCAACCACCTTTACCTGCTGAATGCTGGCAGAATGATGGAAAAAGGACATGTCCGGCAGGTCGACACCTGATATGTGCCGGAATATCCATAATAACCGTAATTACGGCAGATGCCTGCCTTTTAGGCCAAAATCCCGTGAATTGAAAACGCAATCTTTATCCGCATTCCAGAGATATAGTGTAAAGAGATAAAGTTATTGATAGGACATCGGATGCAGAGTTCACAGAGTCTTATCGATCCGCTGGTGAAGGCCGTTCAAGCAGGGGATCTCGCGAGAATCGACGAGATCGTCCGCGGATTTTCCGGGATCCAGAAACGAAAGGAGCGTGCTCTCCAGATCCAGCAGAGCAACCGCATCCTCGAAGAAGCCGCCCTGGAAAAGGGCGAGCCCGCGTACCTCGACTATCTCCAGGAGCTTGCGAAGGAGGAGGTCGACGCCCTCATCGTCCGCCTGACCGCGCATTACCTGGCTCACGAAGACGAGCGCTGGATCGACGCAATACTCAGGATCGCCGGGCAGCTCGACCGAAAGAGCCATCAATCCCGCGTCCTTTCGCAGGTCTCCCGGACTCTTGTGGACACCGGAGTCCGCGAACGGCGGCAGGTCCTGATCGAGCGGGGAATGAGCATCCTCTCCCGGATCAGCTTCCGTAAATACCGCTCAGCCCTGTTGATCGAGCTGGTACCGGCTCTGATCACATGGGGGATCACGACACACGACATTCAATACCACCGTCGGGCGCTCGAGCTCGTTCCAGAGATCGGCGATGTCTCGGAGCGGGCCGATCTGCATTGCAATATCGTGACGGCGATGGTCACGATCGGGATCGCCGAGCGAAGCCTCTCGATCGTTTACGAGGCCCTCAGGTCAGCGAGCGCCATCCTCCAGAAGATTCGCCGCGTTCACTGCACCCTCGCGATCATCGATATGACCTGGCGCTCGCCGATCTCTCGGGCGATCGCGGATATCCACTCGTTTATGACTGCATTCCAGGACCTCCCCGAAGCTCGCCAGACGGAGATCTTCGAATGCCTCGTGCAGGAGATGCTCGAGCGGATCCGCGATAAGTCGCAGCTCTACTCCACCCTGCTCTCGCTCGAGCGCGATGTCCCCGAATCTCGCCGTCATCTGGTGGTCCGTCTTCTCAAGAAGGCCGAATCCACCGGCGACAACTGGTATATTAAAAAAGCGCTCGAATTTAACAGTCGGATCGTCGACCCGGCTCGAATCCCGCTCAAGGAGATCATCCACTCGGGAATTCTGATTGCGGAGAAGACACGGAACGCGGACTTCCTGATCGCGATATTGCCGCTCGTCGATCGGCTGTACGATCGCGAGGCTTCGACACGCACGTACCTGCAGTTCACGAATACCCTTCTGCGGATCGGTCAGTTCTACGATGCGATAGAGACGTACGCTCGGGTGGATCTGCAGGACGTGATCCATCGTCATCAGATCGACGAGACAGGCATCCGTCTCCTCAAGGAAGCGATCCTGCGCGACGAGATCGACCTGGTCAATACGCGCGTCCTCTCTCTGTTGGAGCCGGCACAGGCGGAGATCGCCGTATACCGCGCCGTGTACGAGCTCTGCAAGGAGCATCCGTTCTCGGATACTGTCGAGCACATCGGCGCAATCCGATCCCTCGCTCGCCTCCATCCTCGTTCGGATCAGCTTCTACTCGACTCGATCACCATCCTGATCGAGCACGGCTTCCTTGTCGAGGGCAACCCCGAGGTGCTGATCGAGTTCTCGGACGGGATCGTCGCCGACTCGATCCGGGAGAGCGCGATCTCCTATATTATCCGAAACCTGACCACGATCGGGGTCGAGAAACGGAGCCGGGATTTTCTCCAGCGGGGGATCGGGCTCGCCTCGAACATTCAGGGACAGCACACCCGGTCGGAGGCGCTCTTTGCCGTGATCGAGGCTGCATCCCTCCTTGCGGTCCGACAGTCGGACCTCGACCTCCTCCGGCGGATGCGCACCTGGTCGACCTCGCTCCTTGAGAAGGAGTACGCGACCAGTGCAATCGGCAAGATCGTGCAGGGGATGATCCGCTACGCCCTGACCGAGAAGACGCCATACGCACTCGACGAGGCGGATCGACTCCTGGATATGATCGATGATCCTGCTCTGCGGCAGCAGCTGATGGAGCGGGTGATCGATGCGTACATCCGGGTCGGCTGTCTCAGGCTGGAAGAGTCGGTCTCCACCTATCAATCGGCCGATTTCGCCGATGAAGCTCGTCCGTTCCAGAGGGCTCTCACGCTCATCCGGGAGCACACGAAGCCGTCTCAGGTCTCGCTCAGGATTGCGGGGGCGATCGACATCGTCCTCCAGTACGCCGAGCGGTCAAGCGCGGTTAATTTCTTCGTGCCGCTCACCCTCTTCTCGCTCGAGATCGACAATCCGCTCGAACGGGATGCCATGATCTCGCGAATCGCGACCGGTCTTCGTGAGATCGTCGAGCTGCTCGACTCCACCGATTCGTACGAGGTGCTTGCGTACCTGCTTATGCGGCTCGATCAGGCCGAGACCTCGACCCTGATCATGGATCTCGCCTGCCAGCTCAACGACCAGATCAAGGACCCGTATACGAAGCTCTCGGGGATGGCGACGCTGGCGGACCTCTTCATGCGCCAGAACCGGCGCGAACGGGCGGATCAGCTGATCGACGGCATCCTTGTCCGGCTCGACTGGTTGCCGTACCGGTTTCAGCGCGTTCTGATCCTCGCGGACATCGCGACTCTCATCGTCGCCGCGGACGAGGCGCGCGCCTACGAATGCATGGAGCGGGCGATCACGCTCCTTCCCGAAGTCGAGCCCGATCGGGCTTCGTTCGTCCGTGTCCAGCTCGTCCTCTCGATCGTCAGCCTGCACGCGGTCAACCACAATCCCGAGAACGTCCCGCGGGCCATGGCGATCGTCGAGGGGATCGAGAACCCGGAGGACTACATCGAGGCCCTGATCGCGGTCTCGAACATGGTCCGGGACGACACGGGGTCCTGCCGCAACATCCTCCGCCTCGTCTCCCGCTCGATCGAGGCGATCCCGAATCCGTATGAGCGTGGGACTGCCCTTTTGAACGTGATCCCGATCGCCGAGCTCTGCGGCGAGCACTCCTATGTCGACGTCTTCCTCGCCGAGGTCGACCGCGCCATGGAGCGGATCAACATCCCGTTCATCGTGGCCGTGCTCAAACGCGCGCTGGTGCAGCGGCTGATCGCAATCGCCCAGCGGCGCGACACCGAGCAGTTCACCGCGAGAGCGATCGAGGTCGCACGAGGGATCGAGGACCAGGATGTGCGATACGAGACACTCCAG
This sequence comes from Methanospirillum sp., assembly GCA_039679395.1. Taxonomy (GTDB): domain Archaea; phylum Halobacteriota; class Methanomicrobia; order Methanomicrobiales; family Methanospirillaceae; genus UBA288. Next base: position 40,351 of record JBDKUZ010000057.1, on the reverse strand, counting down.
CGACTCAACCAGGACGCCCAGCAGAACGTGGCCGACAGCGTACATTCGGGGGTAATCGACGCCAAGCGGAAGATCCGCTCCGGGGAGTTCTCCAAGAACCTGATTGCCGCAATCGACAGAAGCCTCCACGCGGTCCCGGACAGGGCACTGCAGGCCAAGTACTACACCGAGCTCTTCGTTGCGGCCAAAGAGGCGGGCCAGGAGAACCTTGCGGAGAAACTTCTCCGATCAGCAATCAACGCGGCCGAGATCATCCGGCCGCTCTCGCGCCGGGTCTACGTGCTCGGCGACATGGCCCTCAAAGTCTTCGCTGCCGGCGATGAGATCCGCTCCAGTGACATCATGGACATGGCCGGCGAGGCCGCGACGAACATCCGGGAGTTCCGGCAGCGCGACCAGATCTTCGACGAGCTTGCCATGGTGATCAAGGTTATGCAGGAATTGCGGGTATGAAAACCGTCGAGATCCTGATCGCCGGCCGTGTCCAGGGTGTCGGTTTTCGCGCCTGCGTCAAGAGGATCGCGGATAGCCTGATCGTCACGGGCGAGGTAATGAACCTTGCCGATGGCCGCGTGCGGATAGTAGCCGCGTCCGAGGACGTGATTCTGGAAAAATTCGTCTCGATGCTCTACGGCTGCCCCCGGGCAATTGTTCGAGAGGTCCGGGTGACCGAGGCGGATGACCGGGTTTTCGCCGAGTTTGCCGTAATCAAAGGACTTCTCTAGACAATCAGAAATGGGAGCTCGCTCTCAAGGGCTGCCACGTACCGCTGCACCTGCCGATCGATTCGCTGGCTGTCGATGGATGCCCGGAGGCGAGCCGTGGTCTCGCGCACAAATTCATCCGAGAGGCGGCAACGATTTTCCGTACGGTCGAACGTGCCCGGTTCGATCCCCTCGCGCGCCCGCGTAAAAATAGCTCGATCGACCATCTCGGTCCGGAAGCAATCAGCGAGATCGCGCACGAGCGCCCGTTCGCCTGCCGAGAGGAGGCCGATGGAAGGGTCGAGTCGGGCACCGATGCACGCATTCAGGACGATGCCGGAGAGTATTCCGTACGAGAGGGAGAGGAGCGCATTCACCGGGTCACGATGCGGCCGCTCCGTCCGCCGCCGAAACCCGAGGTCCGGGGGAATGGTCCGCGATATGATCTCGTAGTACATATCTCCGATCATGCGATGGAGGCGCCGGAGTTCCTGGAGACGGACCAGGTTCGGCATCTCTCCGAGCAATCCCTGTATGAGTTCGAGCTCCCCTTCGTAGAATTCGGCGCCACCCTCGCCGATAAGACCGAGCCGGGCATGAGCTGCGTATGTGACGATCGTAGTCGCAACGGCGTGAGTGGGCATCGTCTCCTGGAGGCGTCGCCGCCGCTCGTCCTCATTGTTGCCGTACGGCACCACTACTCCCACGGGCTCGCCATCGGGTTCGAGAAAAGTGACGCGGATCCCCTGCTGGACAAGCCGATTCACGGTCGCGGTCTGAATCGTATGCCGCCCCTGGAGGAGCAGGTGGGAGAGACCAGCAAGGGCGTACTCGGTGATAGTTGAGCCCTGGCCTACGAGCAGTCGGTCTACGCCCGAACGGATATGGGCGCCGGACCCCTGTACCACGAGCCAGTCCACGTCCTCGATCACGGTACTTTCAGATGTCGCGTCAGCGACAGAAGAAGGTTGTTAAAAGGGGGTCAGGAGGCGTTCGGCTGGCCGAGCAGCACGTCCTGAACGTCGTGCTGGCGCATGGAGAGCTTCTTCGCCTTGAAGATATTCTTGCCCTCCTTGCCGATCGCGATGCCGCGGTCTTCATCGCGGACGTCGACGTGGGCGACAAGGCCCCTGTCGGAGTCCTCGAAGTCGACCGCGAGGACCTGGGCCGGCAGGAAGCAGTTCTTGACGAACTGCTCGGGGCTGTCCGAGTACTCAACGACCTCGATCCGCTTGCCCATCGCGTCCGAAGCTTTTTTGATCGAGGCGCCCTTCTTGCCGATCGCGAGTCCCATCTCGCCGGGGTTGACCACAAAGATAATCCGGCTGTTCCGTTCGTCGATCACACAGTCGCGGGAGCTTGCGCCGGTCAGGCTCTCGAAATCCGAGATCAGGCGCATGCAGTCTTCGGTCAGGACAATCTCCGCCATTGTCAGACCCTCTTGAGACTGGTGATATCCGACTCGCCCGGGTCGACGACCGCGAGCGCGCTGACCATGTGCGGCTTGCCACAGGCCTTGCCGAGCTGGACCGAGGAACCGTCGAAGGTGTAGATGAAGACGCTCGACTCCTCTGCGAGCTTGGCGCGGTAGGCCTCGGGGCAGTTCTTCGCGACGACGACCATGTTCGCGCCGCCGTCCGTGACGCACCGCTCGGTCTCTTTCTGACCGAGCACCACATTCCCTGTCTTGATGGCCTTTCGAAGGGATACGTTGAATTCCATTGAATTTCCTCTACGTTCTGGGCTTTGCGATCAGTTTGACGTCGCCAGTGCCGAGCTGGATCGGCTGACCGACGATCACGTTCTCGGTCACACCGTTGAGCTCGTCGACCTCGTTCGCGACAGCCGCGTCGAGCAGGTGATTGACCGTCACCTCGAACGCAGCGCGAGAGAGGACCGACTCCTTCTCACCGGCGATACCGTGGCGGCCGATCTGCTTGACCTCGCCGTCCATGCACATCATGTCGGCAACGAGCATGATATGCCGTACGTCGACCTTGATCCCCTGTTCGCCGAGGGTGGACAGGGCTTCGGCCATGATCGCGTTTCGGGCCGCTTCGATCCCGAGGACCTGGGCGATCTCGCTGATGTTGTTCGTCCGGGTCCGCGTGGTATCGACGCCGGCGACCTCGAAGACATCCTTTAGGTTGGAGCCTTCAGTATAAAGTATGTACTCACCGCCCTCTTTTCGGACCACGACGCGCTCGATATCGTCGATTCCCTGCACGATCACGTTCCTGACGTGCTCGGCGAGCTGGAAGAGGTTCTGGTACTTCTGCTGGTCCTTGGGCACGAACGTGATCACGTGGGTCTTGCCGTCGACCTCGGCCTCGAAGTCTCGGTAGTGGCGGCGCTCCCGGATCTTCTTCTGCGCCGTCTCGGCGATCATGTCCATCGAGATCTTGCGCTTGGCAAGCACGGCCTCGTTGACCTGGACGATCACCTGCATGTTCTCCATGTCCGTGGTGATGTCGCCGAACTCGTGGAGCGGCGCGGCCTCGATCTGCCAGGAGACCATTCGTGCCTTGTCCCGGTCGTTGTTGAACTCGGGCGAGAGGTAGATGGTCATGGTCGGCGTCGAGGGCTCCTTCCGAGCGTCCATGATCTCGATCAGGCGCGGCAGCCCGAGCGTGACGTTGATCTCGGCCACGCCAGCGTAGTGGAAGGTCCGCATGGTCATCTGCGTGCCCGGCTCGCCGATCGACTGTGCCGCGATCACGCCGACTGCCTCGAGCGGCTGGATCCGGGTCCCCTTGAACTCGGCGAGGACCCCGGTCATGATCCGCTCGAACTGGGCGTCGCTGACGTCCTTGTCTTCGAGCGCGCTCAGGAGCTGCTGCTTGGTCAGGCTGGGGAGCTTCGTCCCGTTCGGGAGCTGTGCACCATCGATCCGCTCGCGCATCGCGTCGGTGAACATCAGACCTCCTCCTTCAGGATCGACTCGACGATCCCCTTGACGTCGACCGGATCGCCGAATGCACCCTTCATGGGATCCGTGCCATCCTCACCGTATTGGTACTGGATGATCCGGCCCATCGTGGTCCGGACCGTACCGTCGTACTCGACCTTCAGGTCCTGAAGCGCGTTGATCAGGCGGCGCTGGAGGTAACCCGACTGCGATGTCCGGACGGCCGTGTCGACCAGCCCTTCTCGCCCGCCGATTGCGTGGAAGAAGAACTCGGTCGGAGAGAGACCACCCTTGTACGAGTGCTTGATGAACCCGTGGGCGTCCGCGCCGCGGTCGCCCCGCCGGTAGTGGGGCAGGGTCCGCTCCTCGTAGCCACGCATGATCCGCTCGCCTCGCACGGACTGCTGACCGATGCAGCCTGCCATCTGGGTCAGGTTCAGCATCGAACCGCGGGCGCCGGAGACGGCCATCAGCACGGCCGAGTTGCCGAGTCCCAGGTGGCGGCCGGCGATCTCGCCCGTGCGGTCACGGGCTTTGCCGAGTACCTGCATGATCTGCATCTCGAGCGTCTCCTCGGGGGTCCGGCCGGGCATGGGCTCGAGCTGGCCTTCCTGGAAGATCCGGATCCGGCGGTCGACGTCGTCCTCGGCCTTCCCGAGCTCGTCCTCGATCTGGCCGTACTCGGTTCGGGAGAGGTCTTCATCATCGATGCCGAGCGAGAACCCGTCGATCATGATCCCGCGGATCGAGAGCCGGGTCATGTCGTCGATGAACTTGCTCGCCCGCTCCATGCCGTACTGCCGGATGATCCGGTTCAGGATCGCCCCGTCGAAGGCCCCGATCGATTTTTTGTCGACCGTGCCGTTCCGGAGCTGGCCGTCGATGATCCGGATGAACGCGTCGCGCTCGCAGTCCTCGTACTTGCACTCGTCGCAGTTGACACAGGACGAAGCCCGGAAGACCATGTTCAGGCCCGTGGGCAGGATCATGGAGAAGACCTGCTTGTTCGACCAGAACGGCGTGCCGTCCTCCTCGACCTTGCCGGGCTCGGGCAGACGTTCGAACTCGAAGAACTTGAGGAGATAGAGGATCTCGGACTTCGTGAACCAGCGGAGGTCGTGGGTCAGCATGAAGATGCCCGAGATGTGGTCGTGAATCCCGCCGATGATCGGACCGCCGAAACGGGGCGAGAGGATGTTCTCCTGGACCGCGATCAGGATCGCGGCCTCGGCCCGGGCTTCCTCGGTCTGCGGGACGTGGAGGTTCATCTCGTCGCCGTCGAAGTCGGCGTTGTACGGGGGGCAGACAGCCGGATTGAGACGGAACGTCTTGCCGTCCATCACCTTGATCCGGTGAGCCATGATCGACATCCGGTGGAGCGAGGGCTGTCGGTTGAAGAGAACGATATCGCCGTCCCGGAGCTGTCGCTCGACCGTATAGCCGGGCTCTATCTGCTCGGCGATGACCTCGAGGTTCTCTCCGCCGAGGCGCAGGCGCCGGTTATCGGGCCGAATCACGTAGTTCGCACCGCACGGCTCCTTGAGCGACTTCCGCTCCGGGCCGCGAAGCACGAGCTCCCGCATCTCCTCGATGTTGTGGGCCGTGACCCGGATGGGCACGGTCATCTCGACCGCGATCGAGAGGGGTACGCCGACCTCGGTCACCGAGAGGTTCGGGTTCGGCGAGATCACCGTGCGGGCCGAGAAGTTCACGCGTTTACCCGAGAGGGAGCCGCGGAACCGACCGTCCTTGCCCTTCAATCGCTGCGACAGGGTCTTGAGCGGCCGTCCCGAGCGGTGGCGGGCGGGCGGGCAGCCGGCGACCTCGTTGTCGAGGTAGGTCGTGACGTGGTACTGGAGCAGTTCCCAGAGATCCTCGATGATCAGCTGGGGCGCACCGGCATCCTGGTTCTCCTTGAACCGCTGTTTGATCCGGATAATGTCCACGAGCTTGTGCGTGAGATCGTCCTCGGACCGCTGGCCGTTCTCGAGGATGATCGAGGGGCGCATCGTGACCGGCGGCACGGGCAGCACGGTCAGAATGGTCCACTCGGGGCGTGCCACGTCGGGGTTGATCCCGAGGAGCCGGAGGTCGGAGTCGGGGATCCGTTCAAGTCGGGCGCGGATATCGGCCGGCGTCAGTTTGTGCTCGATCTTCTTCCCGTCCTCGAGCAGCACCTCCGAGAAGGTGGTCGGCTTCTCGAAGTTCACCTTGAGCTGGAGCTCGCCGCAGTGGGGGCAGGCCCGCTCCTTCTTGATGTCCTTCTCGGTCAGCACGTCGCCGCCGAGCTCGTCCTCGGCCGTGATCGAGACCTTCTGGATCTCGTCGGGCGATAGGAGGAGCCGGCCGCACGAGCGGCACGTAACCCGGAGCAGCTTCCGAATCAGGCGCGTGTACCCGACATGGATGACGGGCTTTGCGAGCTCGATGTGCCCGAAGTGGCCCTGGCAGTCGGCGGCCTTCTGGTCGCAGGTCTTGCAGCGCAGCCCGGGGTCGATGACCCCGAGAGCGAGGTCCATGAGGCCCTGGGGGTACGGAAATCCGTCGTCGTCGTAGGTGTCCGCCCAGATGATCTTCCGGACGGACATGGTCCGTATCTCCTTCGGGGAGAGGAGACCGAACTTGATCTTTCCAATGCGTTTAGGACTCGGCATGCGTCGATTACACCTGGTCCTCGAGGACCATCCTCGGGGCGATCCCCATGCTCTTCATCTCGTCGAGCAGGAGCTTGAACGCGTAGCTCATCTCGACAAGGTAGATATCGGTCTCGGCGCCGCAGACGAGGCAGCGGGTTGTGTTCCGCTTCCGGTCCAGCATCGCGACCATGCCGCACTTGGCACAGACGTACTGCTGGACCTTGTCGGACTCGTCGAGCAACCGCTCCTTGAGGGCCATAGCGGCCCCGTGACCGATCATCACGTCGCGCTCCATCTCGCCGAACCGGAGACCGCCCTCTCGGGCTCGCCCTTCGGTCGGCTGCCGGGTCAGGACCTGCACGGGTCCGCGCGACCGGGCATGCATCTTGGACGAGACCATGTGGTAGAGTTTCTGGTAGTAGATCACGCCGACGTAGATGTCGGCCGCGAAGGGCTTGCCCGTGATCCCGTCGTACATCACCTCGCGCCCGGTCGGCGCGAAGCCGAACTGCAGGAGCGCGGCGCGCAGATCCGTCTCGATCTCGCCCGAGAACGCGGTCGCATCTATTCGGCGACCCTCGAGCGAGCCGACTTTGCCGCCGATCATCTCGAGCATATGCCCGATCGTCATCCGCGACGGGATGGCGTGTGGGTTGATCACGAGGTCCGGGACCATGCCGTCCTCGGTGAACGGCAGATCCTCGGGGGCCGTGATCAACCCGATCACGCCCTTCTGGCCGTGGCGAGAGGCGAACTTGTCGCCGACCTCGGGCACGCGGAGATCGCGCGTCCGGACCTTGACCAGCCGCGACGAGTTCTCTCCCTCGGTGATGATCACCGTGTCGACGATGCCGTGCTCGTTCGAGCGCATCGTGACCGAGGTGTCGCGCCGCTTCTCGACCGTGATCAGGTCGCTTGTCGGCTCCTCGAGGAAGCGCGGCGGCGAGGTCTTGCCGATCAGCACGTCCTTCTCGCCGACGATCGTCTCGGGGTTGATAATGCCGTCGTCGTCGAGGTTCGTGTAGAACTCCTCGCCGTGGGCGCCGGTCACTTCCGAGTCCGGGATCTCGATCCGATCGACCTGGCCGCCGGGGTACCGCCGTTCCTCGCCTTCGTAGGTCCGGAAGAAGTGCGAGCGTCCGAGACCGCGGTCGATCGAGGCGCGGTTGAAGATGAGCGCGTCCTCGATGTTGAACCCTTCATAACTGAGGATTGCGACCACGAAGTTCTGGCCGCCCGGACGGTCGTCCGAGCCGATCATCACATTGGTCTGCGTGCGTACGAGAGGCTTCTGAACGTAGTGGAGCAGATGGCCGCGCGTGTCGGGCCGAAGCTTCATGTTGGCCGAGCCGAAACCGAGCGCCTGCTTGACCATGCCCGCGCCCATCGTGACGCGTGGCGAGGCGTTGTGCTCGGGGAACGGCACGTGGGCCGCGCCAATCCCGAGGATGAGCGCCGGGTCGATCTCGAGATGCGTGTGCTCTGGCGTCAGCTGGTCTTCGTTGATCGCGATGAAGAGATCCTCTTCCTCCTCGGCATCGATGAACTCGATGAGACCGCGCCCGACGAGGTCGGCGAAGTCGATCTCCTTGCGCTCGAGGCGTCCGAGATCATCATCGGAGAGGAGAGGGCGGCCGTTCTCGACCACAATCAGCGGACGCCGAGCCCTTCCGCGGTCGGTGTGGACGATTACGTCGCCGTTGTATGGCTTGTACGAAGCGTTAACCTCGGTGGAGACGCCGCTGGCGCGTCGTGCGCGGCGAATCTCCTGGACGAGCGCTGCCGGGTCTTCGACGAGCCCGATCAGGGCGCCGTCGACGAAGACTCTCGACTTCTTCATCGGACAGCCTCCCCCTTGAGTCCCTCGACACCCATCGAGTAGAGGATGGCGAGAACCTCGTCCTCGTCCCTGACACCCTTCGAGATCTCGACCAGCTGGGCGAAGTTCTTGACGAGCCCACAGTTCGGGCCTTCCGGGGTCTCGGAGGGGCAGATGCGCCCCCACTGGGTCGGGTGCAGATCGCGGGCCTCGAAGTGCGGCTGCGATCGCGAGAGCGGCGAGATCACGCGCCGCAGGTGGGAGAGCACGGCCATGTGATCCACGCGATCGAGGAGCTGGGAGACACCGGTACGGCCGCCGACCCAGTTCCCGGTCGCGAGCGGGTGAAGGAGCCGTTCGGTCAGCACGTCCGCGCGGACAGCGGTTCCGATCGAGAGGTCGCGATGGCGCATCGAGGCGCGCTCGAGCTGGTATTTGACATCGCGAGTCAGGCGATTGAGCGAGATTCGGAAGAGGTCCTCCATCAGGTCGCCCGCGAGCTTGAGCCGCTTGTTCGAGTAGTGGTCCTTGTCATCGATGCGCCGTTTGTCGAGTACGAGGTCGAAACAGGCTTCGGCCATGCGACCGAGGAAATGAGCCTTCGCGAGCCGAACACCCTGTACCGCGTCGTGGTATGCCGGATCTTCTTCGTTCATTCCGATCGGCATCAAGTAATTCAGGTGCGGCAGCAGGTAGTTGTCGAGCACGAACTCGGCGCGCTTGCGCTGGTAATCACGCGTCTGGTTCGGCGCGAGTTTCTTGCCGACGTACATGATCCCGCAGTCGACCGCGCCCTGGCCCGTTGCACACGCGGACTCTTCGAGGTTCTGCATCATGAAGGTCAGGATGTCTTCCTCGGTCGAGACGGCCTCGACGATCGCCTGCTCGGTCTCGAGGCCGAGAGCGAACATCAGGTCGACGAACTTGAGATGGCCGGCCACCGACGGGAACGAGACCTCGAGCAGGTTCTTCTTGTTCCGCTCGACGACAACGAGAGCCCGATACCCGCGGTACTGCGAGAAGACCTTCGCGACGTAGATCCGCTCGTTGTAGCGCTCGGTAAACTCGGTCATGATCTTGTTCGAGGCGAGATCCTCGAGGGTCATCAGGACGCGCTCGGTGCCGTTCACCACGAAGTAGCCGCCCGGATCGAGCGGGTCCTCGCCGTGGAGGGTCCGCTCCGCGTCACTCATGCCTGCAAGGTTGCACGCGGACGAACCGACCATGATCGGCAGCAAACCGATGGTCGTGATCACGGGTTCCTGCCGCTCGCCGCCGTGGACGAGCGTCATGTCGAGCTGCATCGGTGCCGCGTATGTCAGATTGCGGAGCCGGGCCTCACTCGGAAAGAGATCGCCCTGGGAGCCGTCGGCCTCGCGGACGAGCGGCTTCATGACCCGGACCTGGCCGAGCTCGACCCAGACCGGCTCGTTCGACTTCCCGCGGTTCTCGATGTCGGTCTCGATGACCCGCTGCTCGTCAACGACCTTCTGGAGGTTGTGGAGGAGGAAGTTGTTGAACGAATCAAGCTGGTGTCGGGCCACGTGCTCGTGGGAAAAGTATGCTTTTGAGAGAATGGTACGGTCTAACAGAGGATCACCCCGGATTATTTCTTCGGTCGCCTGATGACGAGCCGATTGGCCTCCGCGATTCCCGCGGTCTGGCTCTGCCGTACGATTTTGATAACATCGCCGACCTTGCCGCCGATCTGGCGGACGGCCGCATCGTCGTGGTAGATCTTCGGCAGCTGTTCAAAGGTGATGGAATACCGTGCGAGGAGGGCCTTCACCTCATCCTCGCTCATGACCTGATGATCGGGGACCATGACATGGTCCAGTACGTTTATCCTGCTACTCATCTGCCCCTCCCGCCCCGGGACGTCTGGGTGTTCGCTCTGCATCGCCAGTTCAAAAACCAAGGTCGCCACGGTGGAAACGGGCCCGGAGGGATTTGAACCCTCGACCACCTGGTTAAAAGCCAGGCGCTCTGCCGGACTGAGCTACGAGCCCATCCGTCCCTGCGACACAGCATTATTACAACGAGGGAAAAGCATATAAATTTTCGGAAAGTACTTTAAAGATTCCGACGCAATCGCCCGAGCGGAGAATCTCCAAATACAGTCCGCCATTTAACCTATCCGGCTCGAAATGGCCAGCGCGCAGGATTCGACCCCGATCCCGATCAATATCCTCTTGAGGGACGCCCCCGGCGCTCGACTGCCTATCCGTGGCCGCGCGCATCTGCATCTCGGGGCGACTGCACTGTATATGCTGCCTTCAGCTCCTGCATGTAAGCTGCTTCAGGAAAAATGGAGACACGGTCAAGCCGATTCCGAGTTCGCCAGAGGGATCTTCATCTGGCTCCGGATCTGGCTCAGGCGATCCTCCTGGAAGGTGATGTTCATGTTCATGGATCTGATAGCCCGGGCGATCTCGTCGCCGACTCTAGCGCGCGCATCCGAAAGGTTGTACGTGGACTCGAGGATGGACATGAGACGGCGATTCACCTCGATGCTCTTCGAGATGCGAGCATACTCATCAATCATCTGCTGATCGGCGCCAGCAGCCTTGGCCGCCTCGACATCCTGACGAATGCGGGCGCGCCGGTTCAGAATGTATTCGATCACGTCGTAGAGCTCGCGATGCGTGATCGGCTTGAGCACGTAGTCTTCGACGTAGATCGCATACTCCTGGGCCTCGTCAGGGGCGAGCTGCTTGGCCGTGAGCATCATGACCGGAATGTCCTTCGTTTCGGGGTTGGTCTTGATCCGCTCGAGCGTCTCCCGCCCATCCATCGGCTCCATCATGATGTCGAGGAGGATCAGATCCGGGCGCTCGGTCTTGAGCAGATCAAGGCATTCCTGACCGCCGTACGTAGCCAGCGTCCTGTATCCGCCGCGTTCGAGCATGGTTACGAATACATCGACGATGAAGGCGGAGTCGTCCACGACCATGATCGTGTACATCAGAAGGCCCCCCCGATCTGTTGGGCCAGCGACTCGAGTTTGGCGGCAACCAGATCGGGCTCAGCGTCGCTCATCAGCACTGCCACGACCAGCATTTTTTCACCCGCGTCGTGAAGGAGGATGCACCGTCCGGCCGCATCGATCCGGACGCGAACGGGGGGCGGGATGCTGATGACACTGGCCGCCGACTCCGCCGATGCGAGGACGGACGCGCTCATCGCGGCAAACCATTTCTCGGAGATCTCCCTCGGAAACGATCTGCCGATCATGACCCCGTCCTTGGTGACAAGCGCCGCTCCTTCGATGCCGTCAATGGCCCGGACCTCGTCAACGAACCCCGCAATACGCTCCTTCAACATGATATCTGCCTTCGATGCCGCAATGTAAGAGATTAGTGTATAGAGCGTCTAAACGATATTTATCATTTTCGAAATCCCAGCCATTCCGAAGGTTTCCGTTCGGGTAATTGGCGGGCATTCCGACAGGGACCGCGAATTCTTCTCGCGAAGCGCCACCGTAACCCCGCCGAAGACAGATGGGAAGATAGATATGGTGTCCCGGCCAACGTCGTAGGACGTGGGGCCATAGGGTAGCCTGGCCATCCTAGGAGACTGGGGGTCTTCTGACCTGCGTTCAAATCGCAGTGGCCCCATCCTTTTTCTTTCAGCCGGCCCGACAGTATGGCGATGCCGGTTACCGACGAGTGCTTCGATTGTCTCATCTCGCGGGTCGTCTACAGCTGCGTGCTTGCCGGCCGCCGCGACGACGCCCCACGTGTGGCCGCGATCTGTACCGCACGGCTTGAGGACCTTCGCGACCATTCCGCCCCGCACCCGGTAATCGCCAGCGAACTCCACCGCCTCGCCGTCCGTGAGCTCGGGATCCTTGACCCATACGAAGGGGTCAAGGCCGCGAGCACCAGGACCGTGTTGGACGCTTGCCGGAACGTTCGGCCGCGCCTCTCGACCTTCCGCGACTTCGTGACGGCCTCGATCATCGGCAATACCTTCGATCACGGGGTAAAGGGGCACGAGATCGCAACCGATTTCGCGGCTTTCTTCGAGGAGGAGTTCGAGCGCGGCCTCGTGATCGACGACTGCGACGAGATCGAGCGGCATCTCGGTCGGGTGGTCTATATCACGGATAATTGCGGCGAGATCGTCCTCGACCGCCTCCTGATCGGATACCTTGTCGAGCATGGTGCCCGGGTGACGGTCGCAGTGCGCGACGGGCCTATCCTGAACGATGCGACCTTCGAGGATGCACGGGCGCTCGGAATCGACCGGCTGGTCGATTGCCTGACCACGACAGGTGGCGGGAGCGAGATCGGCGTTCCCCTCGACAGAATCCCCTCCGACCTGATAGCGGCGATCGAGCGTGCGGATCTGCTCGTCGCCAAGGGGATGGCGAACTACGAGTCACTCTCGGAGTACGGCGGGCTGCCGCCCGTTGCTTTCCTGCTCGCGGCCAAGTGCAGGCCGATCGCTTCACGTCTCGGTGTCGCGGTCGGGGAGAAAGTGGCCCTGCTCCGTGCGTAAAAGGAAAGAAGGGGTTACTGGATCTGGTCGATCAGCGAGCCGCCGCTGAGGACATCGCGAGGCCTGCCCCGCATATTGGTACCGGTGATCGAAGTTCGGGTCTGGACGCCGTACGTCTGGGGGCTCGGAACGGCAACCCGGTTCTGGCTGCCGAGGATCTGGGCCGAACGGACACCGGTCATGATCGCCATGACCCGCACGCGCCCTTCGAACTCGTTCTTGATCCGGGCGCCCCAGATCACATCCGCGCTGGGATCGAGTTCGTAGGTCAGCTCCCGCGCTATCCCCTCGGCCTCCTGGAGAGTCAGATCGCTGCCGCCCGTAATGTGGATCAGGGCGCCTGTCGCGCCGTGGTAGTCGATATCGAGCATCGGGTTCGAGAGGCATTCCCGGACCACGGTCTCGGCCTTGTTCTGTTGCTTGGACTCCCCGACGAGCATTACGGCCACGCCGCCCTTGCCCATGATTGCACGGACGTCGGCGTAGTCGATGTTGATCAGGGATGGCTCGGTGATGGTCTCGCTGATCCCCTTGACAGTCTCGGCGATCAGCTGGTCCATCACCGAGAAGGCCTGCCCGAGCGGGAGATTCGGAACGTAGGACTTGAGGCGGTTGTTGTCGAGCACGATCACCGAGTCGGCGGCCTGGCTGAGCGCCTCGAGCCCCTCTTCTGCTCGAAGCAGGCGAGCCTTCTCGACCTCGAACGGATAGCTGACCATGCCGACGACGATCGCACCCTGGTCCTTCGCGATCTGGGCGACCACCGGAGCCGCCCCAGTTCCGGTGCCGCCGCCCATGCCCGCGGTGACGAAGCAGAGATCCACGTCCTCGAGAACCGCCTCGAGAGTCGAGCGGGCCATCTCGGCCGCGCGCTTGCCGACATCGGGATAGCCCCCAGCGCCGAGGCCCTTGGTCAGCGACTTGCCGATCAGGATGCGCTTGTCCGCCTGGATCATATCCAGGTGCTGCTTGTCGGTATTGACCGCGATCGTCTCGGCGCCCGTGACCTGAAGGTGGTGGAGGCGGTTGACGGTGTTATTGCCCGCTCCGCCGCACCCGACGATCACGATCCGGGGCTGACCGCTGAAGTCCTCCTCGTTGATGATGCCCTTGAGCATTTCACGCTCTATCTCGGCATTCTTCAGCGCTTCGTTGATGATGGTCTGCATCTGAACCCCCTATAGCTTGAATGATACCTGATCCTTATCGCGCATGATCCGATTGCCCCGGCGCTCGATCAGACCGCGGACCGCATCGCGCACCGCCTCGGAGACGGTCGGGAACTCGCCGTCTTCGACCATCTGTTCGAGCAGGTCCACCTGCTGTTCGGGCAATCGAATCGTGATCCGCTTCATGGTGATCGGGATTGTCAGACATTCGGACGACAATTGTCATCCAACTGTCTGACCAGCGGCGAATTTATGTCTGACCCGCCGATGGTTCATCGTTGAGCATATTGTTATATATTCATTTCTATTTCCTTCGGGCAGAATACGCCGGATTCTGCAGAAAGGGCCTCCGATCTCCATGATGCATGGAGATCGGGGTTGTGGCCGTACGGGTCCGAGACGAGCCAGAAGCGGACCGTACGCCACGCAAACCTGCATCTCCGATTACGCACAGATACTCTGTACGATGGAGCGACCGATCCCGGAGCGGGCCCTTCACGGGGGGCTCGCGCGGCGCGAGCAGAACGAGCGCGGCTGGCTCGATTTCTCGGCCAACCTCAACCCCTTCCCGCCGCATGTAGACTGGACTCCCGACGCCGGCTGCCTCGAGCACTACCCTGACGATCGCTATCCCGCGCTCAGGGAGGCGATCGCCCGGACCTTCGGCCGCCGGGCGGACGAAGTCACGGTCGGAAACGGCTCGGTCGAGGTGATCCGCGCCTTCTGTATGGCCGCGCTCGGACCGGGCGACCGGGTCTGCATCGATCGGCCGACCTTCGGCGAGTATCGGGTTGCGGCCGAGCTCGCGGGCGCTCGTACGACGACCGGGACTGACGGAATCGCAGCGCGCTTTCTCTGCAATCCGAACAACCCGACCGGCACTCTTCTCTCGCGGCCTGCGATCGAGGAGACTCTCGAGACGACCCCGGTGACAGCCCGATTCTTCGTGGACGAGGCCTTCGTCGAGCTGGCCGATCCGGCGGCCTCGATGATAGACGTGGCCGACGAGCGCGTCTTCGTGCTCCGCTCCATGACGAAGGCGTTCTCCGTCCCCGGGCTCCGCCTCGGTTTCGGCTTCGGCGATCCGGAGCTCATCGACCGATGCGAGCGCTGCCGTACACCCTGGTCGGTCAACGCGTTCGCCGAGGCGTTTGCTCTTGCAGCGTTGCGTGAATACCCGATGCTCGAGAAGTCACGCCAGCGAATACGGGTCGAACGCGAGAGGCTCGTGACCGGACTCGTTTCCCTCGGCTTCGAGCCGTTGCCGGCTGCGGCGAACTTCGTCTGCCTCCATAGCCCCGCCCCAGTGGACAAACTCGTTGCCGGCCTTGCCGCCCGCCGCATCCGCGTGCGCGACTGCGCCTCGTTCGGTCTACCCGGGACTATCCGGGTCGCCGTGCGCACGCGCGACGAGAACCGCCGCCTGCTGGAGGGAGTCGAGGCATGCTTGCTCTGATCCTTGCCGGCGGGCGGGGAACCAGGTATGGTGCGGGCGAGAAACCGCTTGCCCTCTGTGGCGGCCGGCCGATGATTGAGCGGGTCGCGGACGCGCTCGAAGAGGCCGGGCTCGAGGTCGTGGTCGTGGCCTCGGCATGCACTCCCTTCACCCAGAACTGGTGCCGTGCTCACGACCTGCTCTGCGTCTGCACTGCGGGGGAGGGGTACATCGAGGACCTCGACGAGGTCGCGGCCCTGCTCGCGCTTCACGAACCCATCCTCTGCGTCTCCGCCGACCTGCCCTGTCTCACGGCCGGGCTTGTCGGCAGGGTCGTCGCGGCCTACAAAGCGCAGACCCTCCCCGCGCTCTCAGTCTGGGTCCCGGTCAACGACGGGGAGAGCGTCAACGCCCCCTGTGTCGAGATGGTCGACGGACTCAGGAGCGTACCGGCTGGAATCAACGTCCTTGACGGCGGCCGCTTGGGCCAGGTCCAGGAGGAGACCAGGCTCCTCATCGACGACCCCCGCCTCCGCCATAACGTCAACACTCAATCCGCGTTGAAGGCCGCGGAGGAGTTCCTCGCATCTCTGGAATCGCCGCGAGCATCGGACTGCAATCACCGAAAAAAGGATATCGACCGCAGCACGAGATAGAAGGCATATGCAGACCTCGCGGGAGATCGAACTCGAGGGGCACATCATCGACTCGGGGATCATGACCCAGGTCTTCGACCGGATCATGGACCGCGGCGGGTCGTTCGAGATACTCGAGTTCGCGGTGGGCAAACACAAGACCGACCCATCCTACGCGCGGCTGACCGTCGGCTGCGAGGATCCTGCCATGCTCCAGCTGATCCTCTCCGACCTCCACCGCCTCGGTGCGCGACAGCCTGTGGTCGAGGACGTGGCCCTGGAGCCGGCCGAAGCCGACAAGGTCGCGCCGCGGGGGTTCTATTCGACTACAAACTATCCGACCGAGGTCAAGTATCGGAACACCTGGCTCCCGGTCGAGGGGATCGAGATGGACTGCCTCGTCACGATCGACCCCGTTCACGGGACCGCACAGTGCCTCCCATTCTCGAAGCTGACGCGGGGAACCCTCGTCGTTGTCGGCGAGGAGGGCGTGCGGGTTTACCCGCCGGAACGGCCGCGCGGGACCACGACCTTCGAGTTCATGCACGGCACCGTCTCGTCCGAGCGGCCGAGCGAGACCCTCATCCGGCGAATCGCTGGTGAGATGGCCGAACTGAAGCGGGAGGGAGGGCGCATCGCGCTCGTCGGCGGCCCCGCCATCGTCCACACGGGCGCGGGACCCGCTCTTGCCTGGCTGGTCCGCGAGGGATACATCGACGTCCTCTTTGCGGGCAACGCGCTCGCGACCCACGATATCGAGTGCAGCCTCTACGGAACCTCGCTCGGCATGGATCTCGCGACCGGCACTCCCGTTCGAGAGGGGCACCGGAACCACCTCGACGCGATCGCGGAGATCCTTCGCGCCGGCTCGATCGCCGCCGCAGTTGAGCAGGGGATCGTGAAAAGCGGGATTATGTACGAATGCGTCCGCCGCGGCGTTCCATTCGTCCTCGCCGGCTCCATCCGCGACGACGGTCCCCTGCCGGACGTGATCACGGACACGGTCGAAGCCCAGGACGCCATCCGGGCGCAGCTTCCGGGGTGCGGGATGGTGCTGATGGTCGGAACCCTGCTCCACTCTATCGCGGTCGGCAACTGCCTCCCGGCGGAAGTTAAGACGATCTGCGTGGACATCAACCCGGCCTCGGTCACCAAGCTGATGGACCGGGGCACGATGCAGGCGATCGGTGTCGTCTCGGACGCCGGGACCTTCCTGCCCCTGCTCGCCCGCGCCCTCGGGTTCGACGGAGATGCGCCGACCTACCGCGTGAGCGGCATGCAGTAGGGGTGCTCGCTCTCGAGCACGAACTCCCACTCTTTCTTGCAATCGCAGGGAATCGCCATCGCCTCGACGAGGCGTGACCGGTCCGCGGTGAGCGAGTAGTCGCGGATCGCATCCACGATCTCGCGGTCGCACTCGCCACAGTTATGCGGCCCGCGATGCCGACCACCGCCAAGGGGGTCGGAGCTGACGTGCCTGCCCGCCTCGAGCAGGATCTTCAGAACCGACCAGAGGTACGGCGGCCGGTACGAGCGCCGTTTCCAGTACCACTCGAGTTCGGTCCGCCGCTGGACCGTACAGGGGTTCATCGAGATCAGATCGGCATGGGGCGAGACGTCGGCGATCGATTGTTCCATGTCCCTGATCGCCTCGGCCTCGGTCAGGAAGAGAGGCTTATGAAGCAGGTACGCCTTGACACCGGCACCGGCTGCCCGGACTTCCCGGACCGCGTGGAGGTACATCGCATACGAGAAGCCCTTGTCGATCGACTTCTCGCGCACGAGATCGTTTGTAGTCTCGAGGCCGATCGCGACATACACGGGCCGGGTCACGGATCCGTCGTCGACGCGCGCGGCCAGGTCCGCGAGCCTGGCGGAGTCGACGTACTCCGGCCGGGTCTCGATGATGAGAGTCCTTCCCCGGAAGGTGTCACCGATCGCGTCGAGGGCGGCCGGCGGCACCTCGTCCGGATCCAGGAGGCTGCCCGAGCTGAAGACCTTGACCAGGTCAAAGTCCCGCCCTTCGTATTCCCGGCGGACATACGCGAGCTGCGCCCGGACCAGCGCCTCGGCGTCCTCAACCCGCCCGTGCCGCTCGTGGCGGTACGAACACATCCGGCATCGGCGCCAGGAGCATCCCGGGGTCTTGAGGATCACGGTCAGCGTCGGGACGACCCGATCATCGAGCCGGTCCGTTCCGGTCCAGGAGGCAAGCGGCCGCTCTTCGTTCATGACGTGAAGCGTTTAATATGTCCCGGGGCAATAGAAATGTTGTGTTTCCGGCCCCCGTTCCACGACGGAGGCTTTCTGGAGCCGATACGATGACGAGACGACTGCTTCTCCTGCTCTGCCTCTGCCCGCTGCTGATCGCAGCGGCTTCGGCCTATATCGTGACAATCGATGCCCCCCAGACCCTGACTGCGGGCGAACCTCTCATCGTGAACGGGACGTCGACCCTGCCGCCCGGATACACCCACGATCTCGTCCTCTACAGCGGCCCGGCCGAGCGGGCCCGGACCACAATTGTTGTCCAGCAGGGCGGGACCTTCTCGGCTCGCTTCGACACAACCGGGCTCCCAACCGGAGACTATCGAGTCGAACTCGTGCCGCCGGCCGATCCGGGCTTCTTCGGCACCGCCTCGGTCACGAAACGAACCGTGACCATTGTCGATCGCTCGGCTGAAGTGACCGTGACCTCGCCCGCGGCCCAGAACGATACGAATAACCTGACCGTCGCGGGCACCGCCCCCGGGAAGAAGAGCGGTTCGATCGCGATCGCCGTGACAGGCCCCGGGAACTTCACCTTCGGACCAGAATACGTACGGACCGATGCGAACGGAGCGTTCTCGAAGTCTGTCCCGATCCGGGGCGCCGGGCAGTACCAGGTCGCACTCTCGGACCCGGCGGGTCTGATCACGAGGTACACAGTGACGGTCTCGGGTCAGGCGCAGGCGACGACCACGGTGACTGTCCCTCAGACAGCGGTCTCGACCGCCGCGACAAGTGCCGTTGCGACGACCCCTGTCCCGGTCACCACCGCGCCGACCCGCGCAGGCCTCTCGCCGCTCATTGCGCTCGGAGCGGGCCTCGTTCTGCTTCTGCTCGCACGGCGGCGCTGACCCTCTTTTCTTTACAGATCCGCTAGGATTGCCGCGCCGAACTCGAGCGTCGTTGCCGTCCCA
The DNA here is from genome assembly GCA_039679395.1 of Methanospirillum sp. Lineage (GTDB taxonomy): Archaea > Halobacteriota > Methanomicrobia > Methanomicrobiales > Methanospirillaceae > UBA288. The sequence continues at coordinate 21,360 of JBDKUZ010000057.1, read as the reverse complement.
CCGAGGTCGGGAGTGAGTACGCCGCGGCCCATGACCCCGTCAATCGCAGTCCCGAGGCGAAGTGCAGATCCTGTGTCGCCGAGGTGATCGAGGAGCATCGCCGCGCAGCGGAGCGCGGCAACCGGGTTCGCGATCCCGCGGCCAGCGATGTCCGGAGCCGAGCCGTGGACCGGTTCGAAGAGAGCGTGTCGATCCCCGAGGTTGGCGCTCGGCAGGAGCCCGAGCCCGCCGACGTGGAACGCAGCCACATCCGAGAGGATATCGCCGAACATGTTCTCCACGAGGATCACATCGTACCTGCCGGGCCGGCGGAGGACATCGAGGCAGAGGGCGTCGATGAACGCGTCGTCGACGGGCATGCCCTCCCCCGAGGCGACGCCCCGGGCGACCTCGAGGAAGAACCGATCCGCTGCGAGCACGTTCGCCTTGTGGCCGATCGTGAGCTTTCGCCGTCCCGCCGCGATATCGCACGCAACCTTGGCGATCCGCTCGGTCCCGCTCCGGGTGATCACGCGCTCGGTGCATGCCCGGTCGGCCTCGATTCGCTCTCGCCCGGCGTAGAGTCCCTCCGAGTTCTCGCGGACGACCACGAGATCGGCGCCTCCCCCCTTTACCGGTCGGATATTCGCATAGAGGCCGAGCGCGCGCCTGAGCCGGAGCACGACACTCGGGTACTCGCCGTTCGGTGCGGAGCTGACGGCACCGAAGAGCACCGCGTCGCATGAGGACAGAGTCTCCAGATCCGCATCGTCGATCGCGGTCCCGGTCCGACGCCAGCGTTCGAGACCGAGCTCGACAGAGACATACTCCCAGTCCGGGTGGAGGAAGCGGAGCGCGGTCGCGGCAACGGGGATCACCTCGCGGCCGATCCCGTCGCCCTCAACGATCGCGATCCGCATCACGCGACCTCCATGCCGCGACGAGCTCACGGACCGCATCGAAGATCTGCGCGGGCGAATCGCCCCAGTGGACGACCGTGCCGAAGAGGCCGCCGACGTCACGGAGGCCGCGCCGCTCGGAGCGGCAGCATCGGGCCACGAACGGCTCGGCATCGACGCGGCCGAGGGGACAGGTGTCGACCTGGATGAACGGGACGCCGTGGCAGCCCTCGATCAGCTCCCGCCCGGTCGTGCAGCAGGCGACGGTCGCCCCCGGCTCCACGTGGTCCGCATCGAGGGTTCGGGGAAAGCCGGCAGCGCGGCACGGGTATATCGCAGCCCCGGCCTCACGGATGTCGCGGACGTGGTGGACGAAGCCGATGTCGAGGTCGCCAAAGAGCCCGAGCGCCTCCATCTCCCGGATCCCGGCCGAGAGATTGGGACGGGGAGGCTCGATGTCGTAGACGTGAACCACGAGGAGAGGGGTGTCGTCTGCAGGGTCAAGCACGAAGGTCACGTGCTCGTCGATCCCCGTAAAGACCGTGCATCGTCGTCCCGACGCCCGCGCGAGCCGACGGAGCAGGGCGCGGTCGTGAAGTCGGACACGGTCGGGGTGTACCGCGACCTCGTTTGCTCCGGCGAGCAGGCGCTCGGCAACGACCGAGCGCATCAGACCGGTCTCATCGGGGTCTGGTTCGACTGCGAACAGGTCGTACGAGCCACCGGCCGGCCGGAGCAGATACCGCGTCAAAAAGTAGACAGTATCACCGCAGGGGCGACCGTTGACGATCCCGACCTCCCGGCACTCGGGGATCATGACGTACCCTTGAGCAACTCCACGAGTCCGCCCGCGCCGAGGATCGCCCGCATCCGCGGCGAGAGCGGTGCGATCGGCACGGGAGATCGGCCCCTGACCCGAACATTGCCCGCCTCCAGGTCCACCTCGACCTCCTCCCCATCGACGCAGTCGAGCGCGGCTTCCGCGATCGGCAGGCCGAGATTGATCGCGTTCCGGTAGAAGATCCGCGCGAACGAGGGGGCGACGACGGCGGCGACACCGGCTTCGCGAAGCGCGATCGCGGCCTGCTCGCGGGATGACCCGCATCCGAAGTTCGGGCCCGCGACGAGCACGGCCCCGCCCAGCCGGGCCGCGAGCGTCGGGTCCAGGTCCTCGAACGCGTGCACGGCCCAGCTCGACCGGTCCCTGGCCCGGAGGTATCGACCGGCGATGATCATGTCCGTGTCGAGGTCCGCGGGCAACCGGATCGCCCTTCCCGTGATCTTCATGCGGCTCCCTCCGGCGGCGCGATCTCGCCCGCGAGCGCGGACGCGGCCGCCGTCCCGACCGATGCGAGGTAGATCTCGCCGCCGACGCCCATCCTGTTCCGGAAGTTCCGATTCGCAGTCGAGAGGCAGACCTCGCCCTCGCCGATCACGCCGAGGTGCGTGCCCAGGCAGGGGCCGCAGCCCGGCGGTCCGACCGTGCAGCCAGCCTCGACGATCGTCTCGAGTGCCCCGGACCGGATCGCGTCCGCGAGTACACGGCGCGAGGCGGGGATCACGATCGTCCGGACGCGGACCCGGCGCCCCTTCACGGCCAATGCAAACCGCTCGAGATCCTCGAGCCGGCCGTTCGTGCATGTCCCGATGAAGACCTGGTCGATCACCGTGCCCGCGACCCGGTCGACCGGGCGGGCCGAGTCGACCCTGTGCGGGACTGCCACCAGCGGCTCGATCGCCCCGAGATCGAATTCGACCTTCTCCGCGTACTCCGCATCCTCGATCGCCTGGGGAGACGCCTCGACGCCGAAGCCGGCGAGGTAGTCGCACGTGGTCTCGTCCGCGTAGAAGAGCCCGGTCTTGGCGCCGGCCTCGATCGCGAGGTTCGAGCAGGTAAGCCTGCCGGCCATCGAGAGCGTCGCCGCTCCCTCGCCCGTGAACTCGAGCGCGCGATAGGTCGCGCCGTCCATGCCGAGGCGCGAGACATATGCGAGCGCGAGGTCCTTGGCCTCTGCGCCACCCTCAAGCCGTCCGGAAAGCCGGAGGTTCGTCGTCTCGGGCACCCTGAGCCAGGTCTCCCCGGTCGCCCAGATCCCGGCCATGTCGGTCGCCCCGACTCCTGTCGCGAACGCGCCGAACGCGCCGAGGGTGCAGGTGTGCGAATCAGCCCCGATCACGATCTCCCCCGGCCGGACATCGCCCTCGCTCATGAGCTGGTGACAGATCCCCTCGCCGACGTCGCAGAGCGCGATCCGGTTCTCCCGTGCAAATCGTCTGAGCTCTGCCTGGAGGGTTGCCGTCTCGGAGTTGTTCGCGGGCACGATATGGTCGAAGATGAGGCGGAGCCGATCGGGCCGGGCGAGAGGCCGGCCGATCGATCGGAAGGTGGCGAGTGCGAGCAGGCCCGTGCCGTCCATGGCGTAGGCGCGGTCGACGACCCGGTCGACGCAGGCGCCGGCGGGGGCGCCCAGGATCCGCTCGGCGAGGGTCGCCATCAGGCGGTTGCTCCCTGCACCTGTCGGATCAGGGCCACGAGCACCCCGGGGGTCACGCTGCATTTCTGTTCGCCCCGTTCCTTGACGAGCTCGAGGACACGTCCGATCTGAGACGCATCGAGGGCGTACCCAAGGGAGCCCGCCACGTGTTCGAGCGCCTTCCGTCCGGTATGCTTGCCGAGCAGGAACCGGCGTTCGGCCCCGACCAGTCCGGGGTGGACGTACTCGTACGTGTCCGGGTCCTTGAGCATGGCGGCGATGTGGATCCCGCTCTCGTGCGCGAAGGCGTGCTCGCCAACGACGGGATGTGTCTTACCCACCGGGATACCGGAGTAACGGGCAACGAGCGCCGAGAGCTCGGGAAGCAGGGTGAGGTCGTACCGATCGACGCCGCCCTTGAGCCGGAGCGCGACGAGCACCTCCTCGAGCCTGGCATTGCCGGCCCGCTCGCCGATCCCGTTCGCGGTCGTATGCAGCTGGAACGCACCGGCCTCGGCCGCGGCGAGAGTGTTCGCGGTCGCAAGCCCCAGGTCGTTGTGACAGTGGGCGCAGAGCGGGACCGAACTCGAGGCCACGAGCCGGCCCATGACCCGGTACATCTCGAACGGCGTCAGGAAGCCGACCGTGTCCGCGAACGAGACGAGCGAGGCGCCGTGGAAGCCGCCTTCGCGGAACATGCGCTCGAGGAACTCGATCTCGGTACGCGACGCGTCCTCGGCGGCAAAGCGCACCGCGAGACCATGGTCCCGGGCGAGGTCGACCATGGCCAGCGCGTCTGCAAGCACCTCGTCCCGTGGCTTCCGGTACTTGAGCCTGACATGGAGATCCGAGGTCGCGATGAAGATCGAGACCATGTCCACATCTGTATCGACCGCGGCCTCGACATCGCCCGGCGTCGCCCGGGCCAGCGCGCAGACCCGAGCGTCGGTGTCGAGCGCGGTTACAGACCTGACGCACTGCTTCTCGTAGGCCGAGACTGCGGGAAATCCCGCCTCGATCACCTCGACCCCGATCCGGTCGAGGAGCGTTGCGATCTCGGCCTTCTCCTCGCACGTGAACGAGACGCCGGGGGTCTGCTCGCCATCTCTCAGCGTCACGTCGCAGATCTCAACATTCAGTGGTTTCATAACGGGCTCCAGCGGGGCAATCGCCCCGCACGATTACTGTCGCCGTCCGGTCGGGAGGGGCGATCGCCCGGGCGAGGCCCTCGCTGTCCGTCGCCTCGAGCACGACCGGATTGGCCCACGCGAGGTAAGGTTCGACGCTCCGATGGGGCTGCCGGCCAGTCATGGCGAGGCACCTGTTCTCGAGCACAATGCAGAGAAGGGGGGTGCCCCGCGCGTGGACGTCGATCAGGGCGTTGATCCCAGAGTGGAGGAGAGCGTAGTCGCCGATCAGCGCGACACCGGTGCTCGTCGCGGCGACCCCGATCGAGGAACCGAGGCCGTACCCGGCGAGGCCGTTCGAGAACGGGGGAGCGAGCGCCATCAGCGCGCACCCGGTATCGCAGACGGGAATGAGGTTTCGGTCCCCGAGCAGGGCGATTACCTGACCGAACGGGCAATCTACGCAGAGCCCGCTCCTCCGGCCGCGGCGAGCGTAGGTCTCCGGTTCGCCCGGGTCCTTCGGAGGACGAAGCCCCCGGTGCTCGCGGACGAACGGCCGCCCGAACTCGCGGACCTCTGCTCCGGTCCCGATCCCGGACGGCGGCGGATAGACCGTGACCACGCGCGCCTCGCCGTCGGCCGCTCCGACGCCGACGGTCCCTCGCCCCGGTCGATTCAGCCGGGAGTCGGCAGCCCATCCGAAGAGCTCCCGGGTGCCCCGTCGTGCCCGGGTGGCGCGGCCGGCCATCGTCAGGTTATCCTCCGGCGGGGGAGATGGCCCCGGCTCCGGGGTCCGCGGGATCGGAGCGGCCTCCGACTCGAGCAGCGCCGGGGTTATACGCACCAGCGCGACGCGGGACGCGGCCTCCGAGATCCGGAAGGCCTCCTCGACTGCGTCCGCGACGGCAGCGCCATCCGGTTCCAGGACCGGGACTTCGGCGAGCTCGCCGTAGTAGCGTGAGTCCTGCGTGTTCTCCGACCAGCGCGCGGTCACGTCGTCGCCGACCACGACCACGACTCCAGCGGAGATGCCCCGGGTCGTGGCCTGCACGAGCGGATCCGCACAGGCGTTGAGACCGACGTGTTTGCAGATGAGGCCCGACCGCCGACCGGAGAGCGAGTGCCCGAGGCAATGCTCGAGCCCGACCTTCTCGTTCACCGGCAGTTCCGCGCCAACCCCCGCGGCGATCCCGGTTACGGGGTAGCCCGGAACGCCATACCAATTCCTGGCCGCCGCCTTGAGCGCCGCCACGAGCGCGGACTCCGCGTTCACAGATCCCTCCCTGCGGCGAGGTCGCAACCCGTACAGGCGCCGCACATACTCAAGGCAGTGCTCGGATCCAGCCCTGCACGATCCAGGGTCGCGCGGAGATGTCGGGCTGCCCGGGTCAATCGCTCTGCGGTGGGGCGGGCGTGCCCCCGGCATCCCGCGACGGAATTGAGCGGCCGGAGCACCGGGACGACCCCGAGACCGACGAGCCGATCGACGCAGTCATCGAGCTCGTCATCGGTCTCGCCGAGGCCGACGATCACATTGGAGAAGACGTGCCCCCGACCGAAGAGCCGGACCGAGGCGGCGAGGGCGTCCCAGACTTCCTTGTAGGGAAGATTGGGGCAATACGCGGCGAAGAGCGCGGGCGTTGCCGCTTCCAGGTTGAACTTGACCTCGGTCACGCCGAGTGCGTGGAGTCGCTCCGGCGTTGTTGGGGTCGGGAAGATCGAGACGCCGATCGGGAGGCCGAAGCGACGAACTGCTTCGACAACGCGGCAGACATACTCCTCCTCCTCCTCGATCGAGACTGCGATTCCGCTTGTGAGCGCGATCGCGTCGACCGAGTCTGCGACCTCTCCGACGAGGTCGACGATCTCCTCGACCGTCTTCCGCGGGCCCTGACAATGCGGCACCGGACAGTAAGTACATTCGTACACGCACGATTCCGAGACCGTGACAAACGCCTGCCGCGGGCAATGGAGGCCCACCTGTTCGATCCGCCCTTCGATCGTCTCCCCACCGCAGCAGAGAGTGGCGCTTCCGTCCTCCCTCACGGCCATGACGGCCGGTCCGTCCCCCCCGATCGGAATGCGGACCTGTCGGCCGCCGCTCGAGAAGAAGACCGCACCGGCACCGCCCGCACCCGGACCGGCCGTCGACCGGGCAACCGCTCCGTGAGGAAGGGCCCCATCGATCCTGCACCCGCCGCCGGCGAGCACCGCCGCCTTCAGCTCGGTCCATCCCATAGCGCAAGCGCCTCCTCGAAGTTCGTATAGAACGGGATCGCGGCAACGGCGCCGATGGCACCCCTCCCGGCCATGCGAAGCTGGAGGCAGGGGTCTCGCAGCCGTCCGAGCTCGGCGGGATCGATCTCGCCACGCTTGACGCGCTCTGCGAACGGCCGGAGCGGAGCGGGATCGAAGCCGGTGTACACGGCCATGCCGGTCTCGTCGGAGAGCGTGTACTCCTCAAGCAGTGTCTGGAACCGGTCCGCGAGCGCGGCGGGATCCCGCGATGCGAACTCTACGACGATGCCGACGCAATTTTTCGTCCGGAACCGGACCGGGTAGAGCTGGACTATCGTATGGGAGAGATAGATGTCATCGTCGCTCTCCACAGCCCGGGCGATGGTGTGGGCGAGGGTCCAGGTCGCGCCTGCCTCGGGAGTGTCGGTGTCGTCGACGCCGATCAGTACCCGGTGCCGGAGCGGCACCCAGACTGTCGCGCCGGCTCGCTTTCCCCCGCCGCAGGGGTCGGCCTCGGCCCGAGCGAGCCCGCCGGCCCGGCTGCGCGATCCGGCCGCACCGACGCCGCCGCCGCCGAGGCCGACGTAGGTGATCGCGAGCTCGTCGCCGCACCGCTCGACCCCGGCGATGCCGGCCGGAAAACGCGAGCCTTCGAGCGCGAGATCGACAGTCCCCTCCGAGAGGAGGTAGCGGATAGTCGGACCGACACACCGCGCCTCCCGCACGAGCGGGCTCTGGCGGTAGTGGTGGCGCGACCACATTGCTCCCCCGAGGCAATCGTAGAACTCCACGAGTTCGACCTCGTCGAGCGTGTCACCCCCGACCGCCACGAGCTTGCGGTAAGGTACGGTGTAGGGATCAGAGAGTTTCTCCATAGAGCCCCGCAGCCTCCGGCCCCTCGTCGGCCCAGAGCAGCGCGCCGAGCGCGCCGATTCGGCCCTTGCCCCGGTTCGCGTCGATGAACCGCACGTTCAGCTCCCCAGCCGCTGCTTCGGCCTCGGCCCGAGTCAGGATCTCGGTTTTGACCCGGCGCATCGCGTTCGTCCCATCGGGGTGGACGATGCCGGTGCGCACCGCGATTCCGGCATCCGGCGAGAGCGAGTGCTCGCGGACGAATTCGGCGATGAATGCCTCGAGTTCGCTCAGGCGTCCTGCCCTGACGGCATAGACGAGAGCCGAGCCGACACAGTTCGTTGTCTTGTTCGGGACCGCGGGATTCAGCTGCACGAGGCGCATACCGAGGAGGTGGACATCCTCAATCGGACAAGCATTCGCGCATTGAAGAGCGAGGACCCAGGTGGCTCCGCCTGCCTCGGTGTCCGTATCGTCGATCCCGATCACGACCTTCTCGTACACGGGCGAGATGATGCGTACACGGTTCTCACGCGCACCGCCCACCGTCAGGTCGGCCTCATCCGGGTACTCTGCCCGAGTCACGCCGGGCGCCTGCGGCAGACAGGCCGCGATGCCGACGCCGGCCCCAGCAATCCCGGCCCAGCTCGTGATCACCTCGCCGCCATCGAGCTCGACCGCCTCGAGGGCCTGGCCGCCGCTCGTGGACTCAGCCGGGCCGAACCGTACGGGGAACCGGCCGAGGCGGCTCCTGATGCGGAGGGTGACCCCGTCAACGGTACAGGTCTCGAGCGCTCCGCCTGCCCGTCGCCGGTTCATCGCGTCCCATTCGACCGGGCCACGGGCCCGGCAGGTCTCGAGGATCTCGGCCACGCCGGCCGCACGATCGACCATCACCAGGTAGCGTTCGGAGAAGAGCGGACCGAAACGTGCCCGGACCTCCTCGGGAATGAGCGTGATCATGATACCGCCGAAATATTCGTTAACAGGATTGTCGGCAGCATTCCTTATAATCTCTTTCCCCTGTTCTCCTCCCCACTAACCGCAGGAAGCAATACTTAAAAGTATGCCCATCCTCTCGTTCACCATCACGATTTGGCACCGGTGCAGCCGATCCGCAATCCTTTGTGCGAATATGGACACGGATTGCATGGGAAACGGAAAAATAGCTAGAATTCTAGACTATTTCGGGAAATTCCGGAAGATATGGCGGCCTTTCACCTACTACGTTCGAAGATCTATATAAAGCATGGGAATATCGTTCATGGGTGCTATGGCCTCGGATTTTCGATATAATACATATTTAGCCCCCTTCTGGCAAAAGGAGCCCGGAAATATGCCCACGTAAAAAGATAACGTATTTATAATCAAAGGTTCTTGTATTGAACAATTGAGGGTGTTAGATGAACGTTCGGAAAAAAATCCTCATTATTCTCTTCCTTGGTTGCGCCCTGCTTGCGCATTCCGCCATTGCTGCGACGATTGTAGCCGCAAGTGACGCGAGTGCCTCCTCCAAGTCCACCGCTCAATACATCTGCGATGGCAGCAACGATGAGGTCGAGCTGAACGCCGCTCTCGCGCGCGGAGGAGAGATCGTCATGACCGAGGGAACCTTCCGCACCTCGGGGACGCTCAACGTCAAGAGCAACTCGATCTTCCGTGGACAGGGAGCGAGTAAGACGGTCCTGAACATGGCCGGCGATTACGGGGCGCGCGTGGATATCCCCAACCCGACAGTGAGCGTGAGTGATTTCAAGATCACCAACCGCGGCTGGCTCATGATCACCACGTCGCACGTGAAGGTGCACGACGTCACGATCCAGGACTCGAAGAAGACGGCGCCGACTGTCAACGGGATGTTCTTCGTCTGGGCCGATGGACGCGTCTGCGAGGACATCGAGTTCGTCGGGTGCAAGGCGATCGATGTCGGCTCGACCGGGTTCAACCTCAACGGCCAGCGCTCGCCGAGAGAGAACCGGAATATCCGGTTCGAAAACTGCCAGGCCATCCGCTGCGGCAACGAGGGATCGGGCAAGATCTGGGCTGTCGGGTTCGACTTCCACGAGGGCGCAGACCTCTATGATCTCTCCGTCAATAACTGCTATGCCGAGGACTGCTGGGAGTCCGGGTTCTACTTCGAGCCGAATTTCTACAACGGCGAGGACCCAAATCAGGCCATCCCGGTTCAGGTCAACAGTCGGGTCACCAACTGCGTCGCTGTCAATAACGGCTGGCGGAACAACCTCGACACCCGCTTCTACATGACCGGGTTCTACCTCTCCTGCGGTGTCACCGTGTCCGATTGCGCATCGAGGAACAACCGGAACAACGGCTTCTGGGTCTGGCAGAGCGCCAAAGACGTCACCCTCAACAGGTGTACCGACGATGGCTCTGACAAGGCCTTCCAGGTGCGCACTGGTTCGAACCTGAAGTTCAACGACTGCACGTCGAGCAACGCGCGGACGTACGCGCTCTACGCCTGGGGCACTTCGGGCGCAGTCTTCGACGACTTCACGATCATCAACCCGAAGAAGAGCAGCGGCGCCGTCTGCCTCGGGCTTCGAGAGGATCACCCCAACGATCCGTGGCCCGTGACCGGCTGCACGTTCGATATCCTGCTGACCGGTGCGGATAAGAACACGCTGATCCGGTATTACAACGCCAACAACAACCAGATCACGATCAACGGCATCGGACCGGTCACGACAACTCCCACGATCACACCAACCCCCACGATAACGTCTACGATAACGGTTCAGCCGAGCATCGGCACGCGCGCGATTCCCGGAACGATCGAGGCAGAAGACTACGATGCCGGAGGCGAGGGTGTGGGCTACCACGACGTTGAGGCCGAGAACTTCGGCCATGCGTACCGCCAGGACGGTGTCGACATCGAATACAGCGATGCGGCCGACAGTTACGTCATCGGGTGGATGCGGCCGTCAGAGTGGCTCCAGTACACGGTGAATGTCGCGAAAGCCGGCACCTACGACGCCACGTTCATGGTGGCGAGCCCCAACTCGGACACGTCGTTCAAGCTCTCCGTTGATGGGACTGACGTGGCAACGGTCTCGGTCCCGAACACGGGCAGCTGGGACACGTACAACGAGGTCAAGAAACCGGTCACCCTGACCGCGGGTAAGCACGTGCTCCGGATCACGACCACCGGATTCCACAACATCTGTTGCATGAAGTTCTCGTCCACCGGGACGGTCACGACAACGACCACTCCCACGGGCACCGGGGCTGCCATCCCGGGCCTCATCGAGGCCGAGAACTACAATACCGGCGGCGAGGGTACCGCATACCACGACACGACGACCGCGAACGAGGGCGGCACCTACCGACAGGATGGCGTCGACATCGAGATGGCGAGCGGTGAAGGGAGCTACGTAGTCGGCTGGGTCCGGCCCGGCGAGTGGCTCAAGTACACGGTAAATATCGCGGAGGCCGGGGTCTATGATGTCTCGTTCCGGGTCTCGAGCCCGCAGTCGGACGGCTCGTTCAAGATGCAGATCGACAATACCGACGTCTGCACGGTCATGGTACCGAACACGGGCAGCTACCTGACCTACACCACGGTTGTGCGGCAGGTCTCGCTCCCGGCAGGCTCCCATGTGATGCGGCTCTACTTCAACGGCTACACAAACGTGAACTGGGTCCGGTTCCAGACCAGCGATGTTCGCACCCCGCCCACGTCACCGACCCCGACCGTGACTGCGACGCCTACAGCACCGGGCATACTCCCCCCGCCACCGGTTCCATACGGCTACGGGACGGGCATCGTTCCGGGTGTGATTCAGGCCGAGGACTTCAACACGGGCGGGCAGAGCGTGAGTTATTACGACACGACCTCGTCGAACTTCGGCGGCGTCTACCGCACCGGGGAGGACGTGGACATCGAATTGAGCGACGGCGCGAGCAGCCCCGTGGTCTGCTGGATCCGTCCCGGCGAGTGGCTCAAGTATACGGTGAATGCCCGCGCGACCGGTGACTACGACGCGGTCTTCCGGGTCTCCAGCCCGCAGGCGAACACACAGATCAGGCTGCAGGTCGACGGCGTCACGGCGACGACCTTCACCGTGCCGAACACAGGCAGTTACGACACGTACACGAACGTGACCCAGAAGGTTCGATTGACCGGAGGGCCGCATGTGCTCCGCCTCGTCTTCGGTGGGTACCACAACATCGATTACATGGCATTTGGGGCGGTCGGTACCCTGACCTCCTCCCGTGCCGCCATAACAGCGGACGCAAACACGACAGCTCCGTCCCCGGCGATCATGCCGGTAACGACCGCAACGGCGACGGTAACGGTGGCGACAGTGAACGCGACGGCAACAAACGTGACGACGGCGACGACGGTCGCGGGGACGCCGACGGTGACCACGGCAAACGTGACCGCGACGAGCCTCACGATGACGGCTTTGCCGACGACCACAGCAACCGTGGTGATGACGGACTCTGTCACCCCGGCCGTTTCTGTCCCGGCGGTCCCGACCGACACGACGACGGTCCTGAAGACGACCTCTGCCACGAACACGGCTAACGTTACCCCGATCACTACCACTCCAACAACGCCAATAACCGAGGGGAACGAGTCCACCGCGGGGGCTCTCGCCCCGGCCACGAGCGCGACAGGGACTGCCACCGTCACGACGACGGCAACGGCAACTGTGGTCGCCACCGCGACCCCGAGCGCTACGCCGACCGTGGAGATGCTCATGCAGGTCGCCGCAGCCGACCGGAACCTGTCGACGTTCGTGAGCGCGGTCCAGACAGCGGGACTTACCGACACCCTGAATGGCCTCGGGCCCTACACAATCTTCGCCCCGACGGATGCGGCCTTCGAAGCCCTGCCTCCGGGTACCCTTGAAGCGCTGCTATCGGATCGCGACCTGCTCGCCTCGATGCTCACTCATCACGTGGTCGAGAGCCGCCTCTCGGCGGCCAACATGACTCGAATGCCCACCATCAAGATGCTCGATGGTGAGCCAGTCAACGTGACGGTGCAGGCCGACGGCCGCCTGAAGATCGACGATGCGCTTGTGAACCGGACCGACATCCAGGCGGGCAACGGCGTAATCCACGTGATCGACGCGGTGATCCTGCCTCCGGCCATCACCCCGACGCAGACTTCGATCGCTCCCTCTCCGACGGCGACAGTTGCCGATACAACCTCGGCGGCGAAGCGCCCGTCGGTGCCTTCACCGGTTGTTCCGGCTGACACGACCGCAGCACGGACGGCCAACGGCACCCCGGTTACCACCTGACCGCTTTTTTCCCACTCTCACGGGACGTCGCTTCCGAAATGACAGCCGTCCTGTCTGCCTGAGGTAAGCCGACTGCTCCCGCAGATCAGAGGATTAACGAGAAGAGAAGAGGGTTACGCCCTCAGCACGACCTGGAATGCGACTGAGTCGGCCCCGAAGAACCTGCGCGTGAACTCGGCCGCCACCTCGGGCTCATACTCCTTGCAGCTGAAGATGTCGATGTAGGCCGCGTTCGCTTCGTTCGCGAAATGTCCCGAGATGAGCGAGGTCTCGATCAGCTGCGTCATCGAGTACCCGGCGACTCGATCATTCGGGCCAAAGTGGACAACCTGCGGCTCACCGAAGCGCTTCATCCGGATGAGGTCGCAGACCTCGATCACATACTGCCGAATTCGCTCGGCATCGCGGATCGCCGCAGGGTCGCATCCCTTGAGATCGATGCAGGTGCAGAGGCCCCACGCATCCTTCTCGCGAAACTCCCGGACGATCGCGCTCTCTCCATTCATCTCCGCCATCTAGAAGCCTCCGTATCGATGATCTACCGCTAATTGTGCGTCTGTACAGGTTCCAGACGTGCAGGGTTAAACTTTTCCAAACGAACAAAAGTGTTCCCTTGATCGGTCCAAGCAGCAAGGCGCATTCATCGCTCCGGAGACGAACAGTAGAGATAAGCGCAGATCTCCCCCCACAGAGGATTGGACGATATGCGGTTCGTCAGATGCCGCATCACCCCGGGAAGAAGGCCTTTTCAGGCGGCGAAATCGCGCGCCGTTCGAAGAATGCGGGTCAGAGAGAAAAGATTATGTACATGAAATCCGCTGATAAACAGTCGGATCTCACGATTATCCATTGATTTGGCCCAATTATTCATAGAATGTCGTTATCGCATCCGCCGGGGTCTCCACGAAGAGAAGCGAGATTCTTGGGTTTTTTGGAAAACAAATGGCAAATTTTTTATAAGACCACAAAGGATTTTTACATTGACCTAACCGCGGCAGTTTAATATGTTGCTGGTCTAGGTGCATGATTCAGAGAGGTGTATCGATCAATGGCATTTCATCCACCAGTAGCAATCGTTGCGAAGGCAGGCGACGCCGGCAAGTACAAGACCGGCCTGCCCTCGTGGAACATGGTGCTCCGCGGATTCTTTTCCGGGGCATTCATTGCGATGGGCGCGGGCCTCGCGACCGTCTGCAGCACGGGTATGCAGGGCAATGCGGCGGCCGTCGCGGCAGGGTTCGTCAACGCGGGCTTCGCCGCGCCGGGTATCCAGCAGCTCATCCTCGGTGCTGTCTTCCCTGTCGGGCTGATTATCACTATCCTGACGGGTGCCGAGCTCTTCACCGGCGACGCCATGCTCGCGCCGGTCGCAGCCTTCATCCACAAGGTCTCGTGGGCAAGCGTCCTGAACCTCTGGGTCTGGGTCTACATCGGGAACCTGATTGGCTCCCTCGTCTGGGCATACATCATGTCCTACGGCCCGTACACCTCGGTCAGCGCAACTGGCGCGATCACGGCGACCGCCTTCGGCCAGAGGGCCGTTCAGATCGCCATCGCAAAGGTGAGCTACTTCGGCACCGCCGGCCTGTGGTCCGCGTTCCTCAAGGGCATCGGCTGTAACTGGCTCGTCAACCTGGCCGTCCTGCTCGGGATATGCGCCGACGACCTGATCGGCAAGTTCTTCGGGATCTGGTTCCCGATCATGGCCTTCGTCTCATCCGGCCTCGAACACTCGGTCGCGAACATGATGTTCATCCCCGCTGGGATCATGACTGCACCCTATCTGACCGAAGCGCAGAAGGTGGGAATGAACTTGGACTTGCTCAATTGGGTTACCATGTGGACGAACAACATCATCCCGGTCACGATCGGCAATATCGTGGGCGGCATGATCTTCGTCGGCCTGCTCTACTGGGTCGCCTTCCGCAAGGAGATCCAGGCGCTGAAGTAACCTGCACGACCAAATGAAGATTGGCAATATCAGGGTGAGGCCCTCGATCCTCGCGATCGCGGTCTTCCTCATCCTCACTTTTATTCTACTCTACACCTACTACGTCACCGGTGATCGCGCCCTGCTTGTCTGGGGAATTCCGACGCTCGTCTTCATCTTGATCATCCCGCTGGTCCTCAACTACATGAGCCAGCACGAGTATGCGGGACTGATTCCGATCTACGAACGGGACGCGAAGACCGTTCGCGTGAACCAGGTCAATATCTCGCTCCTGGCTGAGCCCGTCCGGTTGACGGGAATCGTCGAGGAGACGCACTTCCAATTCCTGAACCGGCCGACGTTCCTGGTCGGGGACCGGACGGGCGAGATCTCGGTCAAGATGTTCACATCCCCTAACGAGAAGATCCGAAAGGGCGACCGGGTGGAGGTACTGGGCCAGGTCATCAAGCGATATGTCGCCATGGGCGAGCCCGTGATCAACGCGGTCTCGATCCGCAAGCTCGAGCCGGTGAACAGTGGGGTGTCGGAGCCGGCCGCACCGCAGAAGAAGAGTCGGCGGCGGTAGCCGCGACAGGCCGGCGATCCGCCGGTCGGTCCAGGCCTCATCGTTCCGTTCCATTCGACATCCGCCCCCGATTCGGCCTTCTTTTCCGATGAAAAGAACTTTAACCGGCCACGGATACACGTATGTGAATGGCACGGAAGGCCGGAAAGAGCGCGGCGGAGGAGCCACCCCTCAAGCTCTTCTACATCTTTTACAACGAGGAGCGCTGGAACAACTGGCTACGCACCCTGGCGGAGGCCGACTTCGAGGGAGACGGCGGCGAAGATCTTCCGGAGGGGATAGCGATGCTCTACGCGTTCTCCGAGGATATTACTCTCTCGGTCCTGAAGATCGTCCGTCTCTGGCAGAACGATCGGTTTCAGGCCGACGAGGCCCTGCAGAAGATCGACGACGTCGAGGCGATCGTCCTCTCCGAGCTGCCCGACGGCCCGTTGGTCGAACTCGTCTGCCCGGTGCAGGAGTCCGTACTGGTCCTCTTCGCGGCGTGCCGCCGGTTCATCGCCGGAGACTACGATAAGGATGTCAAAGCCCTGGTCAAGCGTGGGCGGACTCTTGCTGCGCAGGGCGCTGACGAGACCCTCGAGGTCGCCGCCGAGATCGGAGCAGCAGTGATCGGTGGAGCTGCCTGCTGCTCCCGATACGTGAAGGACGATATCGAGGACCCCACGCTCTTCGACGACTGGCTCGTCGAGATCGAGACCATGGGCGAGGCGATGAAATCCCTCAAGAACTTTGATGAGGAGCCCGGCGAGGCCTCGTGATTGCGGAGAAGGCTCGCTTCAGGTCAAGTCGGCGGCTCGAACGCGTGGCGGGCTTCCGCCTGCCCGAGAAGGCCTTCCACGGGCTCATGCTCGAGACGCTCTCATCGCGCCTCGACTTCGATCGGCTCGACCCGACCACCCGCGCCCAGCTCCTTGAGTTCATCGAGGACTTCCTCAGGTGCGATTGTAAGAAATCCCCGCAGTGCGGTTGCCCTGAGCGGCGTTTCGCCGCTCTTGTGATCGAGCTCCGCGAGGCCGGCCTCGACCACCGTCAGATCAGCGCCCACCTCGCCGACGTCTACGGTATCGACCTCTTTCCGGCCGACATCCTCTCGTTCCTCGAAGACTCGGTCCATGTCCTCGAAGCGATCGCCGACGTTGCCGCGCTTCAGGGGCGCGACGAAGTCGCAAAGGGGGCTCGGGAGCACATCCGGACCCTTGAGCGCTGACGCCTCCGGTCCCTCCTCGATACCTTTTATATTCCCCATGACGACCTGTTTAGAATGAAGGTCGTGGTTACCGGCGGTGCGGGGTTCATCGGCTCCAATCTCGCCGAGGAGCTCTCGAACCGGTACGAAGTGACGGTCCTCGATGACCTCGCTACCGGCCGGGAGTCCAACCTCTCGGGCCTGGACGTCGAGTTCGAGCGGGGTTCGATCCTCGATACCAAACTCCTGGCACGGACCTTTCGGGACGCTCGCTTCGTCTTTCACGAGGCGGCCCTCCCCTCGGTCCAGCGCTCGGTCGAAGACCCCGCGCGATCGAACATGGTGAACGTGAACGGGACCCTGAACGTGCTGCTCGCAGCGCGTGACGCCGGAGTGAAGAAGGTTCTCTTCGCGTCGTCCTCGTCGGTCTACGGCGACACTCCAGTCCTCCCGAAGGTCGAGACCATGACCCCGGCGCCGATGTCGCCGTACGCGGTCACCAAGCTCACGGACGAGCACTACTGCAGGGTCTTTACGTCGCTCTACGGTCTCCCGACGGTCGCTCTCAGATACTTCAACGTCTTCGGCCCGAAGCAGGATCCGAAATCGCAGTATGCGGCCGTGATCCCGAACTTCATCACCCGCATTCTCGCGGGCGAGTCCCCCGTGATCCACGGGGACGGCCGGCAGACGCGCGACTTCACCTTTGTCCGCGACGTGGTCCACGCGAACATCCTCGCGGCAGAGAGTGACGCCGTCGGCGTCTTTAACGTCGCTTGCCAGAAACGGATCGACCTCCTCGACCTCGCGGACACGATCATGGAGATCGTCGGGACGCGTGTCGACCCGATCCACGAGGCTTCCCGCCCCGGCGATGTCCGCGACTCGCTCGCGGATATCTCCAGGGCGCGCGATGCCTTCGGCTACGCTCCCGAATATTCGCTCACCGATGGCCTGAAAGAGACGATCGCATGGTTTGCCAGAAAGTAACGGCCCTGACGGTCTGCGTGGTCGGACTCGGCTATGTCGGGTATCCCCTCGCCGAAGCCTTCTCCTCGCACGTTCGTACGCTCGGCTACGATATCGACCCATCCAAGCTCGAACGGATCCGGGCCACACCCGGCAACCGTATCGAGGTCACGGACGACCCCGCGAAGATCCGCGAGGCCGACGTGGTGATTATCGCCGTCCCGACGCCCGTGACCCGTGCGAAGGACCCGGACCTCGGGCCCGTCGCGTCGGCTGCGGCCACGATCGGCCGGAACCTGAAGCCGGGCGCGGTCGTCGTGCTCGAGTCGACGGTCTACCCGGGAGTGACCGAGGAGTTGATGGCGCCGATCCTCGAGGCGGAGTCCGGACTCGCCTGCGGCAGCGACTTCGCGATCGGATACTCGCCCGAGCGGATCAATCCCGGCGACGACGAGCACGTGCTTCCCCGGATCGTCAAGATCGTTGCGGGGATGGACGAGGAGACGACGGATCTGCTCACCTCGCTTTACAGCCTGGTCACGACGGTCCACCGGGCTCCCTCGATCCGGACGGCCGAGGCCGCGAAAGTGATCGAGAACATCCAGCGCGACCTCAACATCGACCTGATGAACGAGCTCTCCCTGATATTACAGCGGATGAACCTCGACACCCAGGCCGTCCTCGAGGCCGCGGGCACGAAGTGGAACTTCCACCACTACAGGCCGGGACTCGTCGGCGGCCACTGCATCCCCGTCGACCCGTACTACCTCGTGTACAAGGCCGAGGAGCTCGGATATCACCCCCAGGTGATCCTCGCGGGCCGCTCGATCAACGACCACATGCCGAAGCACGTGGCCGAGCTCGCGATCAAGGGAATGAACGACGCGGGCAAGGTAATCCGCGGCTCGACCGTCGTGATCCTCGGGCTGACGTACAAGGAGAACGTGCCGGACACGCGCGAGAGCCCCTCGCACGAGATGATCGCCGAGCTCCGCGAATTCCACGCCGAGGTGTACGGCTACGATCCGCTTCTGACAGAGGCGGAGATCGCCCGGTTCAACGTGCACCCGCTCGACAGCCTCGATGGGCTCGAGGCCGACTGCCTGATCGTCAACGTGCCCCACGACCGGTTCAAGGACCTCACGATCGACGACGTCCGGCGGATCAGCAAGGGGACACCCGTCGTCGTCGATGTCAAGGGGGTATTCTCCCGCTGGAAGGAGCAGGATCCCGCCATCCATTACCGGAAGCTCTGAGAACCATGACCGAGCCGCTCATCCGCGTAGCAGGACCGGAGGACTGATGGTCTCGCCCGCGTTCAAGAAGCGGCTCTTCTCGTACATCGCCGCCTGCCTGCGGTTCGCCGGCGGCTTCGTGTACGACCGGCGGTTCCTTGTCGGTGTGTACTTCGACGACTCCTTCGTCGGCTGGAAATGGGTGCTGCGGGGGATCTTCTTTCAGAAGATCCTGAAATTCAACCGGGGCATCCCCTGGCCCGTCTCGCCCCTGCACGTCGTCTCGAGCGGCCGGAACCTGCGGTTCCACCCCGACGACATCAACATGTTCAATGAGATGACGGGCAAGTACTTCCAGAACTTCTCCGCGCCGATCACGATCGGCCGCGGGACCTGGATCGCCTCGAACGTGGGGATCATCACGGCCAACCACGACCCGGCCGACCTCTGCCGCCATCTCCCCGGCAAGCCGGTCGAGCTCGGCGAGTGCTGCTGGATCGGCATGAATGCCGTGATCCTTCCGGGCGTCACGCTCGGACCGCACACGGTCGTCGGCGCGGGATCGGTCGTCACCCATTCGTTTCCCGGCGGGTACTGCGTGATCGCAGGCAACCCGGCGCGACTCGTGCGCACCCTCGATCAGGCTCAGGTCGCGGCCGGAGCGGTCGTGGGCCCGAAGTAGCCCATCCCTCGCGGGAAGGCGTCGGTCTGGGAGAACTGCCTCGTATCCTGCGGACTCGACACAGTGAGCGACGGCACGACCACACCGAAACTGTGCGCCGGGAACCAGTACGAGCCCTCCCCATAGTCCATCGAGGCCTGGTCGACCACGACCTGAGCCCGGTCGAGGCTGAGCTCGACGACCTGTGCATCCTCGAATCCGAGCACGCGTCGGACTTTCTGGAGGAGGTCGCCCCGACCGAAGATCGCGACGAGCGGTCGGATGGCCGGATCGATATGGTAGTCGGCCACGACCGTTGCCTCGGCGCCCGAGAGGTTGATCGAGACCCGGTCGACCGAGAGGTAACTGTAACGGTTCGTCTCGGCAGCGGCCGCTGCGCCGGCGAGGAGAAGAAGCATGAGCAGACAGAGGAGGGCGGCCCTCATCGATAGATACGTCGCCCGTCGCGGGATAAAGGTCTTGTCCTCGGGACACGGAGCGTGTGCTATTTATGCGCCCTGTTCCCACCACTCCGTGCTCCATCTCGCGAGAGAGCGCCAATGCCGTCGGCGGCGGCAGGACGGACCGTTCATGAAGCTCACAGTAAAGACCCTGGACATCGCGGACCGCGGCGTCCTCCTGAACCGGATCGACGCGCGGAATATCGGCGTGGTAGAAGGCGACCGCCTCCGGGTGATGAACCACGCGAACGGGCGGGCTGTCCCGGCCCATTTCGATATGACCGATATCATGATCGAGGCCGGGACCATCGGGCTCTACGGACCGATCCATTCTGCCCTCGATATCGGCGACGGAGCCGAGGTCGAGGTATGGGAGGCGCCCAAACCCGCCTCGCTGGATCTCATCAAGATGAAGATGAACCGGGCCAAGCTCTCGCGCGACGAGATCCGGACGATCGTCAACGACATCGTCGCCGACAACCTCTCGCTCCCCGAGCTCTCGGCCTACGTGACCGCGAACTACATCAACGGCATGGACATGGACGAGGTCGAGCACCTGACCCTCGCCATGGTCGAGACGGGGAGCCGGCTCTCGTTCTCGAACCGGCCGATCGTGGACAAGCACTCGATCGGCGGCGTGCCCGGCAACAAGATCTCGCTGCTCGTCGTCCCGGTGATCGCGGCCTCGGGCCTCAAGATCCCCAAGACATCGTCCCGCGCCATCACGGGCGCGGCAGGCACGGCCGACCTGATGGAGGTCCTCGCCCCGGTCGAGTTCTCGGCCGAGGAGGTCCAGACCATGACCGAGAAGGTCGGAGGCGTGATCGTCTGGGGCGGCGCGACCAACATCGCGCCGGCCGACGACCGGATCATCGTGGTCGAGTACCCCTTCAAGATCGACGCCCGCGGCCAGATGCTCGCCTCGGTCATGGCCAAGAAGTACGCGGTCGGGGCGAACCTGGTCGTGATCGATATCCCGGTCGGACGGACCACGAAGATCGCCGATGTCGCCGAGGGGCGGAAGCTCGCCCGCGAGTTCATCGACCTCGGCGAGCGGCTCAAGATGCGGGTCGAGTGCGCGATCACCTACGGGGATGCACCGGTCGGCCACACGATTGGTCCGGCCCTCGAGGTGAAGGAGGCCCTCACCGTGCTCGAGGGCGCGACCGAGCCCCAGTCCCTGATCCAGAAGTCGCTCTCGCTCGCCGGGATCGTCTTCGAGATGGCCGGCAAGGCCCCGCAGGGAGAGGGCTATGCGATGGCCCAAGAGATCCTGACGTCGGGCAAGGCGCTCGCGAAGTTCAAGCAGATCATCGAGGTCCAGGGCGGCGATCCGACCGTCACGGCCGCCTCGATCCCGCTCGGGGAGCACACGCACGTGGTCAAAGCCCCGGAGTCCGGCTACGTCGTAGAGCTGAACAACCCGTCGCTCGTCTCGCTCGCCCGGCTCGCGGGGGCGCCCCAGGACCACGGTGCAGGGATCCAGC
>JBDKUZ010000056.1:0-9904 GCA_039679395.1 Methanospirillum sp. | reverse complement strand
CCGTCGCCGATCACGGCCGACGAGTCGTTCACCATGGAGGACGCGCTCGAGACGATGTATACGAACAAGGTCGAGCGCCTTCCCGTCACGGACAAGGGCGGCCACCTGATCGGGATCATCACCATGCAGGACGTGCTCGAGAAGAAGCAGTACCCGCGCGCCGTGCGCGACGGCGACGGCAACCTCCGCGTCGCGGCCGCCGTCGGACCGTACGATCATGACCGGGCGATGGCCCTCGTCGAGGCCGGCGCGGACGCGCTCGTGGTCGACACCGCCCACGGCCACAACCTCGCCGTGGTCAGGGCCGTAGGCGAGATCAAGGGCTCGGTCGAAGTCGACGTCGTGGCCGGCAACATCGCCACCTCCGCGGCCGCCGAGGCCCTCGTCGGAACCGTTGACGGGCTGAAGGTCGGGATCGGCCCCGGCTCGATCTGCACGAAGCGGATCGTGGCCGGCGTCGGCGTGCCGCAGATCTCCGCGATCGCGGCCGTCGCGGACGTGGCCGGGCCCGTCGATGTCCCCGTCTGTGCCGACGGCGGCGTCCGGTTCTCCGGCGACGTCGCCAAGGCGATCGCGGCCGGCGCGGACTCGGTCATGCTCGGCTCGCTCCTCGCCGGTACGGACGAGTCCCCCGGTCGGATCATCGCTATCAAGGGGCGGCGGTACAAGCAGTACCGGGGCATGGGCTCACTCGGCGTGATGGCCGGCGGACAGTCCTCGGACCGCTATTTCCAGAAGAAAGATATCGGTCGGACCAAGTTCGTGCCAGAGGGGGTTGAGGGCGCGACGCCGTATATCGGCCGCGCCTCGGATGCGATCTACCAGCTCGTGGGCGGCCTCCGGTCGTCCATGGGCTACACGGGGTCGGCCACGATCGCCGACCTCAAGTATGGCGGTCACTTCGTCCGGATCACGGCGGCCGGCATGGGCGAGAGCCACCCGCACAATATCCTGATCACGGACGAAGCCCCGAACTACCGGATGTTCGAACAATAATCATTTATAATTTTTAGACCGACGTCTCCTGATCATGCTCGAGCACGACGACCTCTCCCGCCTTCTCGACCTGCTCGGCAACCGGAACCGGCGCCGCATTCTGGACCTGCTCCGGGACAAGCCGTGCTACGTGACCGAGATCTCGGACAGGCTGGTCCTCTCGCCGAAGGTCGTGATCGAACATCTGGCCCTGCTCGAGCGCGAGTCTTTGATCGGCTTCTCCCTCGACGAGCGCCGCCGCAAGTACTACTCCCTCTACCAGGAGCTCGATGTCTCTATCGCGGTTCGCGCTGCTCCCGGAGGACGGATGGCGTTCCCGCCACCGGGCCAGGCAACGCGGATTGTCCACCGGCTCGGGCAGCTCCGGAGCCTGATCGAGACCCGCGACGGGCTCCTCGAACACCTCGACGGGGTCGACGAAGAGATCGATCGTGCTCTGACCGAACTCATTAAATCCGGAGAGGGGGTATTCGAGAACGAAGCCGACATCGATATTCTGCTCGCCCTCTCCCCGGGGGCGCAGGCTGTCGGGGCCCTGCCCGACCTGACAGGGCTCCCGGCCGATGAACTGACCGGCCGTCTGGCGCGCCTGGAAGGACTGGGTGTGATCAGGGCCGAGGGATCGCAATACCGGCTGAGTGGTGACGATGCCGCATAATACCGACGACGAGATTTACCGGGACCTTGCACGCCTTCTCGAGCACATGCTCCGGAGCCTGCCGTCCCCCGAACCCGGCCAGGTGGTCGGGTTCACTGTCATGACCGGGGGCCTCCCGGTCGATCCGGATGCCTACGGGTACAGCGATGAGAACTCCGGCGAGATCGACTACGAATGCGTCGAGGGACATGACGACATCTTCGTGACTGCCCGCGTGCCGTCCACCCTCAGGACGGCCCCGTATGTCGATATCCAGCCGAGGCAGATACGGATCGTGATGGACGACCGGGTCGCCGAGATCGAGATGCCGGCCCCGATCGACGTCCGGCACAGCTTCTACCAGGTCCGGCACGGCGTCATGGACGTCGCGTGCCGGAAGCGGTAACTCTTTTCTAAAGAGAAGGGGTCAGAGGAGGCCGAAGGACCTGAGAGTCACTTCGGGATTGACGGCGCCGACGCGGTAGACAACGCCCTCGTCGAGTTCGTTGATCACGACCTCGGCCGGGCTGAAGAGCGAGGTATCGATCTGGTAGAAGTCGAAGTTCGCCTCTTTGAAGATCTCGTAGAAGGGCTTGCCGTAGCCCTTGGACTTGTTCGAAGGGATCCGGTCGAGGTAGTCCTTGATCTCCGGCGCGCGCATGGTCAGCATGATCCGGCCGTGGTAGATGGTCGCGTCGTTGGTCGTGCCCATGGCCCGCGTCGCGTCCTTCTTGACCGGCGGCACGGGCGCGCTTCCGATCGCAGCGGTGATCTTCGTCGTGTCGAAGCCGAGCTCGTTCAGTTTGTAGATCGCGGTCTCGACACAGCGGCCCGAGACCTGGATCGAACCGACGAGCGAGGCCGTCGGCGCCACAACGGCGCAGACGCTGCCGACGTCGACGTGGCACTCGTTCGCGATCTTCTCCATCACCTCGCCGTTCGGCAGGTGGTCGGACTCGAGCGCGATCACGGCCGAGTCGAAGTCGTCCTCGTACCCGATCACCTCGTAGGTGTGCTTCGGCTTGAGTGAGAGCGCCCGTGCCGGGCCCGAGCCCATGGCGAAGTAGTTGCCGACCTTGACCGTCCAGCCGGCCTTCTGCGCGCCGAGGCAGGCCACCGACGGAAAGTCGGTGTTGACCTCGATGAACGGAAGCGGGATCCCCCCGATCTCGCCCATCGAGAAGTCGACCTCGCCGAGACCGCCCATGCAGATCTCGGTGAAGGCGCGTCCCGCGGCGTAGCCGCCCCTCGTGCTCACGCCGCAGTCGACGATGCGGGCGCCGTTGCCGAGCTCGTGGTATGCCGCGTTGAACTCCTCCGCGAATTCGGCCAGATTCTCGAATATCTCCAATGCCAGTTCGTTTACGCTGAGCACACGCTGAACCCCCGTATGCCAATAAGGAGAGCTGCAAAAGAGATAAGACTTGCCAAAACGTTTCCGCTATTATTTAAGCCGTTCCAGGATTCTTTCGGGCTCGTACCTGAGGCTGACCGTCCGCGTCCTCCCGCGTCCCGCGCGGAAGTGGATGTCGACCAGGTGCATGGTCTCGAACTTGGTGACGATCTCCCAGAAGCGCGTGTATTTGATGCCGCATTCTTTCCGGATCCGCTCGTAGAGGTCGCCGGACGTGATCTCGTCGTTCTCGGCGGCGACCCGTGCGAGCCCTTCGAGAACGGCCCGCTCCTCCTCGCGAAGCGTCCGGATGACCGCGTCGAGATGGAGAAAACGCGACGCCGTGTATGCGCGGCAGACGTCCTCTTTCTGGATCCGCCGTCGCCCGTCCATCTCCGCCGCGATCCCGGCCCGCTTCAGAAGGTCGATCCCGACACGGAGATCGCCGGTCTTCATGGTCTGGTCGACCACGAGATCGAGCTCGTCCGTGGCGAGAACGCCCGGGTAGAAGCCCTGCCGCGCCCGCTCGTCCAGGATGATCCCGACCTCGTCCGACGTGTACGGGTTGAAGTAGACCTCGCCCGGCCTGAAGATCGATTGGACACGGGCATCGAGCCGCTCGGGGAGGTTGACCGAGAGATCGGAGAGGATCACGATCACGGCGATCTTTGTTCGCGGGTGGACCTCGTGGGTGCGCAGGAGCGAGTAGAGCACCCGGTTGAGCTCGTTCTCGAAGAGCAGGTAGTTCGCGTCGTCGAGGGCGACCACGAGAACGGTGTTGTCCCGTTCGAGAAGACGGGCCACGGCGTCGACGACTTTCTTGGTCGACGTCCCGGAGGCCCGGACCCCATGGCCCGAGAGCCGGGTGTAGACCTCGGAGAGGATCCCGAAGGTGGTGTTGTCGATCTGACAGTTGACGTAGATCGGGACCAGGGCCTTGGTGGTCTCCTCGACCTCGGCAAAGAGCTTCCGGATGGTCGTGGTCTTGCCCGTACCGGGCGGGCCGCGGCAGACCGTGTTCAGGGGGCGCGCTCCACGGAGGCCGGGGCGGAGCTGGAAGGCGAGCTCCTGCAGCTGAGCCTCGCGGAAGTTGAACTGCTCGGGGACGAAGTCGGGGTCGAAGACCTCCGGGTCGCGAAAGACCGTCTCGTTCCAGTTCAGCAGGTGGCGGGTCACGGAGATGGGAGGGAGAGGGGCCGCCTCAGAGGCTCTGGATGCACTTTTTGCAGAGAGTCTTCGAGACGAAGAGGCGGCTCGTCTTCTCCTCGGCCGCGCTCACGGGCGCGCCGCAGGACTCGCAGACGGCTCCCGTGGGTGAGGGGGCCGGCGCCTTCGCCGGAGTTTTCGAGGCGGGCTTTGCCGCGACTTTCGGGGCTGGCTTCGGCGCCGGGCCCTCCTCGGGCGGCTCGGTCGCGATCGGCACGGGCGCGGGCGGCTCGACCACGGGCTCGACCACCGGGATCGCGGCCGGTCCTGCGGAGGCGGCACCCCGGGCTCCCTGCAGGACGCGCTTGCGGTAATGGTCGACGGCTTTCTCGGTCCCGGGGTCCCCGCGCCCGAAGAGGGCGAGGGTCTCGTCGAGGAACGCGACGAGCGAGCGAACGTCCTCCTCGCTCTCGACGTCGTCCTCGACCTCGATCCGGAGGCTCTCGTAGTTCTGGAGGTTGACCGTGACTCCGATAGTCATTTCCCGCTTCGGCATGGTACTCACCAATCTCACATTGCCGCGATGCCGCTTATTAATGGTTCGGTTGAATTTCGCACGCGCCGGGGTCCGGCGGAACAACTATCAAGAGCCTCGACCGCACGTACCTCTACGTGCCCGTCCTGCGGGCGGCCCTTCGGCAGATGATGAGAGTTACCCCCACTGACCCGTGATGACGCAAGGGGGCTGATGCCGACTTACGGCCGCCCGAGCAGGAGCGGCAGGAGCGCCGTCGCCTCGAGGCGCCCGAGGTTTCCCTTCTCCGCCGACCTCTCCGAGTAGCTGCGCGTGCCGTCCGTGCCGAGCCCGCGGACGGCGACAGGCACAGGTTCGCGCGTGTGCGTCCGCAGGCGAATCGGCGTCGCATGGTCCGGCAGGACGGCGATCACGCCGTCGAACCCGTCCAGGATCGCCCCGAGCATCCCGTCGACGCGCTCGATCGCCCGGACCTTCTCCTCGACCGAGCCCATGTGACCGGCCTCGTCCGGCGCCTCGACGTGGCAGTAGACGAAGTCGAGCCGGTCGAGGGCGGCAAGTACGGCACGGGCCTTGCCCTCGTAGTTCGTGTCGAGGTACCCGGTGGCGCCGCGCACGGGGATCACCTCGAGGTCCGCGTACCGCGCGATGCCGTTGAGCAGGTCCACGGCCGAGATCATGCCCCCCGCGACGCCGAACCGCTCACGGAAGGGCGGCAGCGCCGGTCGCCGGCCTCCGGACCAGGGCCAGATCCCGGTCGCCGGGGGCTTTCCTTCCGCGATCCGCCCGAGGTTGACCGGATGTCCTTCGAAGACCTCCTCCGCGGTGGCCATGCAGGCGAGCAGGAGATCGCGGTCGGGTCCATTCGGTAGATACGGGCCGATCTCCTGGCCGACGATGTCGTGGGGAGGCGTTCCTCGTTCCCCGGCCGCGCCGGGGGCCACGAGGAGGTTGCGGTAGGAGATTCCCGGCACGACCCTGACGTTCCGAACCGCCGGTTGGAGCGTGGCAAGGAGCGCTGCCCCCTCGGCGCTCGTGATGTGGCCGGCGGAGAAGTCGGCCATGATGCCATCGACGACCGTGACAAGGTTGCAGCGGTACGCCACGTCGTCGTCGGCGAGGGCGATGCCCATGCTTGCGGCCTCGAGCGGGCCACGGCCTGTGTAGTATCTTTCTGGCTCGTACCCGAGCAGCCCCAGGTTGGCGACGTCCGAGCCGGCCTCGAAGCCGTCGGGCACGGTTGCGACGAGCCCGGTACGGCCTTCGCGCGCGACGCGGTCCATGTTCGGCGTCTCGGCGTACTCGAGCGGGGTGAGCCCGCCGAGCTCCTCGATGGGCTCGTCGGCCATCCCGTCGCCGAGGAGAACGACGGCCTTCATATAGCACCGAGCTGGCCCCGGATCGCGATCTCCATGCTCTCGCGCGAGCCGATCGGCGGACGCCATCCGAGGGATCTCAGGCGGTCGATGGCAAGGCGCATGCGGGGCACGTCGCCGACCCAGCCCCGATCTCCGCCCGTGAATCGGTACTCGACGGCCTCGAGTCCCATCGCGTCCGCCACGAGGTCCGCGATTGTCACCACGTCGACCCAGTCCTCGGACCCGATGTTGACGGTATTGACCGTCTCTGCCGCGTGATCGCAGACGTACAGGAACGCGTCTACGCAGGCGTGGACCTCGAGGTAGGACTTGGTCTGGCGCCCGTCGCCGAGGATCTCGAGGTGCCCCGGGTCCGCACGGAGCTTCCGGATGAAGTCCCACGAGACCCCGTGGTTCGAGCGCTCCCCCACGATGTTCGCGAACCGAAAGATGAACGAGCGCATCCCGAACGAGTGACAGTACGCCCCGATCATCGCCTCGCAGGCGAGCTTGCCCGCGCCGTAGACCGAAATCGGGACCATCGGGGCGTAGTCCTCGGGTGTCGGGATCACGGTCGCCTCGCCGTAGACGGTCGAGGTCGAGGTGAACGCTACCTCGGGTACACCCGCCTCGCGCATGGCCTCGAGAACGCGGACCGTCGCGACCACGCTCTCCTCGAACATCGAGATCGGCGAGGACGCGCCGCCGCGGACGTCGGGGTCGGCGGCGACGTGGAAAACCCGCCCGGCCCCGGCGAGCCGCTCCTGCCAGCCGTCCTCGAGAAGGTCGGCGACCACGAGTTCGATTCGTCCGCTCTCGAGGTGGCCTGCGAGGTTGCTCCGTTCCCCGGTCGAGAGGTTGTCGATCACGAGTACGTCGTCGCCGCGGGCGACGAGCGCGTCCACGAGGTGCGACCCGATGAACCCGGCCCCGCCGGTTACGACGCTGAACATCGTATCATTATAGGGCGTCGCCCCTATACGAGTACTGCGATGTATCTCGGGATCGACCACGGCACGACGGCCATGCGCTTCGCCACCGAGTCCGGGACGTTCAAGCTCCCTCGGGCCGACGCCTGTGCCTTCGAGCTGGGTGCACTCGATCGGCTCGGCCCGATCGGCTCGATCGAGGGGTGCGCGCTCTGTTACTCGATGGGCGACGGGATCAGCGCCATCACTCCGATCGAGCGCGTGAGGAATCGCGGCGTGGTCAGCCGCGAAGGAGCGGGCGAGCACATCGGGGGCGGCACGCGCGTCTTCGACGTGATGGCCGCGAGCGGCATCCCCACTGTCGTCATCCCCGGGCTTCACCGCGGCTCGCCCACGGACCCGCGGTTCAAGGCGTACTCGCACCAGACGAGCCCGGAGAAACTCGGGATCGCGTACCTCGGGGTCCTCGAACATGGCCCCGACGTCGTGGTGGCGGACATCTCGTCGAACACGGTCTCGCTCCTCGTTCGCGACGGGCGCGTCGTGGGAGCGTTCGACGCCTGCCTCTTCGCCCCCGGCATGCGGCACGGTGCCCTCGACGTGGATGCGATCCGCCGGATCGACCTCGGCGAAGAGACGGCGAATCAGGCCTTCCTTCGCGCGGGCGTCGAATACACGATGCCCGAGTCCGAGCGTTTGAGGACAGTCGCGATGTTCGCCGCGATGGAGTGCGCGGCCCTGTTGCTTCTCGCGCCGGATGCGACGGTCGTGCTCGCGGGCTCGCTTGCGCCCCTCGTCGCTGACGAGGTCGCGGGTCTGATCGATCGGCCCGTCGCGGTCCACGACGAATGGGCCGCCGCGGAAGGGCTCGTACGGATCGCCCGCGATGTCTTCGGCGGAGCCGACGAGATCCTCGGTATCCCCGTCGACCGCTGAGGCCTCTGCAGGGAAATTTATAAGGATTTATCATGTAAGATTAAGGGACGCACTATGCAGGAGCTACGCATCCACGGCAGGGGCGGCCAGGGCTCGGTCACGGCGGCCGAACTGATCGCGGTCGCCGCGTTCGAGGGCGGGAAGTACGTCCAGGCTTTCCCGGCTTTCGGCGTCGAGCGGCGCGGCGCCCCGGTCCAGGCCTTCGTCCGGTTCAGCGACCGGCCGATCCGGCTCCGGAGCCAGGTCTACGAACCCGACTTCGTGATCGTTCAGGACCCGACCCTGATCCGGGACGTCGATGTCTTTAAGGGCATGACTCACGGCGGCATCGCGATCATCAACACCGAGCGGGAGCCCGATTTTCCGATCCCCGCCGGTGTCCGCGTCCTGACCATCGACGCGACCACGATCGCACTCGAGACGCTGGGGCTTCCGATCACGAACACGGCCCTGATGGGCGCGTTCGCTGCCGCAACGGGCCTGGTCTCGTTCGAGACCCTGGAGGGCGCCCTCCGGCACCGCTTCTCCGGCGCGCTCGCCGAGAAGAATATCGAGACAACGCGACGGGCGTACGACGAGATGAAGGCCAAGGCGGAGGCGGTCTAGATGGCGCTCAACGTCGGCTGCGCAGCTCCGCCGGGGCAGTCTCGCGAGAATAAAACCGGCTCGTGGCGGGTCTTCGTGCCGAAGTTCGACCCGTCGGCCTGTTCGAAATGCGGCATGTGCCAGCTTGTCTGTCCCGAGGGCTGCATTCGCGAGACGGAGGGGAAGGAGTTCGTGCCGGACTACGACTACTGCAAGGGCTGCGGCCTCTGCGCCGAGGAGTGCCCGAAGAAGGCGATCACCATGGAAAAGGAGGAGAAGTAATGGCGCTCGAGATTATGGAGGGCTCGATCGCGGTCGCCCAGGCCGTCCGGCGCTGCCGGCCACAGGTGATCTCCGCGTACCCGATCACGCCCCAGACGCATATCGTCGAGGCGCTCGCCGAGATCGTCGCGAACGGCGAGCTCGCTGCGGACTACATCACGGTCGAGAGCGAATTCTCGGCCCTCTCGGCCTGCGAGGGTGCGGTTGCGGCGGGTTCGCGCGCGTACTCGGCCACGACCTCGCAGGGGCTCGCCCTGATGTTCGAGGTCTGTTTCAACATGGCCGGGATGCGTCTGCCGCTCGTGATGACCATCGCGAACCGTGCGCTCGGCGCGCCGCTCTCGATCTGGAACGACCAGCAGGACTCGATCTCGGTCCGCGATGCCGGCTGGCTCCAGTTCTACGCCGAGGACAACCAGGAGGCCGTCGACCTCCACTACATCGGCTATAAAGTCTCCGAGGACCACCGCGTACTCCTTCCGACGATGGTCTGCTTCGATGGATTCATCCTCTCGCATACGTACGAGCCCGTGGATATGCTCTCCCAGGAGCAGGTCGACGCCTTCCTGCCGCCGTTCGTGCCGAAGTTCATGCTCGACGCGAAGGCCCCGGTCTCGATGGGGATGTACGCCACCCCTGACTACTACCTCGAGTTCCGGTACGAGACGGACCAGGCCCAGAAGCGGGCGATCGATGTGATCCGCGAGGTCGGATGTGAGTTCGGCGAGACGTTCGGCCGCGACTACTCCGCCCTGATCGAGGCGTACCGCATGGAGGACGCCGAGACCGCGATCGTGGCCCTGGGTTCGATCTGCGGCACGACGAAGGACGCGATCGACGAGATGCGCGACGAGGGAAAGAAGGTGGGCCTCGTCCGGATCCGCTGTTTCCGCCCGTTCCCGGCAGAGGACCTGCGAGCCGCGCTCGCGAATGTCGAACGCGTGGCCGTGCTCGACAAGAACGTCGTCCTCGGCGCCGGCGGCGGGACGGCCCGCGGCGCGGTGGCGCTCGAGGTGAAGGACGCGCTCTACGGATCGAGCGTTCCCGTCCTCGACTACATCCTCGGCCTCGGCGGCCGCGACGTCCGGCTCGAGGAGATCAAGCATG
>JBDKUZ010000055.1:0-28087 GCA_039679395.1 Methanospirillum sp. | reverse complement strand
ACGACGGAGCCGATACCGATCCCGATGGGATCCATCTACGCGAGCGTCGGCACCGCGTCGGCCCAGTTCTCGACGGCCGTGCGGATGGCGTCGTCCTCGTACGAGGCGAGGGTGAGCCGGTTGCGCGAGAACGAGAGCGTGAAGATCTCACCGCTCGCGGCGTGGCAGCGAAGGACCGCCGCGAACGAGTCGCTGTCGGTGGCGTGGACGGCCGTGCCGCCCATGGCGGACGCGAGCGCGGCGTTCGCGAGCACGGTAGCGACGTTCGCGGTGTACGCGGCGACGGTCGGGCAGCGGACGCTGACCTGGCCGACGGTCTCGGCCTCGCCGTTCTCGTACACGATTCGGCCCGTGTACGACTCCCGCGACTTCTCGACCGCGGGCAGGTTCTCGGTGCCGACCTGGTACGGCGTGCAGCCGAACGGGTTGTTGGTGACGACGTCGTCGACGACCTCCGTGAACGCGGCCACGTCGGCGATCGGCGCGGTGAGTTCGCGGACGGCGCTCTTCACGACGCCGCTCTGGACAAAGTTTGCCATTTCTGTTCCTCCCGGTGCTTTCGCACCTGCTTTTTATATCGACTTTATATAGGCTTATAAATGCGATTTCATTGGGGGAGGCGAATAGAATGGGGCGGGTTTTCAGGATTCCGGCGGATTAACTACCAAAAGTGGCTTTACCAGAATTGAGTGTTTCATCACTGGCTCACCGGAGGCTTACTCCTCCCACTCGTTTTCATTCTCTTGGCGTATCGAAGCATAGCGCTAATCCGTGTATATTCCCTTGAGTAATAGCATGCAGATCCCGACGCCCGCGGAGATTGGGCATTTACGGGAAAACACCTCGAATACCGATTAGTTTGTCTATTATTATAATAGTTATTTGGGTCACAGTCTGACTCTGGTTCTTGCTTGAGATTTTCTTCGTGTTCAGTTTGTACTCCGATATGCCTTTCAATTTGCTCTTTGACTGTGCGCAAGCGTTCTTTTCCAATTGGGGAGTGTAAACCGATTCTTCTATCGGTACGATCAAAAACGACCCATCTATTTCGTAAACAGCCGCGCGCTTATTGATCAGATCATTGTGCTGACCTTTCTTGAGTCTGAGGTAAGTGTAACGATACTTCTTCTTTGGCTCCATCTTTCTGAAATGAGTGATGGAATCGAGATGCATAAGGCCTGAGAGCCGAAAAAATAATGTTAGCGCTGAGAGTCCTGCGATGGATTAAAAAATCCGCGATATTTTGGAGACAGGATTAGTTTTCTATGTTCTTCATTTAATGCGAAACCTTCGGTTTCGTATACATAACCAAAGAGATTAGTTTTTGCATAATACATGCCAGGAAAGCAATTAAATGGTTCATTTTTTTCCAGCATTCGGGTCGCACTATCAAAGGGAAACTTACTTGTAATGATTACCCGATTCGCCAGAAGGGCTCGGCGGGTTTCAATTGATTTTACATTTAATAGAAAGAGACCCCCGAGTGCATCTAATGTATTTTTTAGAGTCGCTTGTTCATTATTTTGAAATCTATCATGTTTTAAACTTGTATAGGCATCCCACCAACTTGGAGCAGTTGGTTTTCGATTATCCTCCATGTTCCAATTCGCAAAAGGAAATAGTGCAGAATAGTTCTTTAATTCCATAATAGTGCTCTTTGATAAGGAATAAAATGGCTCAAATACGGCTTGGTATCTTACAATATTTGATTTCCCCTTTTCTCCGGTGATTGTTTCAATCCCTAGGGCAGAACGCATTGATTCTTCAAATGCAATATTTTTAAAAAATGAGTCGATCAAACTGCCGATATTGATTAAGAAGTTGCTTAGTGGAAAGGACCAAACTTCGAAATGAGCCGCTGCCAAAGGAACGTTCCGAAGGTAACGAAGAAAGTCTTCCTCTATGTTCTGATATTCTTCCCATTCGGTATAGGGATTTAAAGCCACAACGCTCAATGCTTATTGAATAGGGATAATCCTTTTGTATTACTATTCCTTGACCTAGAGTTAGCAAAATACAATTTAGGTATTCCTATTAGCATACGAGGAAAACACAAGACCAAGAAGGTGAAGGCAATTTCATCTATACCGGCAATAGCATTATTTGGCACAATCGTTGCAGCGGGTGTTGCCATAATATTAGCATTTTTCAAATCCAGTGATGACATTTACCAACAACGGAGCAGCGAGTTAACTGGGTTGCGAGCCCATTGTCGTGAGTTGGGGGATGCAATTCGCCCTTATCTAAGGGATGATGAACCTATTCCCATTCCCTCAAAACGCGACAGTGAATTAAGTTTTCACGATCCCATTATCCCGTATTCGTCAAAGAAATACTTTGAAAAACACATCAATACATTCAATTTTGATAATACCTATATTAGGGCAGTCGGGGACATACATAACCATATAGAGAGGATTTTAAATTTACAATCATATGAGTCAATTTATAAAACTGAGAGATGGGATGAGAATAAAATCAGGGATGAAATTCGAAAATCTCTCATCGGAATATGTAATAGGATTGATGAACTTATTGGGGTCAAGCAGCCTGATAATCCTGCAGTGAGGGTTAATCCAAATAGGAAAATATATATTTATATTAGGACATGGTTAGCAGATGCAGGCAGAACTGGCTATCTCATGAAGTTCTTTTTCGAAGTTGTATTGCTACTGATATTTATTGTGGCATCGCTTGTTTGTTTATGTTCATTAAACAGTTCGACTAATGAGGTTGCAGACTCCACACTGAAAATTGTCAACTATACCGTTGGCGCGGTTTCTAATTCTACAATTAACATATAATTATACACATTTTAGTATCATTTTTTACGTATCATTAATATCTCCAATCACCATTTCTGGAATGATAGAATGAAAGCAGGGGATGCTTGTTTCATTATTGCTCCAATTGGAGAGTCGGGAACAACCACACGCACCAGAACTGACAAATTGATTAGATACCTAATTGAGCCCGCCCTTCAAGAATTTGGCCTCGTCCCAAGAATTGCGAATAGAATGTCTGATGGCGGCGATATTCAAAGGCAAATAGTGATGAATTTGATACAAGCCCCATTAGTAATCGCGGATTTAACGGATGGCAACCCTAACGTTTTTTATGAATTGGGGATTCGTCATCTGACAGAACAACCTTGCATTCATATGATTGAAGACGGGAATGACATCCCGTTTGATCTGAGTTCTATGAGGACGATTTTCTATAATTTTGATGTAGGTAATAGCGACGGGATTAGGATTCAATTAAGGGACTTTATCCGGCGTTTTCAAGAATCCCCATCAATGGATAACCCCGTTGCAAATGCGATGAGAGAACTTACTGCAGAACGGTTTTTAAAGGGCCTTCGCAACGACCAGGATGACAGCCTCGCATCGTTTATTATCGATTCGAATAGGGAGATGCTTTCAGTTCTTTATGACGTTATGATGGAACTGCACTATAATCGATGGGTACTTGAGCATCCCAATATGTACGAAGAGCGAAGGAGTCGAGAATATTATCCGCCAGAATGGAAAGCATATCCTCCTGCAGCATATGACGTTCTCCGAGCAAAGCAATATCAATTTGATAAAATGAGGGCAGCGGGGGTTCCAGAAAGGGAATTGATCAAAATTAGGCTCGAAATGTATGAACTGTTGAAGGAATGGAGAGAACAACAATTACAGCAACGCATAGACCTGTACAGGGCTGGGGCTTTTGGCGATTAAATAATTCGTTACGCCTTATCCGGCTCTATGAACGATAGAAACCTTGCGCTGAGTGGAACCGACCAGAGCATATAATTTGGTAATTTGATCTGCATGTTTCGACTGAAAAGAAACGATTGCCACCGAGTATAGATTGATTCGAAGCAGAATCAATCCTCGAAATATACCCTTCTTTGATTCAGAAAAAAAAGAGCCTAAAAATGAGCATGGATTTGATGTTTAATTAAACCACTTCCGAATATATTCTTCGAAATGGTCTTTGTGTATTATTGAAATTATATATGACTTGAATGTCGTATAGGTGCTACGTTCAGGAGCCTCGATGATAAGCGGGGCTCGATTCATTAATTCATTGTATACTCTATAGTGAATTACTGGAGTATCTTCGAGATGAATTTCATCTCCGTTAATTGATGCAGAAAGGAGTCTTCCATCAAATACTATGACAGGATAGACAACTTCAAGGTGCGGTGAACATGTATCAGGGTCGATTGCAGCGAGTTGTCTTTGGGCACGATTAGCATAGAAACTTAGGGCGGAGAGAACTTGCTCTACCGCACCAAATATTTGGTTAGATTCATTCCGATTCGAAAACGGGACAAGGGAGCAGGTATGAATTGGGTATTTGCAGAAATGATGGGCACCTTTAGAAATTGTCATATCCCAATAGCCAAAACCAGCACCACAATTTCCGTATTGGATAACGTTCAAATCAGAGACAAAAGGACGAACCTTCTCTTGTTTAAAGAAGACCCACGGTTTTGATGTATTCTTTTTACATTCAATAATCAATATTCTTTCATTCGTGGCCCTTCCGAGGTCATTTGCCCTCTTTTTTGCGATAAGGTCGATTTCTCGTTTGTCATTCGACTCTATGTCGCTGTAGAATACATTTGGTTCAACATACCAACCGTTTTTATCGAGAAGGAGAAATGTCCTCAATTCAAGGGGTAGACCTGAGTCAACAATTTGTTCGGTTACTCTCTTGAAAAAGGCATCCTCGGTTTCTTCATCATCGGGCATATCAAAACATTCGTTAACAGAATACGAACATACTTTGCATCAAGTTATCTTAACCGAACCCTTCTGGGACTCTCTTTCAAAAACAAATAATCAAATGCGATGATGTTATCTCACTATCATAAAGGCCATTTATGATTCAGAAAACAGAGGATAGGTTGCACTCAAAGATGTTGTAGGGGAGCCATCTGACCCGTTAAAATATTTTAAATCCGTTTCATCCCACAATAACACATTATTAGACCAGCTCCGGCCAGGAGACGGGGCCGAGCCGCTCACCCGATGGCATCCGCGCCCAGGCACGCGGCCAGCTCAAGCCCGATGCCGTTCACCGGCGTGAAAAAGAGGAGGACGACGCACCGCCCTGTCGGCCATCCCCGGCCGTTGCACGATCTACGACCCGGCCCGCCGCCACGATCACGGCGGCCGGCCGTCGCTACGCGATCTCGTCCGGATCGATGCCGGCGTCAAGGAGGATCTGTTTGAGGATCTTCGGATGGAGGACCTGGTTGGCGTGGACGGGGAGCGTTACGCGGACTCCGTCGTCGTTCCGGTAGATCCGGTGGCTGCCGCTCTGGCGGACACAGACGAAACCGCGCCGCTCCAGAGGCGCGATCAGCCGGGCCGCCGGGATCCGGGGCAGCTTTCCGGTCATACCTCGACGTTGACCTGGACCACGCCGACCATCCGCGACGGGACAAAGGGATCGCCCGCGGCCGCCCGGTCCTCGAGGTGAAGGCGGATGGCGTCCTGGATCATGGCCATCGCCTCCTCCCAGGTATCGCCCTGCGCATAGCAGCCCTGTAGCTCGGGGCTGAAGGCGGCATACCCGTCCTCGTCCTGCTCGATCACGACGGTCACACGATATTCTGCCATGGGCTCACCGTATGACCGTGCACCGTGGAAGCTCTTGAAGATTCGCGCCGCCGGCCCGCAGCGCCGCCCCGTCGATGCCTTCATATTCGTTCCCCCCGATCTAACAGCGAACGCACATGCCGGCCGACGTCTACGCCCTGCTCGCCGCAAAGCGCCCGGAGATCCTGGCCGTGGCCGCCCGGTACGGCGTCACGAACGTCCGGGTCTTCGGCTCCGTCGCATGGCGAAAGGCCAGAAAAAAAGGATCAGAGGTGGTCGAAGAGCCAGACGACGTCGGCGAAGTCGATCCGGCCGTTGCCGTTGCAGTCGAACGCCGCCATCGGCTCATTCGCCGCAATCCAAGTCATCTGGTTGAAGTACAGGACCACGTCCGCGAAGTCCGCATGGCCGTTGCCGTTCACGTCGTCGCAGAGCCCGTCGTCGTCAGTGTCGGTCGAGTACCCGACCGCGCCGGGGATCGAGGACATCGACCCAGTCAGCTTCACCATCCAGAGATCGCCCCCCCCGTGAGAGGCGCCGGTGACATCCCCGCTCGCACTCGATTCGGAGTACCCGAAGAGGACGTACGCGCCGTCGGCAGTCTGCTGAACGGAGAATCCCCCGTCGCGTCCGCTGCCGCCGAGGAGTTTCTGCCACTCGATCGCTCCCGCGCTGTCCAGCTTCACCACCCAGCAATCATTGAGGCCGTGGGGGGTGTCGGTGATGTCCCCGTCCGCGCTCGAGGAGCCCCCGAAGAGGACGTACCCACCATCGGCATTCTGCAGTACGGAATATCCATACTCGTCCCCGCTGCCGCCGAGGAGTTTCTGCCACTCGATCGCTCCCGCGCCGTTCAGCTTCACCACCCAGGCATCATTCCCGCCGTGACTGGTGCCGGCGACGTCGCCGCTCGCGCTCGAATCGTAGCTCCCGAGGAGGATGTACCCGCCGTCCACGGTC
This sequence comes from Methanospirillum sp., assembly GCA_039679395.1. Lineage (GTDB taxonomy): Archaea > Halobacteriota > Methanomicrobia > Methanomicrobiales > Methanospirillaceae > UBA288. The sequence goes on along the minus strand of JBDKUZ010000055.1, from coordinate 21,527 downwards.
TGCCGAACGGAGAATCCCACGTCGCGTCCGCTGCCGCCGAGGAGTTGCTGCCACTGGGCCGTCCCGGCGCCGTCCAGTTTCACCACCCAGAGATCGAAATCGCCGTGATTGGTGCCGGCGACATCGCCGCTCGCGCTCGAATAGGAGCACCCGATGAGGACGTACCCGCCGTCCGACGTCTGCTGCGCGGAAAGGCCGATGTCCATTCCGTTGCCGCCGAGGAGTTCCTGCCACTGGACCGTCCCGGCGCCGTCCAGTTTCACCACCCAGAAGTCTTCGAGGCTGGTGCCGTGATTCGTACCGGCCACGTCGCCGCTCGCGCTCGAATAGGAGCTCCCGAACAGGACGTACCCGCCATCGGAGGTCTGCTGTACGGAGGAGCACCAGTCACCCTGGATGCCGCCGAGAAGTCTCTGCCACTGGACCGTCCCGGCGCCGTCCAGTTTCACCACCCAGTAGTCGGAATCGCCGTGATTGGTGCCGGTGACGTCCCCGCTTGCGCTCGAATAGGAGCTCCCGACGAGGACGTATCCGCCGTCGGACGTCTGCTGTACGGAGTGCAAGAGCGCGTATTCGTTTCCGCTGCCGCCGAGGAGTTGTTGCCACTGGACCGTCCCGGCACTGTCCAGTTTCACCACCCAGAGATCGTTCCCGCCGTGATTGGTGCCGGTAACGTCCCCGCTCGCGCTCGAATCGGAGTACCCGAGGAGGATGTATCCGCCGTCGGATGTTTGTTGGGCATCGCTGCCGTAGTCCGTTCCGTTGCCGCCGAGCAGTGTCTGCCAGGCGATGGCCGGGCTCTCGCCGTACGGCGCGGCGGCCGCGACGGGTGCCGCGCCGAGCGCGATCAGCACCGCCGCCAGGAGAAGACCCCGGATCGGGGACCGTATCCGCATCTGTTCCACCCCTTCCGTCTGGTACGCGATCGATCGGGGGCTGCGGCAATAAGCATGCCGAAATGGCCGGCACTGTTTCCGACAGTACCGGCGACAGAAGAGGGAGGGGCGACGGTCTCTTCAGCGGCGGGCGAAGAGCCGGACGCCGCCGGGACAATCAGTCCCCTCTCTCTTGAGAATCGATCAGCGGATCCCGGCCGCCCAGCGCGCCGCGGGATACCAGCGGACGAACTGCCCCTTCGGCGGCGCGAGCCCGAACGAGATACTGCCGGGCTTCAGGACCGTGCCGCCGGCCGAGACCGTCCGCGGTCCCGGCCCGGCCGTCGCGTTCCCCGACCCGAAGCGGCCGCCCAGGAACGCCCCGGGCTTCCCGATCGCGTACCGCTTCCCGCCGGGCAGCGGCTTCACGCCCGGCGCGAGCGCATTCGAGGTCCCGATCGGGCTCACCGGGGCGGCGGCGGGTAGCAGTACCGGGCGCGGGGTTCCCGTGGGAAGGGCTATCGGCGCCTGCCCGTACGGTATGGGCACCGTCGGCAGCGTCGTCGGGACCGTCGTCTGTCCCGGCGCGAGCGTCCGGATCGTGGTCGGGTACGGCGGCGCGATCGGGCCGTAGGGGCCGTAGGGCGACCCGCCGGCCGGCGGCGTGGTGATGTAGGGCGTCGGAATGGGCGAGACGGGCGGGCGATATCCCGGCAGCAGGAGCGCCGTGACCGTCGGCAGCGGCGTCACGGGCCTCGGGGGAAGGGTCGGCGCGCCGAGGACGAAACCCCGGGAGTCGGCGATCCTGGTGCCCGCGGCGTCACGGAACGTCACGACGTCGCCGTCGCTGTTCCAGGCCGCGTCGGGGGACCCGCCGTTCCAGTACAGGTCGGTCGCGGAGTTCGTGCCGCGGCCGGGATGGACGATGACCATCTTCCAGGACGCGAGCGTGAAGCGCGGGAAGGTGTACGTGTCCGTGGTCCTCTCGTCCGCGAGCGTCCAGCCCGTCAGGTCGACGGGGTCCTCGCCGGCGTTCAGGATACCGACGGGCCTGTCCGGGAGGCTGAGGTTCGCTATCGCGACCAGGCCGGCGGCCGGGGCGGCCGCGAGCAGGAGGAGGGCGACGCCGATCAGGAGGAGCGAGCGCGGTCTCATGTAACGGATCATCATGGGCCGGGTATTTACGGGTGCCGATAGTGCTGTGCCATCGATAATCGAGAACGGAAAAGACGGCGTCCGGGATCGCCGCTCGCAATGCCGTCCCCAACCATCCGGATCGCGGGGAGCTGCGGGGATGCTCGCGCCGCCGCCGGACCACGCGGCCCGTTCGAGCCCGCAGACGTCGCACCGGCCGACGGACGCGGCGACACGGTGCAGCGCGCCGGCGTCGATCGCGGTAGAACGTCGGCGATCTCCCGCAGACGCTGCATGGCTCGAAGACCGGATCGCCGGGCGCAGGGCAGGAAAAAGTGATCAGAGCCGGTCGAAGAGCCAGACCACGTCCGCAAAGTCGATCCGGCCGTTTCCGGTATAGTCGAACTCCGTCGACGGCTCGTTCGCCGCGATCCAGCTCAGCCGGTTGAAGAACAGCACCACGTCCCCGAAGTCCCCGCGGCCGTTGCCGTTCACGTCCTCGTACCGCCCGTCACCGTCGCCGTCGAGCGGCAGGGCCGGGCCGGGAGGCACGGCGATCACCGGCGGCCTGACGACGATCAATGCCCCCGCGCCGGACCTCGGCTCCAGGATATGGACCCCGACCCCGGGGTAGTTCTCCATCCAGTGGTCCTCCTCGTCGACCCGCTGCACGACCGTATAGTTCCCGGGGCTCGCGAACGTGTGTACGGGGTTCCGCTCGTCCGAGAACATCCCGTCGCCGAAGTACCAGTGCCAGCCGTACGTCCACTGCCCCGAACCGTCCGTGAACTGCACCGTGAGCGGCGCCGTCCCGTTCGTCACGTTTATCGAGAACGGCGGCGTCATCCACTGGTCGCCCCAGACAGTGGGAGCATCGTCCCGGAACACGATCCGGTCCAGGCTCTGGCCGTCGCCGCAGAAGCGGACCCGGACCGTCGTCCGGTTCCCCTCCGACGGCGGGCCGCGGAGCGGGAGGCCGAACTGGGTCATCACCGGCGAGAACGTCCGGAGACTCCCCGTGTTCGGCACGCTCACGTTCCGCACCACCGTCCCGTCGACCGCTACCTGGATGGACCGGCCGTCGCGGTCGCTCGCGACGTAGAACAGGACCGGGTACGGATAGCCCCCCGGCGGATTCGCGAGCCCGTCGATGGTGTAGTCGAGCCACTCGCCGTCCTCGACATCGGCCACGGCATACCCGCCGCCGGGCAGGGCCGCGATATCCACGTCCTCGGCCGTCCGGCACGCCCCGAAGCCGTTGCCCGGCGTGGTGTCGTGGTATCCCACGCCCTCGCCGCCGGGATCGAACGCCTCGGCCTCGATCATGCCCGGCACCACGACCTCCCCCCTCGCGGCCCCGGCGCCGGATGCCGCGAGCAGGACCGCCGCACAGGCGAGGACGGTCGCGCGGACTACCCGGCGCGCCGTCGCAGTATCCATGAGCGGAAGTTTGGCAGCACCCGGGATAATACAGGCGGGTTTGCATCGGTGTGCAGTCGTGCGTCGCAACAGACGCCGATCCGTCGCGCCCGACCGCATCGGCCGGCGGGGAAATGCGAAGGACGACGCCCCGCCCGCCCCCGTCATGACGGTGGCAGCGGCGTGAAACATGCCCGCGCCCCGCCGCCCGAGAACCGGGCCTTTACGCCCTCACTCTCCCCGCGCTTCGTGCACGATCTCGCGGAGCAGCGCCCGTCCCCGCGGCGACTCGAAGAAGACCACGAACGGGTGCGGGCCGGCGGGCACCCCCTCCACGTCGATCTCCTCCAAGCGGAGGAACGTCAGGACCGCCCGGTTCAGAAATTCGTCAACGCTTTCGTACTCGCCCCTGCGGACGAGGTCGTCGATCGCGGCCCTCACCGCCGGATCGACCCTGACTGTCATCGTGTCGTCGGTCATGATTGCTCCTACGCCTCCGCCGGCGCTCCGTCGCCGGCCTCGACGCTCCTCCTGACCTCCCGCCGGTAGCACGCCTCGCAGAGCCGCACGCCGCCGCCGCTCCACGCGGCCGCTTCGAGCCCGCAGACGTCGCACCGGCCGACGGACGCGGCGACACGGTGCAGCGCGCCGGCGTCGATCGCGTTCGGCAGCGGCGGCCCGGCCCGCTGCTCGCGCCGCACGGCAGCGCCGTAGCAGCGCCGGCAGAGCCGGCCTTCGCCGCCGCGCTTCTCCCGGTAGTGCGACGGCTTCGCGCCGCAGGCCGAGCACGGCTCGAAGGCCGGATCGGCCGTCTCGAGAAAGTCGTGGGGGTCGAGCGAGTTGCAGCAATCACGCTGCTGTAACACTGCTGTCACCGGTGCTGCAACATCTGCTGTAACTCGATTCGCCGGCGTATCGTCATTGGATTCTTCAGATACCTCCAGATTGTCGATATCGTTGTTTCGAGTTACAGCAGATCGAGAGAACAGCGCCCGCGCCGTCGTCATGTCCTCTGTGTCGGGCTGCGGTGCATGATCCGCAGTGCTGCAACATGACGATCCGAAATCCGTCGATCTCTCTCCGTTTTCCGATCCGGGACGGTTCTGTGGCACTTCGGTAGTTACAGCAGGTGTTACAGCAGTGTTGCAGCAATCGTTGTTGCTGTAACCCGGTCCCTCCGAGTCGCCGGGCTCGAGCCAGACAAGGCCCGATGGGCGTGACTCCCTGTACAGCTCCGCGTCGAAGAGGAAGACGAACTGCCGCTGCTTGACGCCACGTCCCTCCGCATCGTCCTCGGTCGTGGTCCGGTCGAGCAGGGTGAGAGCCGGCGACCGGTCGAGGAGGCCCGGGTACCGCAGCCCCCGTGACTCGTACCCGAGCAGGAGGCGCCGCGCCTTGTGGTACGGCCATCCGGTCCACTTCTGGAGGTCGTGGAGCGTGAACTGCTCGACGCCGTTCCGCGCCGCGAGCGAGAGGACGAGCTGCTCGTTCCGGTCGAACTTGTCCCCCAGCGATCCGCCGCCGCCGTGAAGCTCGGAAAAGAGCCGCGCCGCGTACCGGAAATCGTCCTCCGTCGCCGTCACCAGCAGCCCGTCGTCCCCCATCCGCTCGCACGCGCGCTGGAAGCGGCGGACGAGCGCGTGGCCGGCGACGAGGTCGAGGAGGACCTCGGGGTTGCGGCGGTTGCGGACCGAGGCCATGCGGATGCGGCCGGCGAACGGGACGTCGACGTGGACCAGGCCGTCCGCCCGGAGCCGGCGCCACATCTCGCGGCAGACGAGAAGGTCGAAGCGGTCGCCCCCGTCGCCCGGCCGGCGGGAGCGCTCCTCCATCTTGCGGCGAAAGACCTCGCGGTCCTGCGCCTCCGAGTCGTCGACCCAGCAGACGAGCATCCGGTTCAGCACCTGCTCGTCGTAGAGGGCCGAGACGTTCGCGAGCCACCAGACGCAGCGTTCTGGAATCGTGTACCGCCGGACCTTCCGGTCCGTGTCGACCGAACGCATGCGGACGGGCTCGGCGAACTTGCTCGTGGCCTCCTTGAGCACCTCCTGGAGCTCGTCCGAGAGCGCGATGTCGTCGAGCAGGAGCACGGTCCCGGGGGTGATGTCGTCCGAGTAGTAGAGCGCCTTGTTGGACATCCGCTCCGCGAGCCGGAACTCCTCGGGCACCTGCCGGAGCATGGCCGTCATCCCGCTCGACTTCCCCTTGCCCGATTCGCCCGTGACGTAGACGTGGAGACCGCGCGTGTTCCGGACGGTCTGGGAAGCAATGGACATGACGAGGCAATGGCCGAGGACGACGTCGCCGACGTGGTCGCGGCCGAAGACCTCGAGGAAGAACCGGACGGGGTCGCCGCGTTCGAGGACGTCCTTCGCCGCCGCGACGACGGCGGGGTCCATCTCCGACGTACCCCCGTCGCCCGGGTGCGAGAGCGGTTCGGCCGGGAGCGCCCTCTCCGCGTACGCGGGCTCGAACCGGGCGCGGAGCTCCTGCCACCGCTGCTTCCCGCCGCCGCAGGAGTCGTGCTTGCAGCCGACGTGGACGGCGCCGTTCGGGAACCGGATCGCGTACGCGCCGTCCGCGTGCGCCTCCGAGAACGGACAGTCCGCCAGTGCGTAGAGCGTGCCGCCCTGCCAGGGCTTCTCCGAGGCGACGGCGATCCCGTGCTCGGCGAGCCAGGCGCGGAGGTCGAATCTGCCGGCCGGGACGGCCGCGGCCGCGAAGAGCCGCTCGGGCGGCGCCGGCGGAAAAGCGGCGAGGGCGCGGAGCTGATCGGCGGAGACGACCGCCGGCTCGAACGGTCTCGCGACGATCGCGGAGCGGCGGTACGGCCGGTTCGTCGTCGAGTCGCCTTTGCGCGAGACGGTTCCGTAGCATTTCCAGATCCGCGCCGCGTTGAAGTTCGCGGTATCGACTTTCGCCGATTCCGTCGAGAACCGTTCGTCGAGCGCGGCGAGCACGCCCTTCACGAGCGCCGTGGCGTCGTCGTCGTTCGGCAGGTCGACCCGGTAGAGGAGGTGGCCGCCGTTCCCGCTGTCCGCGACGACCGGCGCGGGCCAGCCCTCGGCCGCGAGCGCCTCGCGGATCGCCCGGACCGTCGCGCAGGCGGCGTCGTGCTCCCCGGTCGTGGACGAGACGCCGCTCGGCCGGACGGGGTCGACGTCGATCGGCAGCCACCGCCGCCGCACGATATCCGCGTCGGCCGTGGTCGGGTCGCTCCGCCCGAGCCGGGGCTCGACGCGGTTCGCGCGCCGGGCGAGGAGCGCGGGGTTCACGGGGTTGAGCGTGACGTAGATGCCGCGGTACTGGCCCGCCGCGTCCATCGGCTCGACCGCGGCCGCGAGTTGTGCCGGGTCGTCGAAGTACCCCGACGCCACCCGGCCGTCGCGGCCGAGGGCCCGGAGCTCGGCGACGTCCCCCGGCGCGAGCAGGAGCCCGAGCGCTTCGAGCACGGGCCGGAACGGCCGGTCCCTCGCGTCGCCGGTCATGGCTCCGCCTCCCGCTCCCGGCGCCACCGCCGATAGTTCTCGACGACCATCCGGACCTTCGCGAGGTTCGTCCTCGACCGGATCGCCGTCCGCGCCCGGACCGCGTCCACGACCTCGTCGATCGGCGCCGTCATGAGCCAGGCGTCGGTGCCGGCGGCCGCGGCGGCCCCGAGGAGCCGGCGCCGCTCGAGGAGGACGGACCGGGAGTACCGGCGGTACCGGAGGGCCTCGAGGTAGTCGTCGACCGATTCGCCGGGCATCAGGCGCCCCCCAGCCGGTCGAGCCAGTCGGCCGGCACCGAGCCGCGGGCGACCGCGACGAGGCGGTGGCGGCCGATGATGTACATCGCCCCGTCGAGGACGAAGCAGATCCACCGGCGATCGGCCCCCGGCCAGGCCACGGCGTCGCCGCCGTCGAGGCGGACGCGGTTGCCGAAGAAGAGCAGGTGGCGGAGCCCGTCGAGCCCGAGCGCGTACGTCCGCTCTTCGGCGAGGAGCTCGATCCCGCCGTCGTCGCTTCGCATGATCACGACCGGGGCCCCGGCCGAAACGGCGGGGGGGGCCGCGTCGGCCCGGCCGATCGTCGTCTCCGCGTCGGTTTCGGAACGCTTATCCCTGCGTTCCGACGACGTTGTTGATGGTCCTTCCCGAATACAGCTTGTCAGGGGTGCATTTGTGGGAGGGCCGTTTATTCTGGGTGACATCGTTGCTCCTGTAGGGTGAAGAGCCCGCGCTCTTCCACGAGGCGCCCGGGGAGGTCAGCGGTCCCGCGGGCCGTGTTCGACTGGCGTGGCATACTCGATTCTCGAACCTCCGCGATCGACCGCTCCGCGGCCGGCCGACAATGGATATGGCCTGTGCTGGAGATTAGGAGATTCGGTCGCGGCGTGAAAGTAAACCGGCCGCGCCGGGACGGCCTCGCGGGCGGTCGGCCCCTGTTCCGTCCCGTCGGCCCGGTCGCGATCACGGGGTCGGGCATGGCTCCTCCAGCAGCGCCGCGCCAGCCGTTTCGAGGTCGTCGAAGAACTTCCCCGCGGCCTGCGCGATCTCGCGGGCCTCCGCGTCGTCGATCCGGCCGTCGTCGCGTGCGCGGTAGTAGACGGCGGCCTCCGCGCAGAACGACCGGACGACCGCGAGGAGCGCGGCGACCCGCCGGTCCGCGACCCACGAGCCGAGGCCGAAAGCCGAGCCCACGGCGAGCGCGACGAGCGCGGCCTCGGGCCAGCCTTCGGCGACAATGCTGACGCCGCCACCCGCGGTGACGGCGATGGCGCCGGCTACGAGGCCGGCGCTGACGAGTTCTTTCATGGTGTTCCTCCCTGAGAAGGGGGCGGTGGCGAACGGGGGGACGAGTGCCAACGAATTGTCGCTGTGATGGGACTTATAAATGCGGCACGACGGCGAAGGGGACAGGACGGGAGAGGCGATCTCGCCGGTCCGGGCGGACAGATTTATCGGGATCTTCGCCAGAGAATCAACCGGTGCCGTCCGGCACCGGAGGACCAGAGGATGATCACCATCGTAGCACGGGGCCGCGTCCGGGCGGAGAGCGTCGCGGACCTCGAGAGGCTCGCCCTCGACCTGGTCGGGGCGTCCCGGAGCGAAGCGGGCAACGTCTCGTACGACTTCTACGCGGACCTCGCGGACCCCGCGACGTTCACGTTCATCGAGGTCTGGCAGGACCAGAACGCCATCGACCTGCACAACGCGACCCCGCACTTCCGGGGCTTCGTGGAGAAGGCGGGGCCGATCTTCGACGGCCCGCTCGAGATCGCGCTCTGCCGGAAGCTCACCTGAGGCGCCGCTCCCCGCCGCGACGGTCACGGAGAACGGCGAAGAGGGAGGTCGAGCCCTCGCCCGGCGCCGGCCCGGGCCGGGACCGGATCGTATCCCGACACGATACTGTCGGAGGAGCCCGGGCTCCGCGACGACCCGGGCGTCTTTCCGTCGGCGCCGATCGCGGGGAACGGCGATCGCCGCGGATCGAAAGCGAGGGCGGGCGCGGACGGCGCGGGCCCGGCCGTCAGGTAATCCTGGACCGATGCGCCGCCGGCCGGAGGACGATCTGGACGGCCGGCTCGCCGTCCCAGACGATCTCGCCGAGGGTCGCGTACGCGCAGAGCGGGCTCCCGTCGAGGCGGAGCATGCGAATGTCGGACAGGTGCATCCGGGCCCCCTCCATGGTCTGGCGCACCCGGTCGTGCAGGGACTCCCGCTCCGCCGGGTCGATCAGGTCCTCGAACTGCCGGCCCACGAGCACCTCCCTGCCCGACGCGAACATCTGTTCGCCCGCCGGGTTCGCGTAGAGGATCCGCTCGCCCGACGAGACGAGGATCGAGTCCGGCGACGACTCGGCGAGCTGGCGGTGGCGCTCCTCGCTGACCCGGACCTGGTCGAACGCTCGCCCGGCGTTCCAGATGAAGACGGCCGAGACGACCAGCATCCCCGTGAAGAAGAGCCGGTTCAGCAGGGCGTACAGGAGCGAGACGTCGCGGTACGAGAGGAGGGACGTCGCGCCGATCAGGGCGATGAAGACGGCCGTCGCGACGAACGGCGCCGCGTTCCACCGGACGTAGAAGGTCAGGTAGAGCGGGATGAAGTAGAGGATCCAGACGGTCAGGCCGAGCGGGGTGATGATGTCGAGGTAGAAGACGAGGGCGGTCGTGACGACGATGAGGGTGACCACCCCGAGCGTACGCTCCTCCCACCACACCGGACGGACGGAGGTATTCGCATCCATAAAGAGGTCATCCGCCGTCCGGATATTTAAGAGATTGCAGCCCCCGGGAGACCCGCGCGAAGAACGGCGTCGGCCGTTCGACGGGGAGAGACCACGCCGGACCGCCGTCCCGGCGCGAACGCCTCGAGGCCGCGGACGATCTCGACGAGGATGGCAACCCGGTTCCAGCACATATAAGCAATTCTCGAAATACCACAGAAGGTTGATATCGGAACCGCTCGCCACGTGTACCAGTTCATCCCGTTCCTTCGTCGCCCGTCCTCGACGGCGCAGGGGGAGTACATGCATGGTGCGTTCTTCGCGTCAACAACCTCCGGCCTCCCCGCGAGCGGGTGACCGCCGATGAGCTCCCCCGACCCGTTGCTCGACGCGGCCGGCGTCATCGTCTTCGTGCTCCTGCTGACCGGTGCCGCCGTCCTTCTCGGGCGGTACCTCGCCCGGCTCTTCTTCCTCGACAGCCCCCCGCGGATCGTCGGGAGGCTCGAGGCCCCCGTCCACCGCCTGCTCGGCATCGACCCCTCGGCCGAGGAGACCTGGCGCGGGTACGCCCGCGACCTCCTCCTCTTCAACGCGATCGGGTTCGCGTTCCTCTTCGTCCTCCTTCTTTTCCAGGGCGTCCTCCCGCTCAACCCGGCGGGGGTTCCGGGCTTCTCGCCGGACCTCGCCCTGAACACCGCGATCTCGTTCACGACCAACACGAACTGGCAGGCGTACGCGGGGGAGGCAGCCGCGAGCTACCTCTCGCAGATGGCCGGGTTCACGGTCCAGAACTTCCTCTCGGCCGCGACCGGCATCGCCGTCGCCGTCGCCCTGGTCCGCGGCCTCTCCCGCCGCGAGACCGACCGGGTCGGGAACTTCTGGGTCGACCTCGTCCGCATCGTCCTCGGCCTCCTCCTTCCCCTCGCGTTCGTCGCGGCCCTCCTCCTCGCCTCGCAGGGCGTGATCCAGAACCTCGACCCGTACGTCGCGGCCGACGGAGGCGCGCAGACGATCGCGATGGGCCCCGTCGCCTCGCAGGAGGCGATCAAGGAGCTCGGGACAAACGGCGGCGGGTTCTTCAACGCGAACTCGGCTCACCCCTTCGAGAACCCGTCCCCGTTCACCAACCTCGTCGAGGTCTTTCTGCTCCTCCTCGTCCCGGCCGCAATCCCGTTCATGTTCGGCGAGGCCGTCGGCGACCGCCGGCAGGGATACGTCCTCTACGGCGTGATGCTCGCCCTCTTCCTCGGGGCGTTCGCCGCCCTGTACGCGGCCGAGCTCGCGGGGAACCCGCTCCTCCCGGGGGTCTCGGGGGTCTCGATGGAGGGCAAGGAGGTCCGCTTCGATCTCGCCGGGACCGCGCTCTACGCCACCGCGACCACGGCCACCTCGTGCGGGGCGGTCAACGCCATGCACGACTCCCTGACCCCCCTCGGCGGCCTTGTGCCGCTCGCGCTGATCCTCCTCGGCGAGGTCGTCCTCGGCGGAGTCGGTTCGGGCTTCTACACCCTGGTAGCGTTCGTCGTTATCGCGGTCTTCATCGCCGGGCTGATGATCGGCCGGACCCCCGAGTACCTCGGCAAGAAGATCGGCGTCTTCGAGATGCAGATGGCGGTCGTGGCCGTGCTGACCTCCGGCGTTCTCGTCCTCGTCCTCTCCGGCATCGCGCTCGCGCTCCCGGCCGGCACGGACGCGGTCCTGAACCCCGGCGCCCACGGCCTCACCGAGATCGTGTACGCGTTCGCCTCGATGGCAAACAACAACGGCTCGGCCTTCGCCGGTCTCAATGCGGCCGCGCTCTTCTACACCCTCGCCGGCAGCCTCGCCATGGTCGTCGGCCGGTTCGTCCCGATCGTGGCGATCCTCGCTCTCGCCGGGTCCGTCGGAGCGCGAAAGACCGTCCCGCCCTCCTTCGGCACCCTTCCCACGCACACGCTCCCGTTCGCCGTCTGGCTGGTCCTCGTGATCCTGATCGTCGGCGCGCTCACCTTCTTCCCGATCTTCGCGATGGGCCCGATCGCCGAACACCTGCAGATGATCGGAGGGGTCTAGGTGGCCCGCAAGCGCGTCGCGGCCGTCGGCGCCTTCGACCGGGAGCTGGTCCGCAGGGCCCTCGTCGACGCATTCCGGAAGCTCGACCCCCGGCGGCAGGCATCGAACCCGGTCATGCTCGCCGTCGAGCTCGGCGGGATCCTCACCACCCTCGCCTTCCTCGCCGCGCTGGTCTCTCCCGGCGCCGAGCCCGCGCTCTTCTCGGGCCTCGTCTCCCTCTGGCTCTGGCTGACCGTCTACTTCTCGAACGTGGCCGAGTCCCTCTCCGAGGGGCGGGGCAAGGCGCGGGCGGCCTCGCTCCGCGCGTCGCGGACGGGGGTCGGCGCCCGCAGACTCTCCGCGGCCGCGCTCACCGCGCCGTTCGAGGAGGTCCCCTCGACCGCCCTTGCGCCCGGCGACCACGTGCTGGTCCGCGAAGGCGACCTGATCCCCTCCGACGGCGAGGTCGTCGCGGGCGCGGTGCTCGTGAACGAGGCGGCGATCACGGGCGAGTCGGCCCCCGTGGTCCGCGAGTCGGGCGGCGACCGGTCGGCCGTGACCGGCGGAACGACCGTGCTCGCGAACGAGGCCGTGGTCCGGATCACGGCCGCCCCGGGCCAGACCTTCCTCGACCGGATGATCGCGATGGTCGAGGGGGCCGAGCGGCGCAAGACGCCGAACGAGGTCGCGCTCGAGGTCCTGCTCTTCGCCCTGACCGGGGTCTTCGTGGCCGTGGTCGCGAACATGTACCCGGTCTCGGCCTACAGCGCGGCCTCGAGCGGGCAGGGCGCGGCGGTCGGCCTCGTCGTCCTCGTCGCCCTCTTCGTCTGCCTGGCCCCGACCACGATCGCGGCCCTCCTCCCCGCCATCGGGATTGCGGGCATGGACCGGCTCTTCCAGCGGAACGTGGTCGCGCTCTCGGGCAGGGCGATCGAGGCGGCGGGGGACGTGAACGTCCTCCTGCTCGACAAGACCGGGACAATCACCCTCGGCAACCGGCAGGCGGTCGCGTTCGTGCCGGTGAACGGCCAGGCGCGCGCGGCCCTGGTCGAGGCGTCCCTGCTCGCCTCGTTCGCGGACGAGACCCCGGAGGGGCGCTCGATCGTCGACCTCGCCCGGAAGAGCGGGGCGAACGCGGCGTGCCCCGCCGACGCGGTCTTCGTCCCGTTCTCGGCCCAGACCCGGCAGAGCGGCGTCGACTGCGGCGGCGTCCGGTACCGCAAGGGTGCCCCGGACACGATCGTCCGCGAGGTCGGGGCCGCCGGCGGCGCCGTTCCGCCGGACCTCGAGGCGAAGGTCAACGGTATCGCGGCCGAAGGCGGGACGCCGCTCGCGGTCTCGCGGGACGCGGCGATCCTCGGCGTGGTCCACCTGAAGGACATCCTGAAGCCGGGCATCCGCGAGCGGTTCGAGGACCTCCGCCGGATCGGGATCCGGACCATGATGATCACCGGCGACAACCACCTCACCGCAGCTGCGATCGCCGCCGAGGCCGGGGTCGACGACTTCCTCGGCGAGGCGAAGCCGGACGACAAGCTCCGGCTGATCCGCGACCGGCAGGCCGAGGGCTACATGGTCGCGATGACCGGGGACGGGACCAACGACGCCCCGGCCCTCGCGCAGGCCGACGTGGCCGTCGCCATGAACAACGGGACGCAGCCGGCGCGCGAGGCGGCGAACATCATCGACCTCGACTCGGACCCGACCAAGCTCCTGGAGATCGTGGAGATCGGCAAGCAGATCCTGATGACCCGCGGGGCGCTCACGACCTTCTCGATCGCGAACGACATCGCCAAGTACTTCGCGATCATCCCGGCCGCGCTGGTCGGGATCTACCCGGCGCTCTCGGCGCTCAACGTCATGGGCCTTGCGACGCCCTACTCCGCCGTCCTCTCCGCGGTAGTCTTCAACGCGCTCGTCATCCCCATGCTGGTGCCGCTCGCCCTGAAGGGGGTCCGGTTCCGGCCGATCCCGGCGGACCGGCTCTTCCTCACGAACCTGATCGTCTACGGGGGGAGCGGCGTGATCGCGCCGTTCATCGGGATCAAGCTGATCGACCTTCTCATCGCGGGGGTGCTGCACCTGTGACCATTCGCGCGTCGCTCCGCCCGGCCCTGGTCCTCTTCGCCGGCTGCCTGCTCGTGCTCGGTCTCGTCTACCCGCTCGCCGTGACCGTGATCGCGGGGACGGCCTTTCCTGCGCAGGCGCACGGCTCGCTGACGTACGGGGCGGACGGCTCGGTCGCGGGCTCCGAGCTGATCGCGAGGGCCGTGACCGACCAGCGCTACTTCCACCCGCGCCCCTCGGCCGTCGGGTACAACGCGTCGGGCTCGGGCGGGTCGAACCTCGGGCCGACGAACCCCCTCCTCCTGGATCGGGTGAACGCCTCGGTCTCGGCGCTCCGTTCGGCAGGGGTGACCGGGCCAATCCCGGCCGACCTCGTGATGGCCTCGGCGAGCGGGCTCGACCCCCACCTCTCGGTCGAGGCCGCGCTGGTCCAGGCCCCGCTCGTCGCGGCGGCCCGGAACCGGTCGGCGGACGACGTGCGTGGCCTCGTCCTCGCCAACCGGGTCGTCGACCCGACACCGTTCCACCCGGAGTACGTGAACGTGAACGCCCTCAACCGGGCTCTGGATGCACCATGACCGAGGACGACGGGCGCCCGTCGCCCGAGGACCTGCTCCCCCTCGCGCTGGAGGATGAACGGCGCCAGGCCGAGGGGCGGCTCACGGTCTACCTCGGGTACGCGGCCGGGGTCGGCAAGACCTACACCATGCTGGCCGACGCACTCGCCGCTCGAAGCGAGGGGACCGACATCGTCACCGGCTACGTCGAGACCCACGGGCGGCCCGAGACCGACGCCCTCGCCGCCCGGCTCGAGGCGATCCCGCCCCGGACGATCGAGTATCAGGGCCTCCTCCTGCGGGAGATGGACCTCGACGCGGTCCTCGCCCGTCGCCCGGGCACGGTCCTCGTCGACGAGCTCGCGCACGACGCGGCGCCCGGCAGCCGGCATGCGAAGCGGTACCAGGAGATCGAGGAACTGCTCCGTGCCGGGATCTCGGTCTGGACGACCGTGAACGTCCAGCATATCGAGAGCATGCGCGACGCGGTCGCCCGGATCACCGGCGTCCGGGTCCGCGAGACCGTCCCCGACCCCTTCATCGACCGGGCCGACGACCTCCGGCTGATCGACCTTCCGCCGGACCAGCTCATCGAACGGCTGCGCGCCGGCAAGGTCTACGTACAGGACATGGCCGCCCGGGCGGCCGAGCGCTTCTTCATGCCGGCCAACCTCGTCGCCCTCCGCCAGCTCGCGCTCCGGTTCGTCGCCGGGGCCGCGGACCGGGAGATGGTCGGGCTGATGCGGTCCGCGGCGATCCCGGGGCCGTGGCCGGCGGCGGAACGGGTGCTCGTCGGGGTCCGGGCCGGGCCGTACGCGGACCAGATGGTCCGGGCCGGGTACCGGATGGCGAGCCGACTCCAGGCCGAGTGGACCGTGATCGCGGTCGAGACGGAGCGGGACCTCGAAGCCCCGGCGGCGGAGCGGACGCGGCTTCTCCGGGCCCTGGAGACGGCCCGGACGCTCGGCGGCCGGGTCGTGCGATACCGGGCGGCGGACGTAGCCGGCGAGATCGTCCGGTACGCACGGCGCACCAACGTGACCATGATCCTCCTGGGAAAGCCGCGCGGGGTCGGGATCCTCCTCTCCCCGGTCTACCGGGTGATGCGGGAGACGCGCGGGATCGCGCTCCACCTGGTCGATCCGCTCGACCGGGAGCCGATCCCGATCGTCCGGCAGCTCCCCCGGCCTTCGGTCCCCGACGCGGGGCTCGCCCTGCTCCTGATCGGGGCGGTGACGGGGCTCAATCTGGTGCTCCGGGGAACGATCAGTCCGTCGAACCTGCTGATCATCCAGCTGATCCCGGTCGTGATCGCCGCGCTCTTCCTGGGGCGGGCCGCGGCGGTCCTTACGGCCGCCTTCAGCATTCTGCTCTTCGACCTCCTCTTCGTCCCGCCGTACTACACGCTCGCCGTCTCGGACTGGGAGTACTTCATCTCGTTCGTCGGCTACCTGGTCGTCGCCCTCGTGATCAGCATCCTCGCCGGCCGGCTCCGCCACCTCCTGCCCCAGGTCCGCGAGAGCGAGGCGACGGTCGAGGCAGTGGCAGGGCTCTCGCGGGACCTCGAAGGGGCGACGACCCGGCGGGAGGTCCTCGAGCAGCTCGCGGAGCACCTGCACCGGTATTCCGGAGGGCCGGCCATCGTCCTGGTCCCGGAGGGAGGGGAACTGGTCCGGGCCGCGGGCGACGCACCGTTCCCCCTCGACGAGAAGGAGGAGGCGATCGCGGCCTGGGCGTACGAGAACCGGGCGGCGGCCGGTCGGGGGATGGACACGCTCCCCGCGGGCCGCGGCAGGTACCTGCCGCTCGTGGCATCGGGCCGGGCCCTGGGTGTCGTCGGGGTGATCCCCGGGGACGAGGGTGGGGGGACCGCCGGGGAGGTGCTCGAGGGGATGGTACGGCTCGGCGCGCTGGAGCTCGACCGACTCGAGTAGGATCCGGAGTCGCGGCGACCGCGCGGCCGCGACCCGCTCCACCGTCGGCGCGGGTGGCGGCTGGAGGGCGAGGAGGACCGGGCGCCGAGTTGCTATGAGAGACCCGTACCTCCGGAACGACACAGGTTCCGATGCGGTCGCATCATCAGGGGATCGCTCACCGCCGGCACCGGTCGCCCATTCTGCTCCCCCCGAGGACCGCGCTGTTATCGTCGATCCGGTACCTGTCGGAGATCGACGAACCGGGTTTGGATCAATTCGGGAGAAGAGGGTGGGAGCCGGACGATGTCGGCGACGTCGATCCGACCGTTCGCGGC
This sequence comes from Methanospirillum sp., assembly GCA_039679395.1. Lineage (GTDB taxonomy): Archaea > Halobacteriota > Methanomicrobia > Methanomicrobiales > Methanospirillaceae > UBA288. The sequence continues at coordinate 4,987 of JBDKUZ010000055.1, read as the reverse complement.
GTCGTCGAACAGGGGTCCCGGCCCCATATCGACGTGCCACGCGGCAGTCGCGATTATCATCCCCCAGGCGAGATCACACCACCATGAAAGCGATACTGTTTGCGGCGATCCTTCTCGTTGTCGCCGCGCTCGCCTGCGGGTGCACCACCGCGCCCGCCCAGCAGGCCGGAACCGCCACGACACCCAACCTCACCGGGAACTGGACCGGCACGGCGACGGGGTACCTCGAGGGGACGGGGTTCACCGATTACTCCGGCGGGCGGATGATCATGAGCGTCACCAGCCAGAAGGACCGGATCTTCGAGGGGAAGTACATCTACCCGAACCTGACCGGGTCCGCGCAGACCGTCGGGTTTGCCGGGGCGGTGGCCCGCGATGGCAGGACACTGACCATCGTCGAGACGAACGGGGGATACAGTACCGGCACGCTCGTCACGCCGGGCGAGATCGAGCTGATCTTCGCTGACGACTCCGGGCCCATCGAGGTCGCGATCGACACCCTGAAGAAGAGCTGACGCGGGGCGATCCGCGCGGAGCAGGCCGAAGGGGTCGCGGCCGTTCGCCGCCGCCTCGTGGCCCGGGCGTACCGAAACGATTAACACGACCGATCGCCGTAGTGGCACACAGGCCTGTACGGGGACGTGCGCGCAATCGAGTCGGCTCGACGGGCGCGTCCCGACGCGACGGACCACACAGGCCCGGTGGCCCGGGCAGACCACGGAGCGAAAAAAATGGCAACGCAGCAGACGACGCAGGAGACGATCATCGAGCACATCAGACGGGACCACCGGAAGACCGACAGGGAGATCCTGGAGCTCGAGCTGCGCCTCCACAAGCACGGCGACGAGGAGCTCGGCCCCGTCTTCGCGCCGATGAAGAAGGAGCTGCTCGGGCACATGGCGGCCGAAGAGGAGCACCTCTACCCGCTCCTCGAGAAGGGGGAGGCGCGGCACCTGATTGCCGACGCCCGGAAGGAGCACGCGGCAATCCGGAAGCAGCTCGAGGAGCTCGCGGCCGGCGGAAAGATGGAGAGGACCGAGTGGAGCCGCCGCCTCCAGCTCCTGAAGCAGGAGATCGAGCACCACGTCACGGAGGAGGAGGGCCAGGTCCTCGCCGCGGCCCGACGGGTCTTCGACGACCGGCAGCTCCGCGAGCTCGGGGCCCGGTTCGAGCGGGCGGAGACGGCGTCCGGGTAAGGGCCGCGCCTTCGTCGGCCGGCGCCGGCGAAATAGAGGGAACGGGACGCGCCCGGCCCTCGATCAGAGGTTGTTGAAGAGCCAGACGATATCGGCGAAGTCGATCCGGCCGTTCTCATTGCAGTCGAACCCGTCCGCGGGTTCGTTCGCCGCGATCCAGCTCATCTCGTTGAAGAAGAGCACGACGTCGTTGAAGTCCGCCCGGCCGTTCCCGTTCACGTCGTCGCAGAACCAGTCGCCGTTCGTGTCCCCCGGCAGGCCGGCGCCGCCGGGCACGAGCGCGACCGGAGCCCTGACCCGGATCCGCTTGTACGACCGGATCGTGTCCGAGGGATAGCCCGCGGCCGAGACAGTCAGGGAGACCGTGTAGTTCCCGGGCACGGTGTAGGTGTACGCCGGGTTTCGCTCGGTCGAGGTCCCGCCGTCGCCGAAGTCCCAGCGCCACCCCGTCGCCCCGCCGAGGGACGCGTCCGCGAACCCGACCGTACACGGCGCCCGCGTCCGGGACCCGTTGGTGGTGAACGCGGCCGCGAGCAGGGGCGGGTTCGCGCTTCCGCCGCCGTAGAGGTACGCCGCGGCCGCCCGATCGGCCGGGTGGAGCGTCACCAGGTTCTCGTTGCCGGCGTAGGCCGACCGGCCGTTGAAGACGGCCTTGCCCATGTCGTTCGGCCCATCCCAGAGGTACCCGTCCAGGGGGTTGATCCCGATGCAGAAGGCAATATCCGCCAGTATCCACGACTCGATGTTCGTGACCGAGCCGCCGGCGACCCCCGTCGTCCAGGCATCGGACGAGGGGAGGATGATGTCGGCCTCGGTGATCTCGCCGTCATCGTTCCACCAGATCCAGGTGCCGGGGTCATCTCCCCAGGCGATCACGTTCACGCCGTCCTCGCCGAACGCGGTCTTTGTCGTCGAGCCCGAGGCGTCGATCTGGAACGAGGCGGGGAGGGCGGAGTTCCAGGTGGCCACGGCCCGGCGGACGGCCGCGGCCCCGCCGGTCACGTTCGGGCAGTTGTCGTTGACGACGAAGACCGGCGGCGCCGCCCACTTCTTCTTCATGACTCCGAACGAGACCGCGAACGGGACGAGCTCGCTCGTCCGGTTCGCGCCCGTGACCAGACAGAGAACGCCGCTCGATGCGGAGACGATATAGCCCTCGCTGTCGATGCCCGTGGGGACGCGCACGCGGACCTCGGTGTCGGACCAGGAGACGATGTCGTTGGGGTTGTACGAGGGATCCGTCCGCCCCGACGCCCAGAGGATGTTCGCTCCGGCGCCGAGGAACCCGACATCCCCCGGCGACGCATTCGTCCCGAAGCCGGTGCCCGTGATCGTGATCACGGTCTCCGTCCCGGCGGACGCGATCTGCGGCGAGATCGAGGTGATCACGGGACCGTCCGCGACGGCTCGCGTGACCGGGCCGCCGCCGAAAGGCATCGTCCCGGCCGAGCCGTCGGGCGCGGTCATCGTGAGGCCGGCCGGTTTCGCGGCGGAGTGGAACGCGGCTCCGGCCGCGACGGTGCTGGAGATCATGATGAGGGCCGCTACGGCGACGAGGCAGACCCTGAGGGTGCGGAGAAGGTCGAGGTCGGTCATGAAGATACCCGTGGCAACAGTGGTATCGACGTACTCGGCACCCCAGATGTTAATATTTATGAAATCGTATCTCGCCGGGGCCGCTCGATCTAACAGTATATAATCGACGCCCGCATATAGTGAGCCATCATGGTGGATCCGTACGAGGCCCTGCTCAAGAAGGCCTACGAGCATATCACCGAGCCGAGCGGGACCGGCGAGCGGTTCGTGATCCCCGAGGTCCGGTCGTACATCGAGGGCAAGACGACGGTCTTCGAGAACTTCGCCGAGATCGCCGACACCTTCCGGCGCGAGAAGGAGCACCTGATGAAGTCGCTGGTGGGCGAGCTCGGCACGGCCGGCAAGATCGACGGCAACCGCGCGATCTTCAACGGCAAGTTCGAGACCACGCAGATCGCGAACGCCGTCAGGAACTACTTCAACGACTATATCCTCTGCAGCGAGTGCGGTCGGCCGGACACGCGGCTCGTGAAGGACGACCGGATCCTCGTGCTCCGCTGCGACGCCTGCGGCTCGCACCGGCCCGTGCGGAAACGCAAGGCCAAGGCCGAGGAGCCGGCGAAGATGTTCGAGGAGGGCAAGATCGTCGACGTCCACATCCAGTCGGTCAGCAAGCGCGGCGACGGCGTGGCCCGCGAGGGCAAGTACATCATCTATGTCCCGGGGGGCAAGCCCGGCCAGACCGTGAAGATCAAGGTGACCCGGATCTCGGGCTCGATCGTCTTCACCGAGCGCGCCGTGTAGGGGCGTTCTCGCGACACTCTTTTTCAAAGGAGACCGTTCCGGGAGCTTCCGGGCCGATGCGCGGCATCCGCCGCGGCATCGGAGAAGAGAACGGCGGAGGGGAGACCCCCCGCGCCTATAGGTTCAGCTGACCTGCACGGTCAGGTTGAACTGGTCGGCCGGCGTTGCGTTCGGCTCGAACGAGCGGACGTAGACCGCGCTGAACTTCTGGGTTCCGGCCGCGACGCCCTGGATCGTCCAGTTGCGGACGCCGCCGGCGCCGGTCAGGTTCGCGGCCCGGGCATCGAGCGTGAACGCGGAATCGACGATCTTCAGCCCGCTCGTGACTGACGCGTTCCACTCGTAGCCCGTGGTCGGGTTCTCGGGGAGGCGGATGCTCAGGTTCTTCTGGAGGCCGAGCGGGACCGTCTTGCCGCTGTCGTTCGCCGAGTAGACCGCGACCGTGGTGTTCGTCGGGAGGGTCGTGTTCGTGGGGACCGCGACCGTCTTGTTCGGCGTGACCGTCACGTTCGAGGACGGGGTGGTGGTGCACCCGGCCGCAAGCAGGAGCGCGGCGAGGAGGATGGCTGCGAGGACGAGGTGTCTCATGCAGAGACTGATCCTCGCCGCTCGCTGATAAACAATTCGAAATGCCGTGGAGGCGGCGGCAAGGCCGCCTCAGGCGAGTTCGAAGGCGTCGAAGTTCTGGCCGTCCCCGTTGAACTGGACCCGGACCCGGTGGACGCCCTTCGTCATCCGGACCTGCGTCGAGATCGTGGCATACGCGTCGTACGACCCGGTCCGGGGGGCGAAGACCGTGACCTCGGAGCGGCCGTCGACCTTCAGCTCGAAGGTCTGGCCCCCGCTCGGGCTGGAGATTCGGAACGAGAGCGGGTACTCGCGCTCGGCCGGGGCGTCGACCGCGTACTCGAGCCACTCGCCGGGCTGGATCCGCGTCACCACGTAGCTCCCGATGGACGGGGCGTAGGCGATGTCCACGCCGTCGGAGCGGTACGCGCCGCCCTGGTTGCCGGGGGTGGTGTCGTGGTATGCGGCGCCCTCGCCGCCCGTTGCGTAGTCCTCGGCCTGGATCAGGTCGGGCAGCCGGACGGGTCCTCCGAGCGTGGTCGGCGCGGTCGTCGGTATCGTCGTGACGGCGACGGGCGTGAGAACGACCCGGTCCAGGTTCTGGCCGTCGCCGACGAACCGGAGCTTCACCGTGCAGGTTCCGGCCGGCAGCGTCAGCGCGGTGGATGCCGTGGTCCAGGCGTCGTACGAGCCCGTCGCCGGGACCGCGACCGTGGCCGCCGGGTTCTCGTTGACCAGGACCTCGATCGCGTGGGCGTTCGTCCCCCAGGCCGCGACGCGGAACGCGGCCGAATACTTCCCGGCCGTTGCGACCGAGACCGTGTACTTCAGCCATTCGCCGTCGCGGACGTACCCCACGGCGTACCCGCCGCCGGGAAGCGATT
>JBDKUZ010000054.1:0-46399 GCA_039679395.1 Methanospirillum sp. | reverse complement strand
GACGGCCTGGTGATCGGCCGGGCCACAGCGGATGAGGTCGTGCTCGTCTCCGACGGCGAGGGGCTCGCGGCGGAGCGTGGCTGCGCCCTCAAGGCGCACGGCATCGAGAAGCTCCGGCGCCGCGGCCCGATACGGCTCCCCGGTGCCTGGTGTACGGCTGGGCCTCTCCGGACAGCCCGGCCCCGAACATCGCCGCGGCGCGAGGCGCGGGGGCGCGTGCTCGTACTCGACCACGACGCGGTGGTCCTCTACCGGGAGCTCGCGGACGATCACTGCGGTCTGCTCGCGATCGGCGATGACACGACTGCAGCCGCCCTCCACATCGGTGTCCACCTGGGCCTGCCGGTCCTCGGGATCATCGACGGCGACGGAGACAGCATCGTCCCGCCCTGCGGCGGCGCAGCGGGCTCGCTCGTCCTCCTGGCGACCGCCGACCGCGACGACGACCTCGGGCGGGAGATCGCGGATGGCTGCGACGACCGGCCGACCGACTGGGAGGCATTCGTGGCTCGCACGCTCCGTATCCTGCGAGGCCGGGTCCGGGTGGTACGATGAAGGGCGGAGGGATGCTCTGCGCCTCCTGCAAGGGCAAGGGACTCTGCGGTCTTGCGCGCTGCCCGATCACTGCCCGGTTTCTCGCGCGGACCGGGACGAAGCCGGTCAGCTCGTACATGGGCGCGGCACCCTCGGTCTTCGTGGGCTCGTACGCGTACCCCTCTGTCCAGGGCGGACCCCTCCTGCTCGGAGATTCGGATCGACCGCCCGACTGGCTCGCCCGCGGATTCTCCATCGACGACGTGGTGAACCTCCGTGCCGCGACCATTGCTGCGCGGGCTCCGGTCGACAGGGTCCGCGATGCGATGGCCGAAGTCGCCCTCTCTGCCATACCGGTCGATGTCGAGGTCGCCTTCACCCGCCCGGTCGAGGCCGACCTGCGCTTCGACGGCGTGTTGACACCGATCGGGAGATCGGGGCCGGTCCGGCAGCTCGACGTGCTCGACAACCCGGTCGTGCCGCGGACGGTGGAGAAGATTGCGGCCGACTCGGACCTGGCCGCGTCCCAGGGCTTGGCCGAGCTCTACCGCGACAACGTCGATGTCTACCATCTGACCGACCTGCTCTCGGCCGGGACGCTCGGCAAGGCCCCGCGGGTGGTGCCGACGCGCTGGGCGATCACGGCCGTCGACGACACGCTCGGCAAGGCCGGGAAGCGGGAGCTGGCCCGATACCCGTCGATCGAGGAGGTGCTGGTCTTCGGCGCCACGCTCTACGGAAACACCATCGCCGTGCTCCTCGCACCGGGAGGCTGGCGGTACGAGATGGTCGAGTGCTGGCGCGCGCACAGCCTCTGGACCCACGATCACGATGCGGTCACGGTCGATGGGGAGGGAAAGGCGAAATCGGGGTACTCGCCGATCGCCGGTGCGTACTACTCGGCCCGGCTCGCCGTGACCGACTGCCTCGTCGCCATGCGACGCCAGGCGCGAGCGCTCGTGCTCAGATCGGTCACGGGGGAGTACTGGGCCCCGCTGGGCACCTGGGTCGTGCGGGAGGCCGCGCGGCGGGCGATGCGGAGCCCGCCCGAGCGGTACGCGACCCTCGAGGAGGGCGCCGCCGCACTCGACCGTCACTACGGCGATGCCTCGTGGCGGGCCAAGTCCACGCTGCTTCCGCGAATGCGGAGCGAGCGAACCCTCGCCGATTTCTTCTGAACGGCCCGGCATCGGCCGCTCTCGCCTTCGCGGGGCTCTACTTTTCCGGGTCGAACTCCTCAGGGGGTCCTGCCAGCATTCCCTCGAGCTCCCGCATACGGCTCTCGATCTCGGCGTCGAGCCGGTTCCGTTCGTCCATGCGCGTCCGGAGCTCCGCGAGGAGCTCGGTGGATGTGCCGGCCTTCCGCTCGACAGGAGTATCACCCGGCGGTGTGATCAGTTTCGTCGAGATGTACCCGGCAAACGTCGCGAAGATTCCGACCCCGGTGACCATGACGAACAGGCCGACGAGCCGACCGAGGTCCGTGACCGGATATCGATCTCCGTAACCGACCGTCGTGATGGTCACGATAACCCACCACATGGCGTCGCTGGCGGTCCGAATGTTTGCGTCAGGCGAGGCGCTCTCGGCCACGACCACCAGGAATGATCCTGCCTCGACGATCAGGATCACCCCGATCAGAAGGATGAACACCGCCGATTCGGCCCTCGTCTTGAGGAGGTAGCCGAAGAGCCGTCTCGCGCCGTATCGATGGATGAGCCGATAGCTCTTGAAGACCCGGAAGAGCCGGAGGATGCGGGAAGCGGGAATGCAGGCCAGAAGGTCGGCCCAGCCGTAGTCGTGGAAGAAGTAGTGCCGGCGCGACGGGGCCCGGTGCATACGGAGTCCGAAGTCGAGGACGAAGAGGAGGGTGAGGTAGGTGTTCATCGTGATAACGACGCGCAACGCGTCCGGATCGATCCCCGGAACGACGGAGAGGAGCATGTTGAAGACCGAGAGGACCGAGATGATGGCGATGAAGACTTCATAGCCGAGGCCCAGGTGCGTCGTTTCCCTCTCAACAGCCATGGATATTGCCGAAAGGAGAGATGCGAACGGAGAAGGATAACTCTTTGCATGGTGCGGATTCTTCCACAGCAGGGACCGGTGAAGAGGGTTCGGCCGCCATTCGCCCGAATCCAGTTGTGCGGAAGATGGTAAGGGGCTCCCCCCCGGCGCGCGCCGCTCGGATGCAATGGCTACAGCCCCCGTAGGTCCTGTGCGATCCCGTCGAGATGGTTTGCACCCGTCCGTGAGGTGTGGCCACTTCTGCATCACCGAGATAAAGGCGATCCGTCGTCGCGGGAATCCTTGCGTTAGTCAAACTTGCCATACAAAAAGTAAAGTATATATTACATAGAGACCAAGGAGATGTGAGGCAACAGGCGGGTTCAGCCACCTCGGATTCGCTGCTGCCCCGACAGACCACCGCGTCTGAAAGAGGAGGTGAGCGTTCAGAGATCGGCAAACGGATGATCACGTCGCAACGATTACTCCAGTAAGGAGAGGGTTAATGTCTGGAGGCCCTAGCCGGCTCCCCCGGTTTCGGACCTCCGCGGTTTTTCGGTAGCGTCACCAGTACAAGGACATCCACATGAAGAGAGCATCGCCAACAGCTTGCCGGTCGTCCCGCATTTTCCTGCTGATCCTCGCGATAGCTGCCGTTCTCGGCGGTTTCGCCTGTACAGCAGGTTGTACGACCAGTTCAACCGCCACATCGGCCGCAGATTCCGGCATTGCCGCAGCTTCGCCCGTACCATCGGACGGCGGAGCATCCGACATGACGACGCCGGGGGACAAACCGCAGGATCGGGTCGGGCCGAACGGCACATTGGGCCACAGGGCACCCAACGGTACGCCGCCTGCAGACATGCCGCCGGGAGGGAGAGATCTCACGGGTCCCCGTCCAACCGGAGCTCCGCCAGACGGGCTGCGGCCGAACGGAACAGACTGGGCGGAACGCAACGGCTCGGTTTCGTGACGGCTCAAGAGCATTCCCGGATACGAAGGGGTCGTTCCGGACGATGAATCGGTTCGACGTGAATGCCCGCAGACGCTTCTGCGTCCCAGGAACTTCCGAGTCCGTCGACGTTGCATTGTCGGTTCCGGCCCCCGAGAGTGCGGCTTCCTTTTTTATAACACCGGGACATACCCTTTGCGATGGCGATCGACGTCCAGGACGCAGCTCTCGGGGCCATCGTCGGACTCGCGGTCGGAGACGCACTGGGTGCTCCGGTTGAGTTCCTGAAGCCCGGCTCCTTCCCACCGATCACCGGGTACCGGGAAGGAGGGATTCTGAATCTTCACGCTGGCTGCTGGACGGAGGATACAGCCATCGCCCTCTGTCTGGCCGAGAGCCTGATCGCCTGCGGCGGTACGGACCCGACCGACCAGCTCCGGCGCTATGTGCGGTACTGGCGCGAGGGGTATCAGGCGCCCACCGGGATTTGCCTGGACATCGGGACCACGACCCGCCGCTCACTCGAAACCTTCCTCAGAACCGGGGCAGCCTCGGCAGCTCCGATAGCAGGACTTGCTCCGGGAAACGAATCCTTGGTGCGCGTCGCTCCGGTGCCCATCTTCTTCGCCGGAGATCCGGAACGGACCGTCGAAGAGGCAGCGGTTATGAGTCGGACCACGCATGCCGCACCCGAGTCGGTCGACGCCTGCCGGTACTTCGCCGGGCTCCTCTCCGGTGCCATCCTGGGAGCAACGGCTTCGGTTCTCGCTTCGCCCATGTACGAGCCTATTGACGGGCTGTGGGGCGGTACACGATTCTGTCCGCCGATCGAAGCTGTCGTTACGGGATCGTTCCTTGCCAAGGAGCCTCCCGACATCCGGGCCGGAGGAGGGGCGGTCGAGTGTCTCGAGGCTGCGCTCTGGGCGTTCGCGCACGGAAGATCGTTCCCCGAGATCGTGCTCGCCGCCGTGAACCTCGGCAACGACGCGGATACGGCCGGCGCGGTGGCAGGACAGCTGGCTGGCGCCTGCTACGGCCTCTCCGGTATTCCGACCGAATGGCAGGAGGGGCTACACCGCCACCGAGAGATCGTCCGCGGGGCCGTGAACCTCATGGCCGCCGGGACACGGGCAGCGTTCGGCCTCGGCCCGGCCCGATCCGAGCGATCCGCACCCCGGCGGCGGACCCGCGGGGGCAGAAGGGTAACTCGCGGCAGGCCCGGGTCTGGCGGGGATACGCACCTCGACGCGCTTCACCGATTCATCGTGGCTCTGCCCCGCCAGGGTCCGGGCGACGAGCGGCTGACCGAGCAACTCTACGGCCTTCTCGAGGATCTCCCCACCCGTCCCCGCATCGCCGACATGGGCTCGGGGAGCGGCGCTGCTGCACTCGTCCTTGCCCGCGCCGGAGCGCGAGTCACGGCTGTGGACCTCTCCACCACTCTCCTCCAGCAGCTGAGCGAGCGCGCAGGCCGCGAGGGTCTCACGAGCTGCGTGCGGACGCTGCACGCCTCGATGGAGGCTGTGCCGGAGGACGAGGGACCGTTCGATCTGATCTGGTCCGAGGGAGCCGTCTACAATGTCGGGTTCGATGTGGCGCTTCGCGCTTGGCGCCGCCTGCTCGTCCCCGGAGGATATGTCGTGGTCTCCGACCTGAGCTGGCTCGTGAACGACCCGCCAGGCGAGGTCCAAAACTTCTGGAGGACTGCCTATCCGGGCATGCGAACAGTTACTGCGAACGCGGTCGCATGCACCGCCGCCGGATATCGCTGGCTCGGTTCCGTCCTCCTGCCCGACGCGGCGTGGACTGCGTTCGACGAAACGCAGCGGGAGCGGTGCCGGGGCTGGAGGACAGGCGGCCCTACCCCGGACGAGGCGGCCGTCATCGCCGAGGTGGAGGAGGAGATGCGGCTTCGAGCATCGTTCCGCGCCACGTACGGCTACGTCTTCTACCTGATGCAGTGGCCGGCGTAACCGGGACAAGCCTCGGAGCCCATCAGAGCGCAGGTCGCTGTCGGCGAGTTCGATCCGGTCGGTATCGTTGATCTTATCGCGCATCCCGTCGAGGGCGCGGGGATCCCGTCCCCTCCGTGATAAACGGAGAGAGAGTCGATAGGGCTCCCGATTCAGCGTGGTATCTGCTGCGTCGCGTCTGGTGGGAGATGGGGATGGCGTGAGCCGAATCGACCGGGCGGGTGTCAGTCCCCGCCGGCGCCGTTCTGGGTCCCCTGCCGTCGGTATCGTGCCTCGAGGCTGCCGAGCGACTCGACCTCGTCGATCCCCTTGTCGTCACGGACCCGGACAAAGCGGGGGAAGCGGAGCGCATACCCGCTCGCGTAGTTCGGGCTCTTCTGGATCTCCGAGTATCCGACCTCGAAGACGACCTGGGGCTCGAACGTGACGGAGTTGCCCGATTCGGCAACGACGAGATCTTTGAAGAGCGCGTGGAGCTCGGCCAGCTGCTCGTCAGTTATCCCGGTCGCCACCCGCCCGACCGAGAGGAGTTTTCCGCGGTCCTGGACGGCGAGCTGATAGGATCCGAAGTGCTTTGCTCGCCGTCCCTCGCCCCACTCCGCTCCGATAACGGCGAGATCGAGGGTCTCCACTTCGGGCTTGATCTTGACCCAGGACCGCCCCCGGGCGCCAGGGGTATACGGCGAGTCCGGGAGCTTGAGCATCACGCCCTCGTGCCCGTCGCGCAGCGCCTGCTCGTAGACCTCCCGGATCTCGTCCTCGTCGCCGAGCACCTTCTGGGGCGCGAGGTGATCGGCCATCACGCTCTCGAGCACCTGCCGCCGCTCTGAGAGCGGCCGATCGAGCAGCGTCTCCCCGTCGGCGTAGAGACAGTCGAACATGCGCGGAACGAGTGCGATCGCCTCGCGGGCTGCGGCCACGCCGTGCTTTCGCCGGAACCGGCGGAGCACGGTCTGGAACGGGAGCGGCCGGCCCTCTGGATCGATGGCGACCACCTCCCCATCGAGGATGACATCGCGGTCGGTCGCGGCGCGAAGAACCTCCACGATCTCGGGAAGGGCGTGGGTCACCTCCTCGAGCCGCCTCGACCAGATCCGGCAGACCTTCCCGACCCGGTGGAACTGGATTCTCGAGCCGTCGTATTTGTACTCGACCGCGACCGGACCGTAGTCGGCGAGCTGCTCGGCGATGGTCCCCTGCTGGGCAAGCATCATGCGGACCGGCCGGAACGGGACGATCCGGACCGACATGAGGGCGTTCTCTCCGTGTCGCGCGAGGAGCGCGACCTCGCCGAGGTCGTTCAGCGCCTGCTGCGCGTGCTCGACATGGCTGGGCGCCACACCGAACGCCAGTGCGATCGCATCCCGGACCGTTCCCTCTCCGATCCCGATTCGGAGCTCGGCGAGCACGAGCCTGGCGAAGTAACGGGCTTCGCGCGGGGCCATGGCGCCGAAGCCCTGCCGGAGGAGCCGCATCTTCGCCTGCTGCGACTGCGGGCCCGACGCCCCCGCCACCCGTTCGAGGAGCACGTTCACCTCGGCGAGCGAGAGCGCCTCGTCGAAGAACGCCGACTGCTGCCGCCGTGCGAGCAGGCGCTCGATCGCGAGTCCGGCGTCGCCGGTCTCGTTCACCAGCCGGACCACGTCCGCCTTCTTCCTGCCTGCGACGTATGCGGCCGCTTCGTACAGGAGCATCGGCCCGACCCCGAGCTTCTCGGGGGACCAGTCGGGGAAGACCTTCCCCTGGACGAGCCGGACGAAGACCGGAAGCTCTGTCTCGTCAAGGTCCGGCAGGACGGACGCGACAAGATCGCGCATCTCAAGCCTAGCCGCGAGGGCCTCGAGCCGCTCGCAGAGCGCGGCAAACTCGGCAAACTCCAACTAGACCACCATCGGGCCCGAGACGGTCTGTTGTAGCGCAACCGAGAGCTGCACGTCGGAGGAGAAGAGACCGAAGGCCGACTCGGCTGCGACACGTGCCCGTTCGGGCGTGTTATTCGTGTCCGAAAGGTGAGCGAGCATGACTGCGGTTAGATCTCCCGAGAACGATCGGAGCAGATCGGCGGTCTGGTCGTTCGAGAGATGGCCGCGCCGCGAACGGATGCGGCGTTTGAGCATGGCCGGGTACGGCCCCTCCTCGAGCATGCGCGGGCAGTGGTTCGCCTCGAGCACGAGGGCGTCGCACGCCGCGAGGCGGTCGCGTACACTATCGGGAACGACACCCGTGTCCGTGCAGTACCCGAGGCGCGCACCGTCCGCAGCGATCCTGTAGCCGCAGGGCTCGCGGGCATCGTGCGAGAGGGGCAGCGACTCGATCATGAACTCGCCGATCGCGGTCGGCTCGTACGCGCGGACGGCGCGGGTCGTGATCAGTTGCTTCGAGGGTTTACGGTGAAGCAGGAACTCGGAGATCGTCCCGGGCGTCCCGTACACCGGGATGTTGAGCCGTTTCACGAATGCATCGAGCCCGCGGATATGGTCCGTGTGCTCGTGAGTCACAAGAACGGCCTCGATCGCGGCGGGGTCGGCACCAGTCAGTGTGATCCGGGCAAGGAGGTCGCGCGCCGAGAGTCCGGCGTCGACCAGGAGCGCGCCGTCGCGACCTTCGACCAGGACCGCGTTCCCCTTGGAACCTGAGGAGAGAGCCGTGACCCGCATGAGCAAAGGGTTGGTCACGGCACGACTTGAACTCTTAGATTGAGAGGGTGGGGCCGGTCGAAGGGGTAGCGCCCTCGACCGATGGAACCGGGGCATCCTCGAGCTCCTCCCCGGTCCGTACGCGGACCGTCCGGAGGACCGGCAGGACGAAGATCCTGCCGTCACCGACCTTCCCTGTTCGCGCCCCGGCGCAGATCGCCTCGATCGCGGTGTCGACTTGGTGGTCGCTGACGGCGACCTCAATCCGACACTTCGGAAGCATGTCGACCGCGACGGTCTTGCCGCGGAATTGGAGCGAGATTCCCCCCTGTTCACCGCGCCCGCGGACCTCGGTGATCGTCATGCCTGCAAAGCCCCGGTCCTCGAGCGCCTTCTTGACGAAGTCGATCCGCTCGGGGCGAATGATGGCGGTTACGAGCTGCATCTCTTCACCTCACTGGGGGACCCGTTCCCCGTGCTGGGCGATATCGAGGCCGACGTACTCCTCGTCCTCGCTCACGCGCAGACCCATGGTCTTGTTCACGACCCAGGCGAGCACGAACGTCACGCCGAACGCGAAGATGACTGCCGCGCATGCGCCGAGCAGGTTGTTGACGAACTGGGTCGTCGAGCCCTCGAGCAGGCCCGGATATTTGTTGATCGCGGTGCTCGCAAAGATACCTGTTGCGATAGCGCCCCAGAACCCGCCCATGCCGTGGATGGCCCATGCATCGAGCGACTCGTCGAAGCCGACCCGGAGGCGGAGCAGCATGCAGACGTAGCAGAGCAGGCCCGCCACAGCACCGATCACGAGGCTCGCCGGCACCCCGACGTAGCCCGCGGCGGGTGTGATCGCGACCAGCCCCGCGATCCCGCCCGAGACGAACCCGAGCGACGAGGGCTTGCCGTGGATCCAGCTCGCGGCGAGCCAGACGAGCGCGCCGATCGCTGCCGAGGTGTTCGTGACCAGGAATGCGTTCGACGCGAGGCCGTCAGCCGCTAAGGCGCTGCCCGAGTTGAACCCGAACCAGCCGAACCAGAGCAGGCCTGCACCGAGGAGCGTCATCGGGATGTTCGTCGGCTCGAAGTTGTGCTTCCCGTAGCCGACCCGTTTCCCGATGACAAGCGCGATCGCGAGCGCGCCGAAGCCCGAACTGATGTGGACGACCGTGCCGCCCGCGAAATCCAGGGCGCCAAGGGTCATGGCCCAGCCGCCGCCCCAGACCCAGTGTGCGAGCGGGTCGTACACGAGGGTGGTGAAGAGCAGGCCAAGTACGATGAACGAGCTCAGTTTGACCCGCTCGGCCATGGCCGAAGTCAGGATTGCAAGCGTGACCGCTGCGAAGACGAGCTGCCACATCACGAACAGGATCGGTGGATAAGTGCCTGTGCCCGCATCGAGCCCGACCCCGGTAAGGCCGAGGAAGTCGAGCCCCCCGATGAACCCGCCGATATCATGACCGAACGAGAGCGAGTACCCGGCCACGACCCACTGGACCGAGACGAGCGCGAACGCGATGAACGAGAGCGCGATCATCGAGATCAGGTTCTTGCGCCGGACCATGCCGCCGTAGAAGAACCCGACCCCGGGCGTCATGAGCATAACGAGCGCTGTCGACGCAAGGATCCATGCCGTTGCACCGGTGTCAAGTACCATTCTCTGTCAACCTCACTGGGAATGGCGCTCTGCGCCATTTTCTAAGAAGGAAGTTGTATTCCTACGTACATAAATGTTTGTTTCTCTCCGGAACCGGAGGCCGACAAATGGCGGCCATTCGAACCGTAAGAAGCTGTCCGATCAGAGCGTCCAGACGCGGATAATTCGTCGAGGGATGCAACAGAACACTCGAGTCGTTCCCCTTCGGCCGTGCCCGATTCCTCCAAGGGGGCCTGACCTGGAGAGATGGTACCTGCGGGATCCGTATGGGGAAAGAGAAGAGGGGGCTGGGGCTACGACATCTGACGGTCCCCGGAGGACGGCGGACCGAGGAACAGGGCCGCAGCTGCGGCCCCCACGAGGGCCAGCACCGCAACCGGGAGGAAGACCGCCGAATACGAGCCGACGATGTCGCGAAGACTCCCCGCGAGCAGATTCCCGACGATTGCACCCACGCCGTAGGCCGTGAAGACGAGGCCGTAGTTCGGCCCGTAGTGCTTCGTGCCGCAATAGGCCGCCGTGCAGGCCGGCGCGATCGCGAGCCAGCCGCCGAGGCAGAGCCAGAGGGCCGCGAAGCCCGCCACGTAGATCGCGGCCGATCCGTTTCCGGAGCCGGCCCAGAGCAGCAGGGCCGCACCTGCGATCAGAGCGAGATTGGCGATCGCCGTGGTTCGGGTGCCCAGCCGGTCGACAAGGGCGCCGAAGATCGGACGACCGACACCGTTGAAGATCGCGAAGACGCCGACCAGGGCCGCAGCCGTTGCTGCCGAGAGCAGGAAGACCTCCTGCCCGACCGGTGCCGCGATCCCGATCGCCATCAGCCCTGCGACAGTTCCGATGAAGAAGCAGAGCCAGAGACCCCAGAACTGCCTGGTCCGGATCATCTCGGACCGGTTCAGGTCGACGCATGCCGCGGCGGCAGCGGTCGGGGCCCAGCCAGGGGGCGCCCAGCCGGCGGGCGGGAACCGGAGCGGCAACCCGAGCAGCACGATCACCAGGAGCGCCGTGACCCCGACATATGCCATGGTCGGAAGCGGTCCGATCGAGGCGATCAGCGCGTTCGCGATCGGCGCCGTCAGGAGCGGGGAGAGCCCGAACCCGAGTACGGCCGCGCCGACCGCGAAGCCCCTCCGGTCCGGAAACCAGCGAGCCGCGACCGCGATCGGGCAATTGTACACGATGCCGACTCCGGCCCCGCCGATGAGGCCGTAGCTCAGGGCGAGCATGGTCATCGAGGTCGATTGCGACCCCAGGAGCCACCCGGCCCCGACGATCACACCGCCCGCGATGCTGAGCAGGCGGGGTCCGTACCGGTCGAGCAAGCCGCCGACGAGCGGCATGGTGAACGCGAAGACGGCAAGGAAGACGATGAACGGAAGCAGGGACTCGGTCGCTCCGACCGCGAAGAACTTCTCAAGCGGTTTCCGGAAGACCGACCAGGCGTAGATCGAGCCGATCGCGAGGTTGATCGCGAGCCCGAGCAGGACGAAGATCCAGCGGCCTCGTTCGGGGGGCATCCCGAAGAGGATGGGGGATTGATCCGCCATCTCCTACTCCTCGAGGGTCGAGAGGTCGCCGGGGTCGACCCCGAGCTCGCGGGCTTTCAACACGCGCCGCATGATCTTGCCCGACCGGGTCTTGGGCAGCGCGTCCACGAACTCGATCTCGGACGGGACCGCGAACGGCCCGAGCGTCATCCGGACCTGGTAGACCAGGTCGTTCCTGAGTCGTTCGGACGGCTCCTCGCCGAGCTTGAGGATCACGAACGCCTTGATCTGGTTGCCCTTGATGGAGTCCGGCTTGCCGATCACGGCCGCTTCGGCGACCGCGTGATGCGAGACGAGGGCGCTCTCGACCTCGGCCGTCCCGATGTTGTGGCCCGAGACGATGATCAGGTCGTCGGCCCGGCCGATCACCATGATGTAGCCGTCCTTGTCCTTGATCGCGAGGTCGCCGGCCAGGTAACAGCCGGGCACGGTCTCCCAGTACTGCCGGTAGCGCGCATCGTCGCCGTAGACCGTCCTGAGCATGGCTGGCCAGGGCTCGCGAATGACGAGGAAGCCGCCCGTTCCCGCGGGCACCGTCTCTCCTGCCTTGTTCACGACGTCGGCCATGACGCCGGGAACCGACCGACCGGCAAAGCCGGGGCGCATGGGTTCGCCGACCATGGTCGTGATCATCTGCATGCCGGTCTCGGTCTGCCACCAGGTGTCGACGATCGGACAGCGATCCTTGCCGATCACGCGGTAGTACCACTCGAACGCCTCGGGGTTGAGGGGCTCGCCAACCGAGCCGAGCACGCGGAGCGAGCGGAGGTCGTACTTTCCCGGCCACTGCTCTCCCACCTTCATGAACATCCGGATCGCGGTCGGGGCCGTGTAGAAGATCGTGACCCCGAGGTCCTCGATGATCTTCCAGAACGCGCCGGGGTCGGGATAATCCGGGGTCCCCTCGGCGAGAACGACCGTGCCGCCGACCATGAGCGGCCCGTACACGACGTAGGTGTGGCCTGTGATCCAGCCTGGATCGGCCGTGCACCAGTAGACGTCGTTGTCCTTGAAGTCGAAGACGTTGCGTGTCGTATAGTACGCCCCGACCATGTACCCCCCGCAGGTGTGAACGATCCCTTTCGGCTTGCCGGTCGAGCCCGAGGTGTAGAGGATGAAGAACGGATCCTCGGCGTCCATCTCCTCGGGCGCGCACTCGAACGGCTGCCCCTCCATCAGAGCATAGAAGTCGGTCTCCCGCTCGGGATGGATATCGACCGGATACTCCTGCTGGCGCCGGAGGATGACGATCCGTTCGACCGAGGGAGCTTCGATGACCGCATCCTCGACGATCGTGATCAGCGGGATACGCTTCCCCCGCCGGTACCCGATGTCGGCCGTGATCACGACTTTGGCCTCGGCGTCGTTCAACCGAGTTGTCAGCGCCTGAGCGCCGAACCCGCCGAAGACGACCGAGTGGACGGCGCCAATCCGGGCGCAGGCGAGCATCGCGATCGCCTGTTCGGGAACGACGGGCATGTAGATGCAGACGCGGTCGCCCTTCTGCACGCCGAGGGAGCGGAGTCCGTTCGCGAACCGGTTCACCTCGCGCCAGAGTTTGTAGTAGGTGAAGATCCGCTCTTCGCCCTCGTCGCCGCGCCAGATCAGCGCGACCTTGTTCCTGCGGTGATCGGCGACGTGACGGTCGAGGCAGTTGTGCGTGATGTTGAGACGTGCCCCTACGAACCAGCGGGCGTAGGGGTAGTTCCACTCACGGACCGTATCCCACGGCCGGAACCAATCAAGGTGGTGGGCCTGCCGCTCCCAGAAGCCGACCGGGTCGGCCTGAAACTCGGCGTAGGCCCGCTCATAGTCATCGGTCCATGCGTTCTTTCGGTACTCCGCTGCGGGCTGGTAGTACTTGACCTCGTCGGCAAGGCGGACGTCAAAGTCTTCTTCCATAGATCTCTCCTGTTGCTGCACTCGCCCGCATGTCGGCGAGCGAGTTCTCTTGGGGGCGATCCCGGAGACGGCGGCAGAACCGATATCTTCATACCGGGTGGAAGAGGAGGCGTTCGCGCCGAGTGCGCGACCGCCGCCAATGTATTATAATGATTAATCATGACATTTTACAGTAATAAACTTTGCGAAAAGAAGCGGGAGATCTCAGTGACGCCGATGCCGGGTACCGGCACTATCTCCGGCAGGACGGCGACGGCGACCGGGAAACAGGCCGGCAAGCAGCAGGAGCGCGATCCCGCCCACGAGGAGCGCCCAGCCCCATTCGTTGACGAACGAGGAGAGGATCGCGCCCGCGGACGAACTCGCGCCGGAGACGACGGCGAGGGTCTCCTGAAAGGAGAGGAACTCGACGAGGACCATCAGGCCGGCCGCGGCTCCGGGGATGAGCAGGGCCCGTCGACGGCGGAGAAGAAGGAGTGCGACCGAGCTGAGAGCCGCAACCAGGATCAGCCGCGGGAGGATCGAGCCGGTCGAAAGGAGGGTGATTGTACCTCCGGGACGAGCGGCGATAGGCGTAAAACAGCCTGCGGCAAGCAGGAGGGCGCCGAGAAAGCCCCAGAGCGTGGCCCTGGAAGCCTGCCGGCCACGACGTCCCACGATCAGCTCCCGATCGGGATCGGAATCGGGAGCGTCGTCTGATCGATGGCGGGCAGCGTGCCTCCGGAGACTCCGCCCGTATCGGGTACTGGCGGCTCCGTCGCGCTCACCCTCCCGCCGGGCTGCTCTTGGTCACCGAGGCAGCCGGCGCAGAGCCCGGCCCCGAGCACGAGCCCGACAATAGCGAGCATGATGAGGACACTCTTCGGAGACATGGGAGCTGATCAGGGGCGGCATCGTAAAAAGGTTGCTAGTAGGAGATGCGCTCGCCGTGCTGGGAGATATCGAGCCCAACGTACTCCTCGTCCTCGGTGACCCGAAGGCCGATGAGGCGGTCGACCACCCACGCGATCAGATACGTCACCACGAACGCGTAGACCATGATCACGAGTGCCGCGACCGTATTGACCAGGAGCTGGTGTGCATTTCCCTCGAGGAAGCCCGGGAACAGGTTGACCGCGACCGTCGCGAATATCCCTGTCGCGACCGTGCCCCAGAGCCCGCCCACCCCGTGGACGGCGAAGGCATCGAGGCTCTCGTCGTAGCTACGCCGCAGGCGCCAGACCATCGCACCGTAACAGAGGACGCCGGCGACGCCGCCGATCAGGACCGAGACCGGGACCGAGACGAAACCGGCTGCGGGGGTGATCGCGACCAGGCCGGCGACCGCGCCCGTGATCATCCCGATCGAGGCCGGGCGGCCGTACAGCCAGGAGACGAGGAGCCACGCGACGGCACCGGCAGCGGCCGCCGTGTTCGTGGTCATGAACGCATTGGCCGCGATCCCGTTGGCAGCGAGACCCGAGCCCGCGTTGAACCCGAACCAGCCGAACCAGAGGAGGGCGCCGCCGAGGAGCGCCATCGGGATATTGTGCGGCTCCATCGAGTACTCGCCGAAGCCGACGCGTTTGCCAATGACGAGCGCGAGGGCCAGAGCCGAGAAGCCCGAACAGATCTCGACCACGGTGCCCCCCGCGAAGTCGATCAGACCGAGCTGCTGCGCCCAGCCGCCGCCCCAGACCCAGTGAGCGATGGGGTCGTACACGAGCGTAGTCCAGAGAAGCGCGACCACGATGAATGCCGGGAGACGGATCCGCTCTGCGACGGCAGAGGTGATCACGGCGAGCGTGACGGCCGCGAACGCGAGCTGGTACGCAGCAAAGAGGATCGGCGGGTACGTCCCCGCGCCCGGATCGAGGCCGACGCCCGCAAGCCCGAACCGCGAGAGGTCGCCGATCACGCCCGCGATATCGGTCCCGAATGCGAGCGAGTAGCCGATGAACACCCACTGCAGGCTCACGAACGCGAGCGCCACGAGCGAGAGCGCGAACATGGAGATGAAGTTCTTTTTCCGGACCATGCCGCCGTAGAAGAGGCCGACCCCCGGGGTCATCAGGATCACCAGCGCGGTCGCGACGAGCATCCAGGCGGTGGTCCCCGTATCCAGCGCCATCTACCGCGCCCCCATCCGGGGTTCTCTGCCCGACCGATGTCGAGCACCGGATACCGGCCCGCATCCGCTGTTTCCACCCTTCAACAGTCGAACTGAAATCATTGAAGAAGGAAGTTGAATTCCTGAATATATAATGAGACCACGTCGATCGAGCCCGCGTCTCACCCGGTGAAGATTTTCCAGATTATGAAAACAATTTCCTTAAATAGAGTCACGAGGAACACTCTGGTTACAACGGAGGTTGGTGTTAGTCATGACTCCAGAGGAATACCGGAACATCATCTCGGAAGCGATCAACAACGAGGTCGAGGCGTACACGTTCTACCAGACCGTCTCCGAGAAGGTCAACGACGCGAACCTGAAGAAGCTCTTCGGCGAGCTTGCGGGCGAGGAGAAGGGGCACCGCGAGTACCTGCAGAAGCTGCTGAGCCGCGATATCACGTCGCTCGGGTTCTCCAACACGCAGGACTACAAGGTCGGCGACTCGATCCCTACGCCGGCCCTGACCCCCGACATGAAGCCCGTCGACGGGCTCGTGGTCGCGATCAAGAAGGAACTCGCGGCGATGCAGATGTACACGCAACTCGCGAACGCATCCGGAGACGCGGAGGTCAAGAAGCTCTTCACCGAGCTCGCCGCGATGGAGCGCGGACACAAGACCCGACTCGAGGACATCTACGTGAACACGGCATTCCCCGAGACCTGGTAACCCTACCCTTCTTCTTTCAGCGGCAATGCCTCGAGCAGCGCGGCCAGATCCTCGAATGAACCGACCACCGTAGACGAGCACTCGAGCATCAGATTCGCACACTCTTGGTCGCCAACCCGTCGGAAGTCTGTGCGCAGGGCCACCACGGGGATACCGTGCGCGTACGCGTACCCCATCTCCCAGGCGACGCCCGAGTCCGGATCCGCCCCGTCGATCACGGCGACCACGAGATCGGCCTCGTCCAGCGCCGTGACGAGCCGATCGAAGAGGGCGCGGATCGCGACCGGGCCGCGAGCCGCGCAGTCGTCGCCCTGCTCCTGAGGAACGAAGACCCTGAGAGATCGCGCGCCGAGGAAGGAGGCGAGCGTCTCGTTGAACGAACGTTCCGCCGCCGAGAAGAGCGGGGCCGCGAGGTAGATGCGGTACCGCGAGAACGCGGTCGCGTCGACGATCGGAATCTCGGGAAACCGGGCGAGCCAGCACCCCCGTCCCGGGCGCCGGGCCTCGTCGAAGAAGTGCCGCGTCACCCCGCAGCAGGGTGACGAATCGACACCGATCAGGCAGAGCGGCGGCCCGCGCTCGGACAGCAGCCCACGGACGCCGGCCTCGAGCTCGTCGAGGAGTGCGACGAAGGCCGGGGTGTCGAGCCTCCCCGCGAACGGTCCCGGCCGGCGCGGAGAGCCGAGGTAGAGCGTCTCGGGGCACGGCAGCGGGACGACCTCGATCCCGAACTCGCGGCATCGGTCGAGCGCCCGTGCGTAGATCGCGCGGTCCGCGTCCGAGGTGATCCCCTCGGCCCTGAGCGACGGGTCGAGCAGGCAGGGGACGGCGAGCACGTACATTGATGGAGGATGGGTGCCAACCCGCTATCAGATGATCCCCCTCATCGCCTACCGGGACAACACCTGTGCGCCCAAAAAGTGCACTGTGGTCCGGCTTGCGAAGTGGGGGCTGGTCCGGATCGTGGACCGACCCGGGAACGTGCCGCGTTCGACTCTCATCCTGGACCCGACCGCGGAGCAGGCGCTCTCGCCCGCGGACGCCCCCCGGAACGGCGGTCCGATCCGGTCGATCACGGCCCTGGACTGCTCGTGGGAGGTGCTCGACGCCGGGGTCTTCGGTGCGTGGCGTTGCCACCGCGCGCTTCCGTACCTCGTCGCGGCGAACCCGACGAATTACGGCCGGCCGTTCCGGCTCTCGTCTGCCGAGGCGCTGGGGGCGGCACTCTACATCCTCGGGGAGCCCGAGCAGGCGGCAGTCGTGCTCGACGCATTCCGCTGGGGCCCGCACTTCCTGGTTCTCAACCGCGAACCCCTCGACGAGTACGCGGCCGCGAAGGACTCGACCGGGGTCGTCGCGGTGCAGGCTCTGTATCTCTAAGCGCCGGCATTATCACGCGGACCGGCCCATGGATCGATGATGCTGCCCGAATCCGTCATTGCGGGATCCCTCGCCCTCCTCGCAGTCCTCTTCTTCTTTGTCCGGAGCGCGTGGAGCTCGAGAAAACTTACCCACGACCGTGGTGTGGAGGGAGTTCCCGAATACCAGATCCTGCTCGGGTACATCGGGCTCGGTGCGTTCACGCTGGTGACGGTTGCATACCCCGTGCTCTACGTGCTGGGGGTTCTCGATCTCGTTACCGGGTCGCCGCTCCAGCTCCGTTTCCCGGGCGATACGACGGTGCAGCTCGCAGGTATGGCTCTCCTCGCGGCGGGGCTCGTCCTGGTCTTCTGGTCCCTCGATGCGATCGATCCCCATGGGCTCACCACGAGGGGGCCGTACGCCGCAGTACGCCACCCGATGTACATGGGCTACTTCTTCGCTTTCATCGGGCTCTTTGCTCTGACCCTCAACCTCCTCGCCCTGCTGTCCGTGTTCGTGGTTCCGGGTCAGATCGCACAGGCCCGGCACGAGGAGACCGGGCTCGAGGCCCGGCACGGTTCGGCCTGGAAGGCGTACGCGGCGCGGACCGGGCGGTTCTGGCCGCGGGTGCGGTGATGCGAGCGAATGGGCCATCTTTAAATAATCCCGTGCCCTGAAGTTGATAGTGACCTCAGGAGCGTGCGCCGGCGCCGGCGGCGTCCGCACGAGTGCGCAGGCGTGAGGTCCTTACGGGGGAAGCATGACCATCAAAGTCGCCATCAACGGATACGGTACCATCGGCAAGCGAGTCGCCGATGCGGTCGCGGCACAGCCCGACATGGAGATCATCGGCGTCTCGAAGACCTCGATGAACGCGGAGGCCTACATCGCGAAGGACCGCGGGTACCCGCTGTACATCGCGGACATGACCAAGCGGCCCGACTTCGAGAACGCGGGCGTCCCGGTCGCCGGCACGGTCGTCG
The DNA here is from genome assembly GCA_039679395.1 of Methanospirillum sp. GTDB lineage: Archaea > Halobacteriota > Methanomicrobia > Methanomicrobiales > Methanospirillaceae > UBA288. The sequence goes on along the minus strand of JBDKUZ010000054.1, from coordinate 28,027 downwards.
AGATGATCAAGAAGGCCGATGTCGTAGTCGACGCGACGCCCGGCGGGGTCGGTCTCAAGAACAAGCCCATGTACGAGGAGCACAAGGTCCGTGCGATCTACGAGGGCGGCGAGAAGCACACCACGACCGGGTTCTCGTTCAACTCCTCGGTCAACTACGCCGAGGCCAGGGGCAGGCAGTTTACACGGGTGGTCTCGTGCAACACGACCGGCCTGGTCCGGATCATCCACGAGATGGACAAGGACTTCGGTGTCGAGATGGTCAGGGCCGTGATGGTCCGGCGCGCCTCGGACCCCGGCGACATCAAGCGCGGCCCGGTCGACGCGATCGTCCTCGACCCGGTGACGCTCCCGAGCCACCACGGCCCGGACGTCCAGTCCGTGCTCCACCACATCAAGATCACGACGGCCGCGATGATCGTGCCGACCACGTTCATGCATATGCACGTGCTCCAGATGACTTTGAAGAAGCCCGCGACCCGCGAGCGCGTGCTCGAGCTGATCGAGGCCAATCCGCGCCTGGGCCTGATCCGGAAGCCGGCCGGGATTACGTCGACGGCCCAGCTTCGAGAGCACATGTCGGACCTGAACCGCCCCCGCTCGGACATGTGGGAGAACGGGATCTTCGAGGAGTCGGTCTCGGTCGTGGAGAACGAGCTCTGGCTCTTCCAGGCGATCCACCAGGAAGCCGACGTCGTGGTCGAGAACGTGGACGCGATCCGGGCCATGTGCTCGGACGTCCCGGCCGAGGAGTCGATCCGGATGACGAACGAGGCGCTCGGCTTCGTCGCGGTCAAGTAAGGCCCCGCTGGAAGTGTGCGCCGGGCCGGGCGATCCCCGCCCGAGACCGTCACCGCAGGCGCCGCATGTGCGGCGTGTCACCCCCTCCCGTCGAGAAGAGGGGATCCACCCCCCACTCTCGCCCGCGCAGCTCGGTGCCTCTTTGTGGCCGGGCACTCCACAGCGCCAGGAGGGCGGTAACCCGGTCCCGCTTCGGGTCGTTTTCCCGGGTTCACGGCACAACCGATCGACACCAGGGGATCTCCTGGAGGAGCACCTCATCTTTCCGCCGCCTCGTGCCGTCGACTCCAAGGGGGCGCGTATCGGCCGGGGCGCAAGAATCCTTACATAGCTCGGTCGCTTTATCCGTGTTGAGGACCATGACGGTGGACGCTTCAGCGCCGGTGAGGGCTTCGGGATCGGTCGAGATCTCGGCCAGCCCCGGGACGGTTTGGGTGATTCTGACGGCGATCGAACGCTGGCCGGCATGGAACCCCGATGTGACCGACGCCAGGCTCGAAGGACCATTCGCCGAGGGGTCGACATTCTCCTGGAAGGCCGGTCCGGGGACGATCACCTCGACCCTCGTCCATATCGAGGAACCCCGCCGGCTCGAGTGGACAGGACGGACGCTCGGGATCGCGGCGGTCCACGCCTGGAGCCTCGGGGAGCAGGCGGGGGGGACATTTCTGACGACGGAGGAGTCCTGGAGCGGCCCCGTTGCCCGTCTCCTCCGCCGGCGTCTCCAGGGCACCCTCGAACGCGCGACCGCCCGGGGGCTCGGCTTTCTGAAGGTCGAGGCGGAGCGGGCGGCACGCGGTGACACGCCTCATGAGCCCGTGGGCCACGAATAACCCTAATGCCTCTCTCGCCCCAGGTACTGGCATGGATGCGTACACCCTTGCGACGCGGAACACGGTCGAAGTCGTGACCGACGAGGAGCTCCGCGCACTCCTCGATGCGCCGAGAAAGAGGGTCTACGCCGGGTACGAGCCCTCGGGCGAGGTCCACCTCGGGCACATGGTGACCGTGAACAAGCTCCTCGACCTCAAAGCTGCCGGCTTCGAGGTCGTCGTACTCCTCGCCGACCTCCATGCGTTCCTGAACCGGAAGGGCACGATGGCCGAGGTCCGCGAGCTCGCCGAGTACAATCGGCGTTGCTTCGAGGGGCTCGGGCTCGTCGGCGTCGAGTACGTCCTCGGGACCGAGCTCCAGCTCGACCGCGACTACGTGGTCCCCGTACTCCAGGCCTCGCAGTCGGTCACGCTCGCCCGGGCCCGGCGCTCGATGGACGAGGTCGGCCGGGCCATGGAGGCCCCGACCGTCTCGCAGATGGTCTATCCGCTCATGCAGATGGTCGACATCATGGCCCTCGGGGTCGACGCGGCCGTCGGCGGGATCGACCAGCGCAAGATCCACATGCTCGCGCGCGAGCACCTGCCCGAGCTCGGATACCGGGCTCCCGTCTGCCTCCACACCCCGATCCTGAACGGGCTCGACGGCAAGAAGATGTCCTCGTCGGCCGGCAACTACATCTCGGTCGCCGACACCGAGGAGGCGATCCGGAAGAAGATGCAGAAGGCCTTCTGCCCGCCCGAGGTGGCCGAGAACCCCGTGCTCCAGGTGCTGCAGTACCACGTCTTTCCGCGGCAGAGCACGCTCGAGATCCGGCGGCCGGAGAAGTTCGGCGGCGACCGGACCTTCGAATCGTACGACGCCCTCGCGACCGCCTATGGAAACGGCGAGGTGCATCCAGCCGACCTCAAGAAGGCGGCGGGCGAAGCGATGGTCGAACTCCTTCGCCCGGTCCGCGAGTATCTCGGGTGACGGGTATGGCGCGAGGGGACGAGGACCAGTTCGACCGCGAGCTCGAGGCGCATGGCATCAAGGTCAAGGACGCCAACGAGTTCAAGGTCCGCGACGACGTCTTCGACGAGGTTACGCTCCTCGCCCTCTACAAGCTCGTCCACAAGAAGAAGCTCGACGCCATCGGGGGCGCGATCTCGACCGGCAAGGAGGCGAACGTGTACCTGGCCGAGGCCAAAGGGCGGGACGTCGCGATCAAGATCTACCGGATCCAGACCGCGAACTTCAACACCATGAGCGCGTACCTGATCGGAGACCGGCGCTTCGCCTCGGTGAGGAAGACCCGCAAGGAGGTGATCTTCACATGGACGCGAAAGGAGTTCGCGAACCTGAAGCGCGCCCACGATGCTGGCCTCGCCGTCCCCGAACCGCTCGCGTTCGACCGCAATATCCTCCTGCTCGAGTTTTTGGGACGGAATGAACGACCGTACCCGCGCCTCAAGGATGCCGCGCCCGAGGACCCTGCCGCGATCTACGCCTGGGTGATCGAGTTCATCCGGCGCCTTTACCGGGAGGCGAAGCTCGTCCACGCCGATCTCAGCGAATTTAATATACTCGTCGGCGATCAGGTATACGTCATCGACATGGGCCAGTCCGTGACCCCGGACCACCCGCAGGCGTTCCGATTCCTGATGCGCGACATCCGGAACGTCAACCGCTACTTCGCGGAGCGGTGCCCGGTCCGGTCCGAGTTCGAGGTCTTTGCCGAGACGACCGGAATTCCCCTCGAGGCGGTCCTCGCGGGCGAGCGGGAGCAGTAGGAGGAGCATGCAGCAGGAGTTCAAGATTGGCGGGAACCGTATCGGCGTCCTGATCGGAAAAGGCGGAGCGACCAAGCGGGCGATCGAGGAGCGGACGGCAAGCGTCATCTCGATCGACTCGGAGGAGGGGCTCGTCGCCGTCGAGGGCGAGGACCCGGTGCAGGTGCTCCTGGCCGGCTCGGTGGTGCAGGCGATCGGGCGGGGCTTCTCCCCCGAGAACGCGTTCGCGCTCCTGGAGGATGAGGACCTCGTCTTCGAGCAGATCGATCTCTCCGGACTCGCCGAGAGCCCGCGCCAGCTCGACCGTATCCGCGGGCGTGTGATCGGCCGGGAGGGAAAGGCCCGCGAACAGATAGAGCATATGACCGGCACCCACCTTTCGGTCCAGGGCAAGACCGTGGCCATCATCGGGCTGCCCGAGCAGGTGAAGGACGCCCGGACCGCAATCGAGATGCTGCTCCGGGGCGTTCCGCACGAGTCGGTCTTCACGTTCCTCGACCGGAAACGAAAAGAGGCCAAGGCCGACATGCTCAGTTACTATTATTGATCCGCCCGCGAGACGATCTCAGGGAAGCGGTTCCACTGGAGACCAATACCTTGTTTTTTGACTTCAATCGGCCGAACCGGCGGCGCCCGTTCGCCGTTCCACTCGCGATAAAGGGGTCGGCGTGAAACTCGCCGACCTCCCGGTCCCGGCCGCGCTGATCGAGCGGCACGCCGCGCACGGGATCACCGAGCTCTACCCGCCGCAGGCGGCCTGTGTCGAGCAGGGCCTCCTCGACGGCAGGAACCTGCTCGTCGCGATCCCGACGGCCTCGGGCAAGACGCTCGTCGCCGAGCTGGCCATGCATCGCGCGATCGCGGGAGGGGGCAAGTGCCTCTACATCGTCCCCCTCCGTGCCCTCGCGGCCGAGAAGTACGCCGAGTTCGCTCAGGGCGCCCGCGTCGGGATCGCGACCGGCGACTATGACCGGCGCGACGACTACCTGGGTAGAAACGAGATCGTGGTCGCGACCTCGGAGAAGGTCGACTCGCTCCTCCGGAACCGCACCCCCTGGCTGGCCGAGGTGACCCTGCTCGTCGTGGACGAGGTCCACCTGGTGGGCTCGCCCGATCGCGGCGCGACCCTCGAGCTCGTGATCGCGAAACTCCGCCGCCTCAATCCCTCGCTCCAGCTGATCGGACTCTCGGCCACGATCGGGAACCCGGGGACACTCGCCGAATGGCTCGACGCAGGCCTCGTCGCCTCGGACTGGCGGCCCGTCCGGCTCCGGCAGGGCGTGTACTACCGCGGGCAGATCCGGTTCCACGACGGCTGCCGCGAGCTCGACGCGAAGGCCTCGAAGTCCGACGATCTGAACCTCTGCCTCGACACGATCGCCGAGGGTGGCCAGTGCCTGGTCTTCGTCAACTCGCGGCGGAACGCCGAGGGTTTCGCCAAGCGGGCGGCCACCGCGATCAAGTCCAAGGATTCGGCGCTCGGGGAGTACGCGCGCCGGATCACGGACCTCGCCACGACCGAGCTCGACCGGACGCTCGCGGCCTGCGTGGCCCGCGGGGCCGCGTTCCACCACGCGGGCCTCCGCCGCGAGTACCGCGGCATCGTGGAGGAGGGGTTCCGGGCCGGGGCGATCAAGTGCATCGCCTCGACCCCGACCCTCGCGGCCGGCCTGAACCTCCCAGCGCGACGCGTAGTTGTCCGCGACTGCTTCCGTTTCGCCGGCGGACAGGGGATGGTCCCGATCCCGGTCCAGGAGTACCAACAGATGGCCGGGCGCGCAGGCAGGCCCCACCTCGATCCGTACGGCGAGGCCGTGCTGATCGCGAAGTCCGAGGAGACGATCGACGAGCTCTTCGAGCGTTACATCGACGCCTCGCCCGAGCCGATCGCGTCCCATTGCGGCGACCCGGGCGTCCTCAGCACCCACGTCCTCTCCCTGATCGCGACCCGTTTCGCCCGGACCGAGGAGGAGCTCGCTGCTTTCATGGCCACGACATTCTACGGCCACACCCACCGCGACACGGACGCGCTCGGACCGGCGATCGAGAACGCGCTCGTCTTCCTCCTCGACGCCGAGATGGTCTCGGACCTCTCGGGGCGGTACGACCCGACCGAGTACGGGACCCTGGTCTCGCGCCTCTACATCGATCCGGTGACGGCCGAACAGATCACGCACGCGCTCCTCGAGGCCGATGGGTTCACCGACGTGGGCCTGCTCCAGATCCTCTGCGCCACGCCCGACATGCCCGCGCTCTTCGTGAAAGCCCGCGATATGGACGCACTCTCTCGCTTCGCGTACGAGCGCGAGGACGACCTCTGGATGGAGTTCCCCTGGGAGTCGCAGGAGACCTTCTACCGCGCGCTCAAGACGGCACTATTGCTCGCGGACTACGTGAGCGAGGTCTCGGAGGAGATCATCTGCGAACGGTACGAGGTTGCGCCGGGAGATATCCACTCCGCGGTCACGAACGTGGCCTGGCTCGTCCACGCGGCCGCGCGGCTCGCCGGGATGTTCCGGGGCGAGTTCGAGCGGAGCACGGCCGAGCTCGAACTCTGCGTCGCGCATGGGGTCCGGCGCGAGCTCCTCCCCCTGATCCGTCTCCGCGGAATCGGGCGTGTGCGGGCGCGCCGGCTATACACGAACGGGATCACGAGCCCGGAGGCCCTTCGCGCCGCGGGCCGGGACGAGGTCGCCCGGGTCCTCGGGCGCGGTATCGCGGACCAGGTCTTTGCCCAGCTCGACGGAGTCGGGGGACCCGGGTCCGATGAAACCGCCGGAGCGCGGCAGTCCTCGCTCCAGCAATTCGGGTGATCGGGATGGAGTCCGAGATACGGTATACGACGGTGACGGTTGACGACCCCGACGCGTTTCTCGCCGCAGTGCGGTGGGTCGCAGGGGAGACCGGAACGCGGATCGTCTTCTTCGATGCGGATCGGATGGCCGGGCGGATGCATGCCGCCTCCGCGCTCGCGCACGCAGGGCGCTCGTTCGAGTGCGGGGACCCCATCGCGCGGACCTTCGAGATGGAGGCGCTGCTGTATGCGGCCGGGACACGGCAGACCCGGATCGGTCGGACCTTCGGCCTCCACGAGGGCCTGAACCGTTGCTGGGTCGCGGTGACGCCGCCGGACGACCGTGCCTGGACGCTCCTCCTGGGGCTCGTCAGGTTCGAGCCGGAGCCGGGGGAGCTCACGCCGGAGCATCGCCGGCGGCTCGGCGACCTCTTCGAGATCACGCCGGCCGAGCTCGATGTGGTCGGCGAGGATCGGGTCGCGGAGCTTGTCCTCGAGCGGGTCGCACTCCTCGATGCGAACCGCTAATCGGCCCGGTCACCGGTTGACGTGGGTCAGGATATGGCCGATCTCGGGCAGGATCAGGTCATCGAGGGCGAGCCGGGCCGCCCCGGTCGAACCGGGGATGCAGAAAACTACGGAGCGACTCACGAGCCCGGCCGAGGCGCGAGAGAGCATGGCCGCGGTCCCGATCTCGGCAAGGCTCTTTGCCCTGAAGAGCTCGCCGAAACCATCGATCGTCCGATCGTACAGCGGAGCAACGGCCTCGATTGTGCAGTCGTCGTAGGTCAGACCGGTCCCTCCCGAGACGACGACGCAGTTCGCCCGTTCCAGTGACCTGACGACGGCGGCGCGGATGGCCAAGACTGTATCCGGAACGATCGCGCTGTACACGACCTGGTGCCCGGTCCTACCGAATCGGTCACGAATCAGCTGTCCACTGGTATCAGTCGCTTCGGTGCGGGTCGAGGAGACCGTGATCACGGCCGCAAGGACTTCGACGGGGCCGCGATGAGTCGGATCCATGGGAGCTTCCTTTGCGCGGATCAGAGATGAATGTTCCAGCAGGCGGAAGAAAACTTCGCCAAAACCTGAAACAGAGAGGTCCGTGCGTCCTTTTGCAGTCTTTTGCATCAATGGGGGGTACCCCTTTGTTTCCAGTGGAACCCGGAAGACTCACTGCACGTGGCTGCCGAAAGCTGTGATTTTCTCCCGATCCAGTCGTCAATCCCACCTGTTGCCGCTGGCGATCATATCCGTACCAGTACATTCTGGTGCCTCGGAGATCGCTCTCGGTTCTTCGCCTGTACTGATCAGCTTTTTGTAGTTTGAAAAAGATAACTACAAAATGCCGGTTCTCAAATTAGAAGAACGGAGATCGCCATACCGGTTCCATCGGTTCCACAGGAAGCCAAGGGGTGGGGGCCCTGGTGATCGTATCATAGATCCGACGTTCTCTGTGCGAAACCCGGGAATGGACGTGCGCTCGATAACCGTCCGTCGGATCCCACTGTCTACCATTTCGAAAGCCGTATCCATCCATCGAGAACGATCTCCAATGGAAACAGGGGGGTCATCGCTCGGGCTGTCCCCGTACGGAAAGATCCCGCCATGACAGCAGCGCTCCAGAAGCTCCACTGGAAACAAAGGGGTTCATGTGCCCATGTCAACCGGGCCGATCACCTTATTAGACTCCGAACGCCAACGTACAGCTTCCAGTGCACATGACTCCGGACACCCCCTCGACAGAGAACCCCGCGCTCGGCCTCTTTAAGAGATACCTCACCGAGCGCGCCCGGATCTTCAGGAACAGGGAGGTGCTCCGCCATTCCTATCGTCCCCAGATTCTCCCCCACCGGATGCCCCAGATCGACGAGATCGCCTCGATCCTGGCTCCGTCTCTCCGGAACGAGACCCCGTCGAACATCCTGATCTACGGCAAGACCGGCACCGGCAAGACGGCCTGTGTCCGGTACGTCGGCGGCGAGCTCGAGAAGGCCTCGAGCCAGACCTCGCTCTGCACGGTGGTCCATATCAACTGCGAGGTGATCGACACCCAGTACCGGGTTCTGGCGCAGATCGCAAAGGAGGTCGAGCACCCCGAGGAACTCTCGTCCGACAAACTCAGGACGCACATCCCGATGACCGGGTGGCCGACGGACCAGGTCTACCTCGAGCTCAAGAACCAGCTCGAGGCCCGCGGCGGGGTGCTCGTGATCGTGCTCGACGAGATCGACAAGCTCGTTAAGAAGAGCGGGGACGACACCCTCTACAACCTGACACGGATCAACGGGGACCTCAAGGCCTCGAAGGTCTGCATCATCGGGATCTCGAACGACCTCTCGTTCAAGGATTTCCTCGATCCCAGGGTTCTCTCGTCGCTCTCGGAGGAGGAGCTCGTCTTCCCGCCGTACAATGCGCCGCAGCTCTGCGACATCCTGCAGCAGCGCGCGGACGGGGCCTTTGTCGAGGGCGCGCTCGACGACGGCGTGATCCCGCTCTGCGCGGCACTCGCCGCGCAGGAGCACGGCGACGCGAGGCGGGCGCTCGACCTGCTCCGGATCTCGGGCGAGGTCGCCGAGCGCGAGTCGGCGGACGCGGTCGCCGAGCGCCATGTCAAGATGGCCCAGGCCAAGATCGAGACCGACTCGATGATCGAGTGCATCTCGACCCTGCCGACGCAGTCCAAGGTCGTGCTCTACTCGATGCTCCTGCTCGAACAGCTCGGGCAGATGATCTTCACCTCGGGCGAGGTCTGCCGGGTCTACCAGGAGGTCGCGACCGCGCTCGACCTCGATGTGCTGACCAACCGGCGGATCACGGACCTGATCTCGGAGCTGAACATGCTCGGCGTGATCAACACCCGCGTGGTCTCGCGCGGGCGGTACGGGCGAACCAAGGAGATGTGGTTCGATGCGAATTCCGGCAAGATCCAGGAGGTCATCACGAAGGACCCGCGGTTGACCGAGCAGGGATTGAGTCAGATGGATAAGAACTGGGTCAAGAGGACATTGCGGTGGTGACCATGGACGAGAACGATACGACGCTTCTGAGATTGCTTGAAGAGAACAGCCGGATTCCGACGGTCGAGCTGGCCGCGATGCTCAACCTCCCGGCCACCGAGGTCGAGGAGCGGATTCGGGCCCTCCAGGCCGCAGGCGTGATCCGGCGGTTCACCGCGATTGTGGACCGGGCGCAGACCGACCACGAGGGGGTCGCGGCCATCCTCGAGCTGAAGGTCTCGCCCGAGCGCGACCACGGATACGACCGGATCGCCGAGCGGATCGCCCGCTTCGACGAAGTCCGGTCTGTCCGGCTGATCACGGGAACCTACGATCTGCACGTGCTCGTGACCGGCAAGGACATGCAGGAGATCGCCCGGTTCGTCTCGGAGCACATCGCCCCCATGGAGCGGATTCGGGAGACGGCGACGCACATCATCATGAAATCCTACAAGGAGAACGGCACGCTCCTCCTCTCGCGCGACACGGGCGACGGGCGGCAGCCGTTCTCGTTCTAGGAGAGGAGCATGCGCGACCACGTCTCGCGTGCGGCCCGGGCGATCCCTCCGTCCGGAATTCGGCGCTTCTTCGATCTCGTCCAGACCATGGACGGCGTGATCAGCCTCGGCGTCGGCGAGCCCGACTTCTCGACGCCCTGGAAGGCGATCGACGCCTGCATGTACGCCCTCGAGCAGGGACAGACCTCGTACACCTCGAACCGGGGAATGCCCGCACTGCGCAGGCGGATCGCGGATGAGCTCACCCGCGACTTCGGGCTCTGCTACGACCCCGAGACCGAGGTGATCGTCACGTCCGGCGTCTCCGAAGGGCTCGACATCGCGATCCGGGCGGTCACGGACCCGGGCGACGAGGTGCTCGTGGCCCAACCGAGCTACGTCAGCTACGCCCCGTGCGTGACCCTCGCGGGCGGCGTGCCCGTCGCCGTTCCGTGCGTCGCCCGCGACCGGTTCCGGCTCGACCCCGACCGGCTGATGGAGCGGGTGACGCCGAGATCGAAGGCGCTCGTCATCAACTTCCCGAACAACCCGACGGGGGCCGTGATGACTGCGTCCGACCTGAAGGGGATCGCGGACGTGATCGAGGACCACGACCTCGTGCTCCTCTCGGACGAGGTCTACGGAGAGCTCAGCTACGAGGCCCCCCACGTTCCGGCGGCGACGATCGGCGACCTTCGCGAGCGGACGATCACCCTGAACGGATTCTCGAAGGCCTACGCCATGACCGGATGGCGGGTCGGATACCTCTGTGCCCCGCCCGAGCTCTCGGACGCGGCCCTCAAGATCCACCAGTACGTGATGCTCTGCGCCCCTCATATGGGACAGGTGGCGGCGCTCGCGGCCCTCCGGTCCGCAAAGACCGAGAAGGACGCGATGATTGAGGAGTATCGTCTCCGCCGGAACCTGATCGTCGCGGGCCTGAACAGGGCAGGTCTCGCCTGCCACGTCCCGGAAGGAGCGTTCTACGCGTTTCCCTCGATCGAAGGAACGGGCCTCTCCGATGTCGAGTTCGCCGAGCGGCTCCTCGCCGAGGAGCGCGTGGCGGTCGTACCGGGCTCGGTCTTCGGTGAGGGAGGCGCGGGCCACCTCCGCTGCGCGTACGCGGTCTCGCGCGAGGACCTCTCGGAGGCCGTGCGCCGGATCGAGCGCTTCGTCGCCGGCCTCGGCGAGAGGGCGGCCCCGACCCTCGAGGCCGAGCAGACGGCCGACTGAACGGACTTACGCCTTCCGCCACCAGACCTTTGCGTAGCGCGAGGGGTGGCGGATGACGATCTCACCGTCGCCGTCCGATCCTGTGAGCGTCCCGAGATAGGCACGGAGCCGGGCTCGCTGCTCATCGCTCTCCGCGCTGAACCGCGAGGCGAAGTGCTCGAGGGCCTCGTCCAGGTCTGCAAAGCGATAGGTCCGGTCGAAGGCGAGCACGTCGACATGCGGCAGAAAGCCGAGCTGGACCAGGACCTGGAAGAGCATGTCGGCCTTCGGTCCGCCACGGTACGGCGCCCCGTGGAGCGACGGCCAGAGCACGGCAGAGTGGACCTCGTAGAACGAGGGGTCGAGGAACCAGTAGAGTGCGACCATCCCGCCCGGGCTCGTGACCGCGTCCATCTTCAGGAGCGCCTCCCCGATCTCGTCCATGGTGATCGAGAACGAGGCGATCACGAGGTCGAACTGCCCTTCCAAGTCGCGGGCCGGGTCGACATCCTCCCATCGTTTCCGAACGGCGCGAACGTTCCCGATCCGGTCGCGGGCGAGGTGCTCCTCGAGAACGGAGACCATCCCCTCCGCAGGCTCGACCGCGACGACCTCGCAGACGCGCGGCGCGATCGGGAGCGCGAGCGTTCCGGGTCCCGCCCCGATGTCGAGGACCCGCGTCCCCGGCGTCAGCGGCAGGCCTGCGATCGTCTCGGTAACGCGCGGCGCGTACTCGTCGCGCGACGACGCGTCGTACCGGCGGGCGTTCTTCTCCCGGCTCCAGAGGTGCCGGCCGTCGTCGTAGCTTCGCGACGACCGGTGCCGCCGCTGCCCGCAGCGCCAGGCCTCGAGCCAGTCGATCCCGTCCCCGGGGCAGTCGGCCTCGGTCATGGCTGGTCGTGGGCGCCTGGACCACTTATGCGTTCCCATGCCTCGCCGACGGCCCGGAAGGGGAGACCTGCACAAATCTCAATTTCCGTAGAAGCAGCTCAGAATCTTTTTATATGTTTACTGCCTCTACTGGTCGAGGTCCATTCATGGCTGGAGAAGAGATGATACGCATCGCCGTCTCGGAGCTCGAGCGGCTGATCTCGACGAAGAACGTAGTCGGCGAGCCGGTGGCGATGGGCGACCGCGTGATGATCCCGATCTCGGGGTACGGCTTCGGCTTCGGCGGAGGCTCGGGGAAGGGCAACGCGGGCGAGGGCCAGGCCGGCGCCGGCGGCGAGGGCTCGGGAGTCGGCGCAGCAGCCGGAGTCACTCCGATCGCGGTCGTGGTCCTGGACGGGACGGTCAACGGACCCACGGGCGTGCAGGTCCATCTCCTGAAGAAGCGGTCCGAGATGGCCGAGGTGGTCGGGACGCTCTCGTCCTCGCTCGTGCCCCAGGTGATCGACGCGCTCAAGTGCAAGCAGGGCACCTCCGACACCGCGTCCGCGGAGGAGGAGTGCTGCGAGCCCTCGTCGTCGGCGCCCTCGAGCACGGTCTGATCTCCGATCCCAACCCCTTCCTTTCCCGCACATGCCGCTCCTGCTGACGCTCGCGATTATCGTCGTGGTCCTGGTCGTTCTCGTTCTGCTCTACCTGACCTTCGTCCCGATCGTCGCGTTGTTCCGCGCAACGGCATGCCTGACCGTGGCCGAGCTCGCCTGGGGGATCATCGGCCTCCGCTTCCGCCTTGAGCCGGGGATTGACCAGCGGCTCGATCTCCTCCTCCTCGGCCGACCGGTACGGCGGCTCCCGCTCCCGAAGCGGGAAGCGCAGGCTCCTGAAGTACCGGGGGAAGCTCCCCCCGCGGAGGCTCCCGCCCGGTCGGTGAACGAGACGATCGGGCATTTCCTCGAGCTGGTCGGGTTCGTGCTCCGGATCCGGCCCGACGTCCAGCGGCTTCTCATCGCGGTCGTGCACGAGACCCGTCTCCGCCTCCGGCTCGGCCTCGTCTTCGGCACCGGCGATGCCCCGACGACCGGCGAGACCTTCGGTGCGCTGATGGCCGTACGGGGGATCCTGAGCGCCCAGCCCTGGCTGAGCCTGAACGCGACCCCCGTCTTCGACGGCCCGGTCTTCGACTGGGACGCGAACGGCGAGGCCAGTGTCCGATCGCCGATCCGCGTGATGGTCCCGGCCCTCAGGCTCTTTCTGCGGCCCGAGGTGCGGGCGCTCGTCCGGAGGGCCCGATCGTGATCGCGAAAGACGCGGTCCGGCTCGGAAACCCAGTCGAGGCCGCAGGGCGCGTGATGACGCCGGTGATCCGTATCCGGTACACCGTCGCGGGCGCCGATCCCGGGGTGGGGGGCTTCGGCTCGGTCGAGCCCCTCGGGGTCGTGCTCGAGGAGGCCGGCGGGACATTCTTCTACGCCTTCGATCTGCTGAAGGGCTGGGACTGGGTCTCGGCCCGGCTCGAGGTCTGAACCCCGGGTCGACGAAAACCTCACTCTCCGCCGTACGACCGGACATGCTCGCGAGCGGCGCGGATCGTGTCGCGGTCCCCCTCCGCGAAGAGGCGCCGGTCCTCGCCGACCGGGCAGACCGCGATGCACCGGCCGCACGGCGAGATGTGCCGGCGGAAAAGGTCCGCCGACCTCTCGGCGCAGGCCCGCTTGTCCGTGAGCGAAACCGGATAGTCGCCGGACTCGAGCGCGCCCGCCGGGCACTCCTCGACGCAGCGCATGCACCGGGTGCAGAGATCCTCTTCGAGCACCGGGTCGGGCGGGAGCTCGGCCGCCGTCAGGATCGACGCGAACCGGACCCGCGGCCCGCAGGCTCTGGTCAGGAGCACGTTGTTGACCCCGAACGAGCCGAGACCTGCCAGGTACGCCGCGTGCCGGTGGGAGAAGAACGCGACCGGCCTCTCGAGCAGGACCCGAATCGAGCCGTAGCCGTCCCGCGGTACCGGCACCGATGGATAGCCAATCACGTTCAGGGCCGCGGCGATCCGGTAGGCGTGCTGGTCGAGGAGCTCGTTTACCGTCCGGTAGAGCTCGTGGTACCAGATCGAGGGTGCCGTCTCGACCACGGGCAGAATAACCGGGAGGCCGATCACGATCACGGTCCGGGTTCCCGGAACCACCGCCGCCGGCCGGAACGGCTCCGGCACCAGCTCGGCGAACCGCGGGTCGTCCCAGCGGTCCGCGGGCGCGAACCCGACGAGCGGGATCTCGAGCCGACGGCAGTGCGCCTCGACCGCCTCGCGCAGCGCTCCGTCCATACTGGAGCTGAGGGCCGGGCGGGACATAAGACTGCTGGAGGGCTCGGACCGGCAGGAAGAAGTATCCCCCGCCCCGTTATACGGGAGCAGCCGGTCCTCGAGAGGTACCGGTCCACAGGAAGTGATACCATGAAAAAGGGATTTGTGGCGGACATCGAGACCGCGACGCTGAAGAACACGGACTACCGCCGGGTGCTCTACACCGGGAAGTACAGTCAGCTCGTGCTGATGAACCTGAAGCCCGGCGAGGAGATCGGCGAGGAGGTCCACGAGGACGTCGACCAGTTCTTCCGCTTCGAGGAGGGCGAGGGAGCGGTCATCATCGACGGCGTGAAGCAGGCGGTCAAAGACGGGAGCGGCGTCGTCGTCCCGAGCGGCGCCCGGCACAACGTGGTCAACACCTCGAAGGAGACCGAGCTCAAGCTCTACACCATCTACTCGCCCCCGGAGCACCAGGACAAGATCGTACGGAAGACCAAGAAGGAGGCCGACGAGCAGGAGGAGCACTTCGACGGGAAGACCACCGAGTAAGCGGATACGCTTATCCGCTCCCGGGCCAACGGTGGAAACATGGCAGAAGACATTCGCCCGCCCGTGCCGCCGTTCACGTACGAGACAGCCGTGCAGAAGGTCCGCATGGCCGAGGACGGTTGGAACTCCCGCGACGCCGTCAAGGTCTCGGGCGTGTACACCGAGAACAGCCGCTGGCGCAACCGCGCCGAGTTCGTCAACGGTCGGGACGAGATCGTCGCGTTCCTGAAGCGGAAGTGGGCCAAAGAGCTCGACTATCGCCTGATCAAGGAGATCTGGGCCTTCGGCGACAACCGGATCGCGGTCCGGTTCGCGTACGAGTGGCACGACGACTCGGGCCACTGGTTCCGCTCCTACGGCAACGAGAACTGGGAGTTCGACCAGACCGGCCGGATGGCCGTTCGCCACGCGTCCATCAACGACCTCCCGATCACCGAGGAGGAGCGCAAGTTCCGCTGGCCGCTCGGCCGGCGCCCCGACGACCACCCCGGGCTCACCGAGCTCGGGCTCTAACCTCTATTCTATCGAGAGGACGCCGTCAGGTTCATCCGCCCGGCGCGCCATCTGGTGGTGATGGCGATGATTGCGACGGAAGAGAAGCGGTGCGCAGTCTGCGGGAAGACCTCGGTCCAGGGATTCGTGGCCGATGCGGGACGACAGGGATCGGCGGACCTCGATCTCCGGCCGCCGCCGGACCAGCGGGAGACGATCGCGCACTGGGTCCAGGAATGCCCGCACTGCGGGTATTGCGGGGTAACCCTCGAGGAGACGACGGCGGGAGCAGCGGAGACGATGGCGTCGGAGGAGTACCGGAAGATTCGCGGAGGAGCGAACCCCGAGCTCGTGGTCCGCCTTCTCTGCGCCTCGACCCTGCTCGAGCATGCCGAGAGATGGGTCGAGGCGGCCGAGACCGCGCTCTGGGCGGCCTGGGCGGCCGATGATGCCGGCGACAACGAGGCCGCTCGCCAGGCCCGGCACCGGGCTCTCGACCTTCTCGCCGAGGTCCGGCTCCGGAACGCGCACTACATCGAAGATCCGAACGCCGAGACACTCGTGATGGCCGATATCGCGCGACGGGCGGGCGAGTTTGACCGGGGAACCGACCTCCTCGACGGGCTCGATAAGGTCGGCGACCCGCGGTTTGCAGCGATCGTCGCGTTTCAGCGCGAGCGGATAGCCGCCCGCGACATGGGGCGGTACACGGTGGCTGAGGCGTCCCGGGCCTGAGCGTAAAGAGAATATATACGAGCGGTGCAGAGGGAGGGCTATGGAGACAGGGACCGAACCGCTGGTGATCAGGGTGGCGGAGATCATCGGGGACGGAGGCGGCGACGAGGGCAGGCGGCTCAACGATCTGATACGGCCCGCGCTCGCGGCCGGGCGCGAGGTCGAACTCGACTTCGCCGGAGTGAGCACGGTGACCGAGCCGTTCCTGGACGCCGCCGTCGCCGGACTCCTCGACGAGATCCCGTTCGACGACCTCCTGCACCGCCTGATCGTGAGCAATATGACCGTTCGGGACGTGCAGGGGTTGCGGTTCGTGCTCGAACGGGCCCGGCAGGACGCGCCGGGGTGTCCGATTATCGCCACGCCGCCGGCAGGCGGCCCGGAGAACCCTTAACTTTCTCCGCGCCGAGCCAGTCTGTATGATCGCCGTCGTGTTCACCCTCACCCCCGCCGGCACGGTCGCGGACCTCGTGGTCGGCGGCACGCCCTTCGAAGGCTGGGGATCCGTCGCATACGCCGAGGCACCGTCCGAGGTCTCCGAGGGAGGCTCGCATCTGATCATCGAGCTTCCGGTCGAACGCTTCACCCCCGATGCCCAGGGCCTCGTCCTCTGGATCGGGGAGGAACGCTTCCGCGTCGACCTCGGCACTCGCCGCGCTCCCCCCGGCGGTACCGTCGCGTGCGAGGGCTCCCGCATGACGGGCACCCTGCCCGTGATGATCGTGGTTAACGCGGGCGAACGCCGTTTTGCCGGCCGACTGATCCCGCCCGGGGAAGATCCGGCCGCCGGCTGGGACGAGTAAGGCGAAACCATCAAGGCGTGTCGTGCGCAAAGGTCGGCGGAGTGGTCGCCATGCCCATCACATCCGACGAGTTCGACCGCGGCGAGGTCGGACCGAACCAGGTCGAAGCATTTCTCAAGGAGCACCCGAACAAGGCCTACGCTCTGCACGAGATCGAGACAGCGCTGATCGGTCCCGAGGTCAACCGCCGGCTCCATCTCGACCTGTTCATCGCGGACCTGGTCGTCCTCGCGCCCCAGTTCTGCGGCGAGCGGCGGATCGAGTGCCGTGTGATCGATGGAACGCCGTACTTCCGGTGGAAAACGCCCGAGTCGGTTGGGTGACCCGAACCTTTTCCTGCCGCGGCGGCGACCCCTACCGCATGACAGCACGAGACCTCGGGACCGGGTTCGGGGGCGTCGACAGCTCGGGCGCAGTCGCGGAGCTGGTCGCGTACCTGCGGTACGTCAACGACCTTCCCGCGGCGCGGGCATCCAAGGCCCGGATTCTCGATGCCCTCGAGCTCGAGCCGGGCATGCACGTGCTCGACGCGGACTCGGGTGTCGGGTTCGACGCCTGCCGCTTCGCCGAGCGCGTCGGGCCGGAAGGCCGGGCGCTCGGGATCGACGCGAGCCGCGCGACGGTCTCGTGGGCAGAGCGGCTCCGACCGGCTGGGCTTTCGCAGCTCTCCTTCGAGATCGGCGACGCGGCCGCGCTCGATCTGCCCGACGGGATCTTTCGATAGAATCCACCTCGAACGTCTCCTCCAGGTTCACGCGGCTCCGGCCACGGTCGTGGCCGAGCTCGTCCGTGTTCTTCGACCGGGGGGCGTCATCGTCGCTGTCGAGCCCGACTGGGGCACACTTGCCCTCGATCCCGGCGAGCCCGACGTGGTCCGTCGCCTCGCGATGCAATGCGCCGCCGGGTTCCCCGATGGCTGGACCGGCCGGAAGCTCGGGCGATACTTCCGCAACGCAGGGCTCGAGGAGGTCCGTGTCGGGCCCGCCACGGCCGTGGTCCAGGATCTCCCGACCGTGTTGAAGGCCATGAACATCGGCCCGTCTCTGGAGGCTGCGGTCGAGTTCGGGCGCATCGCGTCGGCCGAAGCACAAACGCTCCTTGAGACGCTCAAAGAGGCCGATCGCGCGGGCACGTTCCTTTTCTCCATGACCGTGTTCAGGGCGATCGGGCGTCGTCCGGGTGCAGGCTAGGCGCCGACATCCTTTTCTTTTTCCGCGCATATTCGGGTGCATGCCATTCCGGGAGCCCGACGATCGCCTCTGGGAGGAGCTCAAACCGATCCTCCCGGTCCGGTCACCCCATGGCGGCCGCCGAGCCGATCTCCGCCGGCTCTTCACCGGCGTCCTCTATGTTCTCACGACCGGCGTCGCTTGGGCCGACGCGCCGCGCTGCTACGGCGCGAAGTCGACCATGCACCGGCTCCACCAGCACCTCTGCCGCACGGGTAAGTACCCGAGGTTGGTCGAGGTGATGCGGTCCCACGGGTACGACACGGGCCGGCTCGACCTCTCCCGCTGCCGGGTCGACCACCCCGACAGGACGACCCGCCTCTCGGAGTGGGCGGGGCCCGGACTCAGGTAAGCACCAGGCAAGACCCATCCCCTGCGGGTCGATCCCGCCTCTCGGGAGACCCGATCGAGTCGCTCGCGAACGGGCGGGAGCCCCGAGGACGCCGTCGAACACCATCGCGTTGCTTCCGGAACCGACTCGCTCGGGAGCCTTCTTCCTGCTCCCGGACCGTTCACAGCTGAACGCACTCTTCCGCGCCGACGGGGTGGAGGGATCTCTCTCTGCGATCGAGACCGGGATCGCACCCCTCTTCAGGTGAACGCCCTGCCCTGGAGCGAGACCATGCAGAAGAGGATGGCCGGATCGAGCGCTGCCGGGTCTCTCACGGCCGGCACGACCTGGACGGTGCCGGGCGCACGGCGGACCAGGTCGAAGACAGCCCGCCAGGGAAGCGCCTCTCCGAGATCGGGTTTTCGCCCCCGCGTGTGGATCCGGAGATATCTGAGTGCCCCGGTCGGGACGAGCGCGAGTTCGGCCGTCATGCGCGTCCGGGTCGCTGCGTAGAACTCGGGGGCGTCGAGTGCGATGCCGGTATGAGGAGCGAGGTCCGGGGCGTGGGAGAGGAGGTGATCCCAGAACCCGGCGAGCGCGGCGCCATCGGGGATGGACTGATCCGCCCGGTTGGCGACAAGGATCGTCGGGCCCGCCCCGAAGCGGTCGAGGAACCCTTCGCGGACTGCCACGATGGCCCGTACGAGGTGGGTCGGCCGGCTCCATTCGTCTCCGGGCTCGATGACGACCGTGGCGGGGGCGCGGTCCGCAGCCCGAATGCCCTCCCTGACAAACGCGTCGGTCCAGAGCCGGTCGTGCCAGCGGGGTCGGTCCCGGCCGTCCTCGTCGGTCGAGGCGGCCCGGAGCAGCCAGGGGAGAGCCGGCGGCGGCGCATCGCCGACGGGGACCTCTACGAGGTCGCAGCCGGAGCGGAGGGCGAAGGCTTCGCGTTCGGAGGGGTCGCCGCGAAGGGTGTCGGGAAGGACGTAGCTGACATCGGCCATCGTCTCAGACGTTGGGCTCGCGAGCTGAAGAGGTCGCGGGTCGGCGATGGTGATCCCGGCCGTCCCGCCCGTACCAGCCGGCAGGCCGCATCATGGGCGTGACCCGGGCCGACTCCATATCTCCCGCCGCCCAGTCGTACCGGGCACGGATCGTCGGCGGCAGACGGGCCTGGGGGATCGGTATGAAGCCGAAGGCGCCGTAGAACCGCTCGAGGCCGGCAACCGCGTACATGTAGAGGTCCTCGTTGTGGCAGGCCTCTATCAGACCGACCATGACGTGGCGGGCATACCCCTTCCCCCGGAAGGGAACGGGCGTGAAGACCGCGTCGACCTCGCACCCGTCCGGGTGGCGTCGGCACCTGGCGAGGGCGCCGAGCGTCCGGTCCGCGAAGAGAGCGAAGACCCGGTCCATGGCCGGGTCGCCCGAGATTCCATGGTAGTCGCCCCAGACCGTATCAGCGAGGGAGAACTCGGATGAATCGAGCTCGCGGACGGCGAGAGTGAGGGATGCGCGGGGGTACGCCACCAGGACCGGACAGGGTGCCGCGAAGGCCACGCCCTCCGCAACGCGGCCGAGCGGAATGCCCGCAACCGCGTCCGCGCCGCCGACCCGGCAGAGCGCGATCGCCGTCGCCTCCTCCTCGTGCGCGGCCTCGATCACCCCGGCGACGACCGGGCCCGTGCGGCTCAGGCCTCGCCAGCCGAGCGATGCGGCGAGGGGCTCGAGCCCGACGGGGGGCGCAGGGCCGACGTGGAGCAGTGTTCCCTCCCCGACTGTCCCCGTGGCCTTGAGCCGTTCGGCGGCCTCGACCGAGGCGGGCGAGAGGTCGGTCGGAACGAGCACGTGAGCGAAGAGCGGCGCGGCCCGCCGTCCGCGAACGACGAGCACATCCACTCCCGCGCCGCGCAGAACCGCCTCGGAGACCGAACCGAGGAGCCGGTCCAGGGCACGCCCGCGCCCCCGCGCCCCGATGACGACGAGGTCGGCCCCTTCGTCGCGGGTCGTTTCGAGGAGGGCGTTTCCGATCGTTCGCTCGCCGCGAGCGACGGTTCGTGTCTCGACCGCGGCGCCGAGTGCGCGGAGCCTGTCCGCCTCGACCTCGAGTCCCGCGGCGGGCTCGCCGACGTAAACGAGCACCAGGGCGGGCCCGCCCGGAAGATCGAGGCAGGCGTCGGCTGCACGTTCGCTCTCGATGGAGAGATCGGTGGGGACAAGTACGCGCGACCAGGTCATGGAACACGGCACCCCACTGGCGGCACAAGGAGGACGAACCGGGCGCCGGCCCCCGTGCCCTCCTCGGCGATCTCGATACCGGTGATCCCCAGGATCTCCCGGGCGAGGAAGAGCCCACGGCCGTACCGACCGGCTCCCGGCAGAAAGAGCGCGCCGCGTTCCCCCGGTGGGATCCCGAGACCGTCGTCCTCGACGATGATCCGGCAGCCGTCGTGGCCGTGGCTGTAGGTGACCACGACTGCGGTCGCGCCGGTCTCGGGGCGAGTTGCATTGTGCAGGAGCTGATAGAATGCGACCGGAAGCGCGGGGTCCGCGTAGATCTCGAGTCGTCCGACCCACGACCGGACCGGGACCGGCCCCGGGTCGAGCCGGGCGCATGCCCCCTCGAGCGCGGCCTGGGCAGACTGCCATGTCGGGGGCCGGGATCCGAGTACCCTGAACTCGCGAGAGACGGCGATGCGGCGCTTGATCGCAGCGACCCCATCGTCGATCCGCCTGAGGAGCCCAACTGTCTCAGGATTGTCCACGGTCTCCCGACCACGTTCGATGCAGTCCTCAAGGGCCTCCACATCCCCGGTCAGGTCATGGTCGAGGATCCCGGCGAGTGTGGCCATGGTCCGGTTCGCGGCCTCGAGTGCGCTCCGGGCCATGCGCTCATCAGTCACATTCGCGAGGGTCACAAGCGTCAATCCGCCTCCGAGCGGCGCGCCCGAGGCCAGGCAGGTAACCTGGCCGCGACCGGAGCGGCTCAACTCGAGCTCGGCAGAGGCGACCGGATCGCGAGCAGCACGGGCCAGGAATGCAGACGTTCTGTCGGGGTCGGCCGAGACCGACGCAAGGGGCACTCCTGCGAGCTCTCCGGCCGTGCGCCCGACGAGCGCGCCTCCCCGCGGGTTCGCCTCCCGGACCACGCCGTCGGTGTCCACGACCAGGATCCCGGCCACCGAGTTGTCGAAGATCCCCCGGTAGCGCGCCTCTTCGGCCGCGAGCCGTCGGGAGAGGTACGCGATCAGGGCGCCGACCGCGATCAGGGTAAGGGTGCGCGCTCCGATTGAGAGCGCCTCGGACGGGGTGAGGGCGAGGGCCATGGCGGCATACACGATCGCAATACCGGCCGCGATCACGGGGCCTCTGCGGGGATACCAGTACCCGGCGAGCACTATCGGTACATAGAGCAGGTGCGGGAGCGCGACCGTGATCCCTGCGAAGAGGCCCGCCAGATTTACCAGCAGGGCCAGGACGGCCGTGCCTGCCAGGAGAGAAGGACGGACCGGGATCCGGCGCGCCGCCTCTCTGATCATGGGCGGATATCGGGCGGGCGCCGCAAAAAAGATTGTCACGGCAGACCGGCGGATTTATCCGCGCTCCCGGCATCACTCCAGCCATGGAGATCACGATCCGCGAACTCGCGCCCGAGGAATTTTCACTCGTGGACCGGCTCTGGCAGGAATACCGCGGCCAGCAGACGGATCGGGCCATCGACCGGGTCATCGGCGCGTTCGCCGACGGAACGCTCGTGGGGACCGCGCGTGTCCGTCACCATCCCGACGGGCTCGAGGTCGACGGCGTCTTCGTCTCCGAGACGCACCGGGGCGAGGGACTCGCGCGCCGGCTCGTCCGGGCCGTGCTCGACGAGTTCGGTTCGGAGCCCCTCTGGCTCCACTCGACCATTCCGCTGATCGGGTTCTACGGCTCGTTCGGCTGGGTTCCGATCCCCGAGGCGCAGCTCCCGCAGACGATCCGCGAACGGCTCGCGTTCTGCTTCGGCGAGATGATGGGCTGCGGAGTCTCGCCCATGCGCCGCGACCCGACCTAGGCGTACGCGAGGACGAGCCCGACGCCGACTTCCACCGTGAAGGACAAGGATACGGTCCGCGATCCATAGCAGTTCGGCCGTCGGTCCCACCTCCCCGTTCCGGACGATGACATCGGGCATCACCGGGTTCCTATCTCACCGGCCGGCGCCAGGGCCTCCCTTCGAGCGTCTGCCCCGTCCAGTAGCGCTGCCGAAGCACGAGACCGCAGTAGGGTCGACATGGCCGTGCGAGAGAACGACGTGGGTCGGGTCGAGAAGCGGGATCCCGAGCCCGGCCGCGTTCGCGATCAGCAGGTCCGACTATCCGGTGTCGAAGATGACCTTTGCGTCTCCGTCCTCGACCAGAAGCGCGAGCCCGGGCTCACCGCGGAGATTCCGATCGATACGGGTTGCGTTCTTGGCGAGAACCGTGCCCCTCACAATACGCCCCGGTAGTAGGCGAGCCGGCGAGCGGCGGGGCGGAAGGCCTCGACGAGCGCGTCGGCCTCGCCCGGCTCGAGCGGCCCGGCCGCAGCGGCGCGGAGCAGGACCGCGACCTCGTCCGTGGTGTCGCACCCGACGATCGCCATGCGGATGGGAAAGGCGAGAGCGTAGCGGATCAGGATCTCGGCCGTGATCCCGCCGTCGGGGGCGACGTAGTGGCCCCGGCCGAGCACTTTCATCCCGATCGGCGCGACGCCGGCGGCCTCGGCCGTATCGAGGACACGGTCGACGAAGCCGCCGAGTACGGCTTCGACCGGGTTGACCGGGAGCAGCACGGTGTCGACGGGCCAGCGTTCGACGGCCTCGGCGAGCACGGTCGGGTCGTGGTGACCCGTGATCCCGATCTGTTTGACCAGCCCCGCCTCCTTCGCCTCGAGGAAGGCCTGAAGCGCCCCGTGCGCCCCCTCGATCGTGCGGAGCTCGGGACGTGTCCGCAGGTCGTGGATCTGCCACAGGTCAAGATACTCTGTCTGCATCCGCGCAAGCGTCTGCGTCAGATCTGCGATCGCGCCCGCGTACGATCTGCTCGCGGATTTACTGGTCAGAAAGACTCCGTCTCGTCGCGCCGGCCGTTCGCCCCAGACCATCCCGTGGTAGAGCTCGCTGTCCTCGTAGGCCCGGGCCGAGTCGAAGTAACGGATCCCCCGGTCGAGCGCCTCGGTGATCACAGCCGTCGCGCCGTTCTCGCGGCCGGTCGTCCTGAGCACGCCCTCGCCGCCGAGGCCGACCCGGGGCCGCTCGGGAATGCCGCCGGTCCTCATATTACCGAGATTCCGACGGCAGACGAGAAAGGGTTTTCCCTATCAACCAATTGTGATTAATCTGTTAATTATGCCGGATTTACACGAGTTCAGAACAAAGAGCGCCGCGCGCGACCGGGGCGTTCACTCTACTGTCGGGCAGATAGGAGAAACGGGTTGCGATCCGATAGGGATCGGTTGGATTGCCGGGGCCCATATCACCCAATCAGCAATTGCCAACAAGGATAGAACCGCTTTTGCTCGCCATCGAGGAGGAGTCGACACCGGGCGAGGGATCGACCTTCTTCACTCTACCGATCGCATGACAGCGACAGTGCTCGGGCCGGCTCCAGGCCCGATCATGGCGCCGTCTTCCTCTGCGGATGTGCTCGACAATCGCGAGACACCTTCCTCGCGGGCGGAGGAGGCGCGGCTGCAGGGCGAATGCTCGCGTCGGATCCAGCAGAGATCTGGTCGGGTTCCGATTCAGAGGACCGCGTCGAGCACGGCGTGACAGGGAGCGACGTTGTCCGTCACTCCGGTATGGCAGTGCTGATCCTCCGAACGATCGGCTCGGCTTCCCTGGCGATGGTATAGATCCTGTGGTTTGAGCGGTAATACGTCTCGACGAGTCCGCCCTTCTTCAGCACTCCCAGGTTGTACGAGATGAGGTTCGGCGGTTCGGTGAAGATATACATAAACTCGCAGACGCAGTGATCCCGATTGAGGAGCAGCAGGAGGACCTTGAGCCGGATCGAGTGGCTGAGCAACTTCATGTATCGACCGAGGTCGCCAACCCGCTCGGCGGAGAGCGATACTTCCTCTCTCGCAAGTTCCTCCTCCCAGTCACTCCGGAGCGCGCAGTCGGCCGGACAGCAGCGGGCGGTTGCCATATCGAAGCGTGGGCGAGCGGGAGCAATAATCCATTCCTGGCGCCCTGGGCCGCGAGTGATAAAACCCGGGTGGCGTTTTCAAACTATTTCGATTTCCGGTTCTGGGTAATATATCGTCCCCACTCCCACGTGTCGTACAGAGGAGAAGACCATGGACTGTGAAACCGTCATGATTGCAAAGGCGACCGGAAAATGCCCGGCGTGCGAGGACTATGCGGAACGGAACTCGACGACCCCGTCGAAGATTGCGGTGATGGCCTGCGAAGGGGCCTGCGCGAGGGGGGAGGTTGCCCGGCGTGCGGCAAACCTCGTCGCCCACCGCCTCGCCCCCGACGAAACCGTACGGATCTGCCTCGGTGGTGCGTTCACGAAGGATACCGGTCAGCGCAATCTGGTGCGCCGGGCGGAGAAGGTGATCGCGATCGAGGGGTGCTTCATCAACTGCTCGTCGCGGATGATGGCCGGGGTGCTGCCGGACCTGAAGCCCGAGATCGTGCGGGCCGACCTGATCTACAACCTCGACCTCCCGTTCGGGATCGACGAGGTTCCGGACGAGATGTTCACCGTGTACGCATACCGGGTCGCCGAGCAGGCAGTGCGGGAGTACGTGACGGGCTCGTCGGCGTCCGGGTTCGGTACTGATCCGCTCTCCGGCGGTTGCGGCTGCAGTGCGCCTACCCCCTCCTGCGATCCGGTCATCAGGTGCCAGGACGAGCCTGACCGTGGAGATCCGACGAAAAATTAGGCGTTGATCTCCTTCAGCAGCCCTGCCGTGGTGGCCCCGAGCATCTGCATGGACATCAACCCTTCCTCATCGCCTTTTATATACTCCAGGCCGAGTCCTCTCAGGCCGTCCAGCAGGTACAGACGGTCGAGGGCTGGCTCCGGCGGGCGGTCGGCGGAGTCTTCATCATTGCTGATCTCTATCTGATGGCCGTGATCTTGCTCGCATGAGCAGGTGTACATTCATATATTCGAATGTAGCAATATGTAGCCGTGCAGGAGCAGATCAAACTGCTGAAAGCCCTCGGCGACGAGACGCGGATGCGGATCGTCCAGTGCCTGCTCGACGGCGAACGATGCGCGTGTACCCTCGTGCCGGCCGTCGGCAAGGCGCAGCCGACGGTCTCGCAGCACCTCCGGATCCTCGAGGAGGCCGGGGTGCTCGAGTCGTGGAGGAAGGGTGTGAACATCTGGTACCGGATCCGGTCTGATAAAGCGGTCCGTATCCTTGAGATACTCGAGATTCCGAAGATCAAGATCCCCAGTGCCTGTGAGGAGAAGACATGACGAAAGATACCATTATCATCTTCGAGGGGGCCCTCTGTTGCTCGACCGGGATCTGCGGTCCCGAGCCGAACAAGGCCCTTATTGACCTGAACGAGAACCTGAAACGGCTGAAGACCGAGCGCCCCGATGTGGAGATCACACGGGCCAGCCTCACCTTCAATATCGACACGTTTCTGGAGAACAGCGCGATCCTTGATATGGTGAAGGCGCAGGGACCCGATATCCTGCCGGTGACCACCCTCAACGGCAAGGTCGTCGCCGAGCGCCGCTACCCCACCTATGAGGAGTTCCAGGCGCTGCTGAACCGGGAGCGCGACCGACTATGACCGGCGCGTCTCGCGACGGCACCACCTGCGCCACGACACGGCGGGGGACTGCGTGATCAGGGAGTATGTGACGCCGGAGAAGGGGATCCAGCGGTTCATCTTCTTCAGCGGCAAGGGCGGCGTCGGCAAGAGCACCATGAGCTGCGCGACGGCCGTCTGGCTCGCAAGGCAGGGGTACAGAACCCTCCTCGTCACCACGGACCCCGCGCCGAACCTCTCGGACATCTTCAGCCAGGAGATCGGTCACAGGATCACGCTGATTAACGGCGTCGAGAACCTCTCGGCGATCGAGATCAACCCGGATGCGGCCTCGGAGGAGTACCGCGACCGGGTGGTTGCCCCCCTCAAGGGGATCCTCGACGAGCAGAACCTGAAGGGGATCCGGGAGCAGCTCAACAGCCCCTGTATCGAGGAGGTCGCGGCCTTCGACAAGTTCATCGAGTTCATGGACACGCCCGGATACGACGTGGTCGTCTTCGACACGGCGCCGACCGGACATACCCTCCGGCTGCTCGAGCTCCCGAGCGGCTGGAGCGCGGAGCTCGCAAAGGGCGGCGCAACCTGCATCGGCCCGAGCGCGTCCCTGCAGTCGTCGAAGGTAAAGTACGACAAGGCCATCGCCGCTCTGCAGGATCTGCAACGGACCTCGTTCGTCTTCGTTCTCCGGCCGGAGCGGCTCTCGATCTACGAGACCCGGCGGAGCGTTGACGAGCTCGAGGACCTCGGCGTCCGGACGAGCTTCCTGATCATCAACGGGGTGCTGCCCGAAGAGGCGGCCACAGACGAGTTCTACCGGGCCCGGTACCAGCAGGAACAGGCGATCGTCCGGGAGATCCGCCAGGAGTTCCCGATCGAGACGGTCATCGTTCCGCAGCGGAGCACCGAGATCAACGGCCTTCCCCTGCTCGAGGCCGTCGGGGCGTACCTTTACGAGGGCTCCGAGGAGGCCATCCAGCAGACTGTGTCCCCGGCGGCCCCTGGACCCGCCTCGCAAGTCCTGCACGACGAGGCCGAGATCCTCGGCCTGCTCACGCCAAAGAGGGGGACGCGCTACCTCTTCATCACGGGCAAGGGCGGTGTCGGCAAGAGCACGATCGCCATCGCGACGGCGGTTTACCTGGCCGGCAAGGGGTACCGCACCCTTGTCCTCACCACCGACCCGGCATCCCACCTGCCCGAGATCTTCGGCCAGGAGCTCGGCAACGAGCCGACGCGGATTAGAGGCGTCGAGAACCTCTACGCGACCCAGATCGACCCGGAGGCGGCGTGGACCGAGTATACGGTGCGGATTCTCGATGCCGTGAAGGACGAGAGCGAGGAGACGAAGAAGGCCGTGCAGGAGGACCTCAGCTCGCCCTGCGCCCAGGAGATGGCGGCGTTCGAGAAGTTCATGAGTTACTTCGACCTGAAGGGCTACGACATCATCATCTTCGACACGGCGCCGACCGGCCATACGCTGCGCCTGCTCGAGATGCCGTCGGACTGGAAGGGCTTCATCGACCTCGGCACCCTGACCAAGAAGACCTCCGACGCGACCGTGAACAAGTACGCTCATGTGATCGAGACCATGCGGAACCGGGACGAGAGCACCTTCATCTTCGTGGTCTACCCCGAGTATACGCCCATCATCGAGGCCTGGCGGGCGGCCGAGGACCTGAAGGCGCAGGTCGGGATCGAGACGGGCATGGTCGCGGTCAACCTGCTCCTTCCGCCGGGGTACGGGAACAACACCTACTTCGCCGAGAAGCGGGCGCAGCAGGAGAAGTACGTGCAGATGATCCGCGAACGATTCCGGGTGCCCCTCCTGGGCGTACCTCTCTTCGCGGAGGAACTCAAGGGGATCGAATCGCTCAAAGCAATGAGCCGGACCATCTTCGGATCGTGACGACGGGAGAGATGTGACACAATGGCAGTAGAGATATCACAGCAGGAACAGGAAGCAAAGCAGGACGTGGAGCTCCGGGTGATGGCATTCGCCCGCGCGATCGTCGCGTCCCCGGA
>JBDKUZ010000053.1:0-18648 GCA_039679395.1 Methanospirillum sp. | reverse complement strand
GTGGGCCGACCGGAGGCTCTCCTTCTCGCCGTACTTCCAGACCTCGGACTCGTCGTCGAACTCGATGTTCTGCTTGGTCCGGGTCGGAAGCGCGATAGACGGCACTTCGCCGCCGTGCATCTGGTCGTACCAGGCTTCGGCGATCCGCAGCAGCTCCGTCCGCGCCCGCGCGTCGAGCTCGTTTCTAGACATCGAGGTCCACCACCACTTTCTGATGTTCGTCCACGCCGCGCAGGTCGATGGTTCCGCTCCCATTCCCGGTGTACGCCGCGCGCCAGGACCCGCCCGATGCGAGCGGTACCTGCCAGACCCGGGTCACGAGGTCGTCGAGCGTGGTCGAGAAGTCCGGCGCGGGCACCGCGTCCTCGGCCGCGTCCCCCGATTGCTCGAAGACCTGGAGCTCGAGGTCCCTTCCTGTGTGGTTCTGGACCTCGATCTCGACGCGGCCGGCGGCCGTCCGCTTCTTTGCGACGACCTTTCGCATGATCTGGCCCTCGATCGGCGAGATGTCGGGCAGCGGTCGGCCGGTCACCTCGGCGACCTTGGCCGCGAGCTCGGGCAGGATCGCGCAGACCGCTCGCGCCCGCTCCTCGGCGAGGCGCGTCCGATCGCGCCGCGAAACGAAGGCCTTGAGGTCGCGACCAAGATCCTGGAGCGCGAGCGTGACTTCGCGTTCGATCTCGGGGATCGCGGCGATCGCGTCCTTCGACTCCGAGGTGAAGGGGACGTTCGTGGATGCGACATGGACGAGGATCAGGATCGGCCCCTGGGGCAGGCCGGCCTGGGCGAGGCCGTAGGCCTTCCAGTTCACGTCGGCCACCGCGCGCGTGGTCGCGCAGGCCCCCTGCTGGTAGATCAGGGGGACGCGGTTCGCGAAGCGCATCAACTGCGCGCTTCCCTCCGTCGGTAACTTTCCGCCGTACCCGATCGCGGCTTCGACCATGAACGGATGGCCGCCGTAGACTGCGCTCGGCCGGGTCCGGGCCGCGACGAAGTCCATACGATATTCGGCGGAGAGCCCACGGATCAGCAGTTCCTCGCCGATGGGGGAGAGGCAC
Source organism: Methanospirillum sp. (assembly GCA_039679395.1). Lineage (GTDB taxonomy): Archaea > Halobacteriota > Methanomicrobia > Methanomicrobiales > Methanospirillaceae > UBA288. The sequence goes on along the minus strand of JBDKUZ010000053.1, from coordinate 17,590 downwards.
TGCGCCGTCGGTGGCGGTGGCACCCGGACCGACTGAAGGGCCGCGAGCAGGCGCGAGACGTCGTCGCCCGAGAGCGCTTCGACCCTGGCCGACGGCACGAGTCCGGCAGCGGCGCAGACCTCGTCCGCAGTCTTCGCACCGACACGGACGAACTGGTCGACGAGGAATGGCGCGAGCTGACCCTTCGTGCCCGAGACCATCCGGGCGAGCTGGCCGAGCTCGATCCCGAGGGGATGGGGCTTGATCGCCTTCGGCGGTACGAGCGGTTCGTCCACGACCCGTTCCGAGACGAAGGCCTCGCCGTCGATCTCGGCCCGGAGCCGCGCGTGGGGATTCACCACGCCCGTGTACCGGAGGTACTCGACGAGGCGCTTCTTCGCCGCGAGGCTTGCGCGGAACTCGATCTCGACCCGCGTCCCGTGGGTCCGGTCCCACTCGACCTCCTCGTGACTGAGGATCTCGGGTTCATTCGTCTCGACTCGTATGCGGAGCGCGAAACGGTGCGCGGGCTCGCGCGCGCCCGTCCGGGTCGTGACCACGGTCGGCAGGCCCGTGGTCAGCTGGGCGTAGAGGACGGCCGCCGAGATCCCGATCCCCTGCTGGCCCCGGCTCTGCCGGATCTGGTGGAAGCGGGAACCGTAGAGGAGTTTGCCGAAGACGTACGGCACGTTCTCCGGGACGATTCCCGGGCCGTTGTCCTCGACCGCGATCCGAAAGGTCTCGGGACCTGTCCGTCGCACCCCGATCTCGATGTCGGGGAGGACCTCGGCCTCCTCGCAGGCGTCGAGCGCGTTGTCGACGGCCTCCTTGACCGTCGTGATCACACCGCGGACGGGCGAGTCGAAGCCGAGCAGGTGTTTGTTCTTCTCGAAGAACTCCGCGATCGAGATCGCGCGCTGCTGCCGTGCGAGCTCCTCAGCGAGCGCCAGGTGCGTCCACCTCCCGCCCTGCCGCGCGTGCTACGGCCGCCTCGAGGTCGAGCGTCTCCTGGACACCTGTCGACAGGTCCTTGAATGCGACCACGCCCGCCTCGGCCTCGCGCGCCCCGATCAGCACGGCGAAGTCGGCGATCTTCGCGGCTCTCGTCATCTGCGCGCCGAGGCCCTTACCCGAGAGGTCGAGCTCGGCCCGGAGGCCGGCCGCCCGGAATGCGGCCGCCGCCCGGAACGCGCTGGCCGCGCCCTCGGAGGTCGAGAGGATTGCCACCACGGTCCTGTGGGGCACCGCGACCTCGCCGAGCGCGACCATCACCCGGTCGAAGCCGATGGCGAAACCGCAGGACGGAGTATCCTCGCCGCCGAAGAGGTGAGCGAGGCGGTACGCGCCGCCGCCGACGATCTGGTTCTCGGCCCCGAGATTCGAGGCAAAGCCCTCGAAGACCATGCCCGTGTAGTAGTCGAGGCCGCGCACAATCCCGAAGTTGAGCGAGTAGTCGAGCCCGGCCGCGTCGAGGAGCCCGACGAGCTCGCGCAATCGCGCCTCCTCGGGCAGCGGCCCCGTGACCGCGAACGCTTCGTCGAGGGTGGTGGCATTTACAAGCCCGACGAGCGAATCGAGGAGGTCCGCTCGGCCGAGAGCGGAGAGCGCGTCAGCGAGTCCGTCGATCTCGCGTTTGTCGAGCAGGCCCATGACCGTCCGTCGCGCGGTCTCGTCGAGGTCGGCGAGGAGCGAGCGTAGCAGCGCGAGATGGCCGATCTTCATCTCGTACTCGACGCCCGAGGAGCGGATGGCCGCGTCGGCAAGGAGGATCACCTCGGCGTCGGCGCCGGCCGAGTCCACGCCGATCAGCTCGGCTCCGAACTGCCAGAACTGCCGGTACCTCCCCTTCTGCGGCCGCTCGTACCGGAAGCAGTCGTCGATGTAGTACCAGCGGAGCGGCTTGGGCAGGACCCGGGCCTCGTTCACGAACAGACGCAGCACGGGCGCGGTCAGCTCGGGCCGGAGCGCAATCCCCCGACCGCCCTTGTCCTCGAACGCATACATCTCGTTGACGATCCCCGGCCCGGACCGGAGGGTGAAGAGTTCGAGCTCCTCGAAGGCCGGCGTCCGCACCTGCCGATACCCGAAGCGACGCGCCGCCTCGCGCATGCGTCCCTCGATCTCGGCGCGCGCCTCCATCTCGTCCGGGAGAAAGTCCCGGGTTCCGCGCGGTCGCTGCAGCATCCTTATAAATTCGGTTCCGTCGGGTTATCTCTGTTTCCGCGGGGCCCGGCCCGTCGCGCGGTCGAGCGTGGACTCCGTGGTCCAGACCCGCTCGCGGCCGGGCCGCCCCTGGAGGTAGAGCGCGAGGAGGATACATCCGAGGCCGACGAGTTCGATCGACTCGACGTAGCTGACGCCCACACCGACGAGCGCGAGGGCCGTAAAGGCGACTCCGCGATACGCGGCCGTCCGGTATCCCGGCAGCCCCGTCCGCCAGAAGATCCGGGCGTCGCGGAGCCAGAGGAGCGCGACGGCGGCCGCGCCGAACCAGGCGACGTAGACGAGATAGGACATGTATGCAGCAGTTATTTAACGCGCACCCATATCTGTAGTGCAGATCATGCCAGCGAACAGGACACTGCGCGGGCTCCTCGAACGCTACCGGGCGGGGGAGATCCCCCTTGACGAGGCGGCGCAGGAGATCGAGGGGCTCCGGCTCGAGGCGGTCGGCGAGCTCGCGCTGATCGACCTCGGCCGCGAGCTCCGCTGCGGCCTGCCCGAGGCCGTGCTCGCCGAGGGGAAAACCGCGTCCCAGCTCGCTGCGATCGTGGCCGCCCAGGCCACGTCGGCCGGACGCTGCCTCGTGACGCGGGTCTCCGACGAACAGGCCGCGGCGGTACGCGAGGCGGCTGCCGACGCCGGTCTCGAGGTCGAGGAGCGGCTGGCGGCGGGCATCCTGATCGTCTCGAATGGCCGGGAACGGCCCGTCGGTGCGGGAGTGGTCGGGATCGTGACGGCCGGGACCTCGGATATCCCCGTCGCCGAGGAGGCGCGCGCGGTCGCCGAGGAGATGGGCTGCACGGTCCGATGCGCGTACGATGTCGGCGCGGCCGGCATCCACCGGCTCTTCCCTGCGCTCAGGGAACTCCTCGACTGCCATGTCTTCGTGGTTGCGGCCGGGCGCGAAGGAACGCTCCCGGCGGTCGTGGCCGGTCTCGTGGACCGGCCCGTGATCGGCGTTCCGGTCTCGACCGGCTATGGTTTCATGGGCGCGGGGGAAGCAGCCCTCGGTTCGATGCTCCAGTCGTGCTCGGTGATCGCGGTCGTGAATATCGATGCGGGCTTTGTCGCGGGTGCCTTCGCGGCAAAGGTCGCCAGGCAGGCGGCGGACATATGAAACGCGCGTTCTATATCGGTCGGTTCCAGCCGTACCACAACGGCCACCATGCCGTGCTCAATGCGATCGCGAAGACCGCGGACGAGATCGTGATCGGGATCGGCTCGGCCCAGCTCTCGCACGAGCTTCAGAACCCGTTCACGGCCGGCGAGCGCGTGCTGATGCTCACCCGATCGCTTGCGGGGCTCGAGGTGCCGTTCTACGTTATCCCGATCGAGGATATCCGGCGCAATGCGATCTGGGCCGCTCATGTCATGTCCATGACTCCGCCGTTCCAGGTGGTGCACTCGGCAAACCAGCTCGTGGTCCGCCTCTTCGCCGAGGCGGGCATCCCCACTCACACGGATACGATGCACGAGCGCGACCGCCACAGCGGAACCGAGATCCGCCGCCGGATCCTCGAGGGGGAGGCATGGGAACCGCTCGTGCCGCCCGAAGTGGCCGCGGTGATCTCCGAGATCGACGGAGTCGGGCGACTGCGGCAGATCGCGAGGAGCGACTGACCATGCCGGTCTTCCGCTTCGTGAAAGACCTCCTCGGCCGGAAGGAGGGATCGTCGGCTCCGATCTCGGTCGATCTTGAGGAGTTACCGGCGCTCATCGAGGATGAGGCGGTTGCGATCGGAGCGCGCGCCGGGCCTGCGTGCGAGAGGCCGGCGCGCGAGGTGCGGCAAGCCGTGGTCGACCTCGGCGCCGTGCTCGAGCGGCTCGAGCAGGCCGACTGGAATACGGCCCTCCATCCGAAACTCGAACAGATCTCGCGGACGACGCTCCCGGCCTTCGTACGGGCGCTCGAGTCGTGTCTCTCGCGGCCTCTCCCCGACGACCCGCACGAGTTCTACGGGGCGGCAACCGCGCTCCTCAAGTGCTCGATCTCGGCACTTCGCGGGCAGGGGCGGTATCTGCGCGCCGTTTTACCCGACGAGATGAAGGTAGTCAAGGCCGGCGTCGACGTCATAGGTCACGCAGTGAACTCGATGACGGCGGCCCTCGGGGAAGAGAAGCGCGAGCTCGCGGCCCTGGAGGCCCTCCGCCATCGGATCGAGCGTCTGGGAGTACTCGAGGCCGAGGAGCAGGACGCGATCAGAAGAACGCACGAAGCTGCAGCCGAACTCGAGGCTCTGGCCGGCGAGCGGACGAATACCGAAGCCGAGCTCGAGGCCGTGAACCGATCTCCCGCCGCCCTGAAACTCGACGAGAGGAAGGCTGAAGCCGGTCTCCTCCGTGCGCGCGCCACCTCTATCGAGGCCGCTCATCGCGCACAGGCACAGGTTCTGATCCAGATCCTCCGCCGATCAGAGCGCCTGGTCGCGAAACGCGGAGACCGCCAGACCTCGACGAGGCTCCATCACCTCCAGTCCGCGCTCGCCGAGCCCCTTCCGAGCGACAGCACGTCCCTTTCCATCCTCCTCGCCGGGGGCCTCGACGTCGTCCGGGACCTGGTCGCGGCAGGGGAGATCGCTCCGAAGGAAGGTGATCCGCTCTTCGACGATCCTGCAGCGGTCGCAGCCTCGATCGCCGCACGGGTTGACGATCACAACCGGGTCGTGGAGGAGGCCGTTGCACTCGAACGGGAGCTCGCGGCTTCGCCGGTCGCCCAGGACCGGGAACGGCTCGCCGGCCGGTTGCGGCAGTTCGAGCACCGCGCGGCAGTGCTCGAAGACGAGCGGGCAGGCCTCAACCGCGTGGCCGAACAGAAGGCGAAGGAGCGGGCAGCGCTGTTTGCCGGGCTCGAGGAGGAGGTCGAGGCGGTCTTCGCGGGGCGCGTCCGTCTCGCGGCCCGTGACGCATAACCCTATCACCCTCGGCGAAGAACCCTAAGCGTATATGGTCTCATCCGCCCAGCGGGACCTCCTCCTCTCGGCCGGTGTTCCCGTCGCGTCGTTCGGCGGGATCGCGGTCGCGATCGCGCTCCAGAAGGCGGGCCTGATCGCCGATCCCGGCTCGTTTGCCTGGGGATGCGTGATCGGCTCCGTCCTGCTCGCGTACCTCGCCTACCTCAAGCCCCGGCGGGACCTCGTCTCGCTCTGCGCGCCGATCTTCGCGCTGGTGATCTTTGTCGTGCCGGGAGACCTTCGGCCGAACCTGCTAACGCAGCTCCTCTTCGCGGCCACCCTGACGGTCCTGGTGGTACGGGTCGAGAGGTCGTTCTCAAAAAAGCGGAAAGATGCCAGAACGGCAGTTCCCGAATCAGATTAGAAGCGAGGCTTCCTGTGCTTCGGCAGGCAGTCGAAGCAGTAGACGGGGCGTCCCTCCGTCGGCTTGAAGGGGACCTCGCACTCTTTTCCGCAGTCCGAACAGACCGTCTTGGTCATCTCTCTCGGGCCGCTGCTACCAAAATTCCTGGAACCGCCTCGCGGCCCGCCAAACCTTCTGTTATCCATTTGGGGTACTCTCACAGATCGCTCTGCAGGATATCATGCGCCAATCCACTTAATAACCTTTCTCTTCGTACGGGTCGGTCACGGTGATGAGGCGCGTCTTCGTCCGGGTGGAGGTCCCGGCATCGTTCGTGACCCTGAGCCCGATCGTGTAACTCCCTGCCTCCCGATAGACGTGGAGCGGGTTCCGCTCGTTCGAACTCGTGCCATCCCCGAAGGTCCACCGCCACGCGCGGGGCGCCCCGGTCGACGTGTCCGTGAACTGGACGGCCAGCGGCGAATCCCCGACCCGCGGGGTCGCCCGGAATGCCGCCGTCGGGCGTTTGACGGGGGCCGCAACCGTGACCGACCCCGTCCGGGTCGAGCTGTTCGATCCCGTCGTATCGAGGACCCTGAGCGAGACCACGTACCGACCCGGCTCCGTATAGCGATGTGTCGCGTTTCGATCGATCGAACTCGTGCCATCACCGAACGACCATTCCCAGATGCCCGCATCGCCGCGGGACGTGTCGTTGAACCGAACAGTGAGTGGCGCGGTGCCCGACGACGGCATCGTCGAGAACGCGGCCACGAGCGGTGTCTTGTTGGGCCGCTCCCGGAGGGGGAGGGTATCGACCATGTAGCCCGAGACGCGGTACGTCTGGTCGCAGATCCCGTCTCGATCCGCGTCCGCCACGGTCTGCGAGAACCCGCGACCGTTCGGTCGACCCCAGAAGTTGCCGCCCAGCAGCGGCCCTCCGGCCACCGACCGTCCGGAGGCCGGGCCGTCCGTCCAGTTGATCCCGGAGGTCTCCTCGCCGACGTAGACGTTCCGGGCGTTCTCGAGGTAGTTGTCCGAGACAAGGCCGCCGCGGGCGCGGTACAGATAGATCCCGGTGCGGAGATTGTCCGTGACCCGGTTCGAGCGGATCGAAGTCATGGATGACCCTCCCGAGATCGCGGCGCCGTAGTCGTTCTTCTCGATCCTGCTCGCGGTGATACACCCCCGCAGGGCCGGGTTGAAGGTGACCCCGTAGGTACAGGACTCGATCCGACAGTCCTCGATACTCGTGTTCTCGGTGTTCCAGAAGTAGCACCCGAACTGGAGGTCGCGGACGTTGAGGTTCCGAACGGTTACGTTCCGAACGGGGCCTGCAGGCGCGTGGACCAGCACTCCGCACGAGTTCGGGACGTCGCGGCCCGCGATCGTCCACCCGTTCCCGTCGATCGTGACGTTGGGAGCCCGCACCTCTATCGCGACTCCGTCGCCAGTGACCGACAGGTTCCGTTCGAGCAGGTAGGTCCCGGGGACCGTGATCACGGTCGGATCCCGGATACCGGCTCCAGAGGCCGTCGCAACCAGGACCGCGAGCACTCCGACCAGCAAGCAGACGGCGACCGTTCGTCTCCACGTTGCGTGCTGCACCCCTTACGACCTCCTCTCGGACAGTGGACTATTCGCGGCAGGGTTGTATAATGCTGACGCCGTAACCGTGACCCCCGGCCTGTCTATCGGAGACGAGAGCGCCCGTCGGCGCTAATCGAGGCGCCGGATCCGGACAGATGCCCCGTGTGCCGCGAGCCCTTCGGCCCCCGCGATCGTCTCGACCACGTCCGCGATCTGCTCGAGGCCGTCACGCGTGAGCTGCTGGACCGTCGAGGTCTTGCAGAAGTGCCGGACATCGAGCCCCGAGCGGGTTGCGGCGTGACCGGCCGTGGGAAGGACGTGGTTCGTTCCGGTCGCGATATCGCCGCAGGCGACCGGCGAGTACGGCCCGAGGAAGATCGAACCGGCATGGTGAACCGCGGAGAGCAGGGCGAGCGGATCGGCGACCTGGATCGAGAGGTGCTCGGGGGCGATTTTGTCGACAGCCGCTGCAGCCTCTGCGAGCGATTCCACGAGCACGTAGCCGCAATTCCCGAGGGCCTGCTCGACGATCGCCGACCGGTCGGCTCTGGCCGCCATCGCTTCGAGGTCCCGCCCGACCGCCTGCGCAAGGGCGGGCTCGGTCGTGATCAGGAGCGCCGCGGCATGGGGGTCGTGCTCGGTCTGGGCGAGCACGTCGGCCGCGATATACTCGGGCCGGGCTGTCGCATCGGCGACGATCGCGATCTCGCTCGGACCGGCCGGGAAGTCGATCTCGACCCGGCCCTGAAGGAGCTGTTTCGCGGCCGTGACATAGACGTTACCCGGCCCGACGACCTTCTGGACTCGCGCTATCGACTCCGTGCCGAGCGCCATTGCCGCAATCGCCTGCGCTCCGCCGACGCGATAGATCTCCGTAACGCCCGCGATGTCGAGCGCGACGAGCGTGAGGGGATGGATCGGCGGGGGCGAGCAGCAGCAGATGGAGCGGACGCCCGCGACCCGGGCCGGGACCGTGCACATCAGGGCGGTCGAGGGGTAGGCTGCCCGTCCCCCGGGGACATACGCCCCGATCCGGTCGAGCGGCGTTGTCTTCACCCCGAGCGTGATCCCGGGCTCGACCTCGGAGAGCCAGAGGCCGGGGGGGCGCTGGAGCTCGTGAAACGCCGTGATCCGTGCCTCGGCCTCGACCAGCGCCTCGACGACGCACCCGTCGACCGCCTCGTACGCGGCCTCGCGCTCGTCGTCGGTAACGGCCAGTGCCCCGAGCTCCACTCCGTCGAACTGACGGGCGAGGTCGATGAGCACCGCATCGCCACCGGCCCGCACCCGTTCGATGATGGCCCGGGCCGCGTCCTGTGCGCTGGCAAGCGAAGAGCTGCGCCCACCGATCCAGCGCTCGATCTCAATCGGGCCCCACATGCCTCATCGGTCGACCGTCGCACAAAAAAGGGTATGCCGTCCGGTTCAGAGGGCCTCGGCCGCCGCGATCAGATCGCGGTACCGCCGGCTCCGCTTCAGGAGCCCGAAGCCGAGACGCTCGATGAACGAGAACGCGAAGGTGCCGCCGGCCGCGTTCGGATGGCCGCCGCCGCCGAACCGACGGGCGACGAGGTGGCTGATCGGCGGAACGGATCGGATCGAGAATCGGCCCGATGGGTTGACGATCACCTCGATCTCGGTCCCGAGCCGCTCCCGGATGGCGGCCGCAGTCTCGGAGGGGTATCCGTAGAGCGGTGCGAACGCGATCCGGTAGCGTGCGCCCGCGAGCTGGACATGGGCGATCGAGTGGTCGATCGCCCCGGCCATCTCCTTTCGGATGTCGGCGAACTCGGCCTCGACCTGGTCATCGGAGAACCGGCCTTTGACCAGGAGGTCGCGGACGTGGTTCCGGTTCCTCGGTCGCTGGAGCACCTGGCCGAGCACGGCCGATCGAGGATCCCGGTGAAGCCAGAGGTCGTAGTCGCAGACGACGCCGGCAATCTCGCGCGCAACCGCGTCCTCCGGGAGGAGATCGACCGCGGCGATTCCACAGCCGCACCGGGTCGTGTCGATCCGGAGTACGTCTACCCGCTCCCGGATGATCATGCACTCCTTCTCATTCCAGCGGTGGTGGTCCCGCCACTCGATCCGCCACCCGTTCTGCCGGGCGGCTTCGAGGCCCGGCACGACGGTGTCCTGGTAGCCGAGATCCGTGATGGAGAGGAGGTCGCCCCGGCCGGGAAGGGCCGCGAGCCGCTCGAGGAATACCGGGAACTTACCGACCGAGGAGAAGACCGTGAAGACGTCTCCGTACCGCCGGCGATGTATCGCGTCAGCCCCGACCGCATCGAGATCGTTGTGGGTCAGGTGGACCACGCGGGCCTTCCGATCCCGTGCCGCGTCGACGACGCGCTCTTCCGCGGGCGAGAGAGTCGGCGCTTGGGACATGCACGTACGAGTGGGCCCGAGCGGCAATGAAGGTATCCTCGATCCCGACCCGCGACCCTCACCGCGGGTTTTTTATCCGGGGAGAGGCAACCTAATGATCCGCCTGCCTTAGTAGCTCAGTTTGGGAGAGCGCCAGACTGAAGATCTGGTTGTCCCCGGTTCAAATCCGGGCTGAGGCATAAAAACGAATATATTGGCGTTTTTCTGGCAAACGGAGGCCGTAAGTTTTTTATTTTGTCCACTCATGATATGGGTGACCTCGATTATTTCAATCGCACCGGAAACAAGCGCGTCCTGGCATTAGGGTGCAGGTTGAGGTTCGCCTGGCCTCACAGCTTTGTCGTCGGCAGGGTGAAGAAGAAGGTCGCCCTCGCCGAACCCCGACGCGATCAAAACAAAGTAATCGTTCCACTCGGCACACCACATGCGCCGGCAGTTACTGATCAGAGATCGTCAAGCGGCAGGTACGGCGCGAACCGAAGCACCTCGCCGCGAACGGCCCCGAGGCCGACCCGCTCGACGAAACGGGCCGTTCACTCCCCTACCTTGGCGTTCGCCGCGTAGTGGTCCACGAGCCGTGCCGCCAGGTCGACAGTATGGTCAGCCGTCAGGTTCGCGCCCACGAGGTCGGCCGTCCGGGGGTGCCGGCCGCCGTTCCCGCCGAAGAAGACCATCCAGCCCCGCCCGGTGCCCAAAAAGCCGAGGTCGCGGGAGAAGCAGGACCCGCAGTTCCTCGTGCAGCCCGAGACCCCGATCATCATCTTCCCGGGGATGGTCCGGCCGCCGAAGCGTGCCTCGAGCGCGGTGGCGAGCGCCAGCGCGTTCTGCATGCCCCACCGACAGGCCGTCGTACCCGGGCATGCGGCAATGTACTTGACACACGGACCGGAGAGGCGGTGGCCGTCGAGACCGAGCGCCGCGGCCACCGCAGGCAGGTCGCACTCTTCGATCCCGAGCAGGGCGATTCGCTGGCCGGTCGTGATCTTAACAAGGGGGACCGCGTGCTCCCGCGCAACGCGCGCGATCCGCTCGAGGTCGTCCGGTGTCACGACGCTACCGGCTCCGCCAACCACGAGGCCATAGCGGCGCCCGTCGCGCTGGAGGACGGCCTCGCCGAGAAACTGCTCCGTCATCGGCGGAAGCCGAGTCCGCAGACGCCATAACGGTATTGGCACCCAGGCCGGCGGCCGCAGGGCCGCGAAATGAGAAGAGAGAGGGCCTTCAGGCTGGGACGAGCCGGGCCATGTCCTCGTCGACCGTGGTGTTCGGCGCGATGTTGAAGTTCTCCACAAGCACCTTCAGGACGTTCGGCGAGACGAAGCCCGGAAGCTTCGGGCCGAGCGTGATATTCTTGACGCCGAGGCTCAGGAGCGCGAGCAGAACCAGGACGGCCTTCTGCTCGTACCACGCGATGTTGAACGAGAGCGGCAGGTCGTTGATCCCGACCCCGAACGCGTCGGCGAGGGCCTGGGCGATCACGACGAGCGAGTAGCAGTCGTTGCACTGGCCCGCGTCGATCACGCGGGGAATGCCGCCGATGGTCCCGAGGTCGAGGGCGTTGTACCGGTACTTCGCGCAGCCGGCCGTCAGGATCACCGTGTTCGCCGGCAGGGCCTCGGCGAACTCCGTGTAGTACTCCCGCTCCCGCTGCCGGCCGTCGCAGCCGGCCATGACGACGAACCGGTTGATGTCGCCCTTCTTCACGGCCTCGACGATGGTGCCCGCGAGCGCGAGGACCGCCGTGTGAGCGCAGCCCGTGACGAGATCCCGCCCGCTGCCGGGGAGCGGCGACGGAGGCTGTGACGACTGCGCGGCCCGGATGACCGTGGAGAAGTCCTTGATCCCGTCCGGGCCGGCGGGGATGTGGGGGACGCCGGGCCAGCCCGCCGGGCCGGCCGTGTAGATCCGCCCGAGGTACGACTCCTTCGGCGGGACGATGCAGTTCGTCGTGACGAGGATCGGGCCGTTGAACGCCTCGAACTCCTCGCGCTGGTGGTGCCACGAGCTCCCGTAGTTGCCGACGAGGTGTGGGTACTGCTTGAACGCCGGGTATGCATGCGCGGGCAGCATCTCGCCGTGGGTGTAGACGTCGACGCCTGCGTCCTTCGACTGCTCGAGGAGCTCGGCAAGGTCTTTCAGGTCGTGGCCCGTGATCAGGATGCCCGGCCGGCTCCCGACGGTGGTCTTCACGGATGTGATCTCGGGGTCGCCGTAGGTCGAGGTGTTGGCCCGATCGAGCAGCGCGAGGGTCGCGACGCCGACCTTCCCGCACTCGAGCACGAGCCCGACCATCTCGTCGACGGAGAGGTCCTTCGTGGTCGAGGCCAGGCCCTTCTCGAGGAACGCCTCGACCGCGTCATCGGTGTACCCGAGCACCGCGGCATGGTGGTAGTACGCGCCGATGCCCTTCATGCCGTAGATCAGCATCTCGCGGAGGGAGCGGACGTCCTCATTCGCGGTCGCGAGGACGCCGACCTCTTTCGCCTTCGCGTCGACGTCGGCGTCGCTCGCCGGCGTCCACGTCGCCGCGTCCGGCTCGTCCGCGCCGGCCGGCGGCAGGGCGTCGCGGATCGCGACGGCCGTCCGGATCATCTCTCGGATCCGGGCCTGGTCGAAGTTGACGTTGGTGAGCGTCGCGAACAGCGCGTCGGCGATGAACGCCCGCGCCTCGCTGCTCCCGGCCTCGCCCGCCTCGCGCGCCGCGAGGTCGCGCACCGCGATCCCGCGGCAGAGGTAGAGCAGGACATCCATCACGCCGCAGAGTTCCTCGTCCTTGCTGCAGACGCCGCGGACGGTGCAGCCGGTGCCCCTCGCGGTCTCTTCGCACTGATAACAGAACATGTCGTGGTCACTCCCTGTATTATTTTCCTACGAGGTTTCCATTAGATACTAAATTATAAGTAGTCGAGGGTTTCAAAAGAGTAACCATGCAGGAGACGTGCACGGTCAACCAGACGGTCCGGTATCTCGCCCGGAAGTGGACCCTGCTGGTCATCCTCGAGCTCTACAAAGGGCCCGCGTATACCCGCCGCTTCTCCGAGCTCAAAGACGCTCTCGACGGGATCACGCAGAAGGTGCTCGCGGAGCGGCTGCGGGAGCTCGAGGCCGAGGGGATCGTCACCCGGCGCGTCGACGCCTCGGCGTTCCCGGTCCGGACCGAGTACACCCTGACAGAGAGCGGCCTTGCGCTCGTGGACGTGATCCGCGGTATCAAGGCCTGGGCGCTCGCGTGGAAGCTCGAGAACGCCGAGTGCGGCGGCCAGGACTGCCGCGCCTGCGTGCTGTGAGTGTATGAATCTCGTTTGCGGAGTCTGAACATGAAACGAAAGATCATCAGCATCGACGAAGCGCGCTGCACCGGGTGCGGGCAGTGCATCCCGGACTGCCCTGAGGGGGCCCTCCAGGTCATCGACGGCAAAGCCCGACTCGTCTCGGACCTCTTCTGCGACGGGCTCGGCGCCTGCATCGGGACCTGCCCGGAGGGCGCGATCGAGGTCGTCGAGCGCGAGGCCGCGCCGTACGACGAGCGGGCCGTGATGGAGACGATCGTGCGGCAGGGGGCGCCGGTGATCGCGGCCCACCTCGAGCATCTCGCGGGGCACGGTCAGGTCGCGCTCTACGACCAGGCCGTCGCGTACCTGGCCGAGAAGGGCATCCCGGTCCCCGACCACCGTGCGCCGGAGCAGGCCGGCGAGGTACGACCATCGGCATCACCCGAACTGCTTCACCCCCGTGACGGAACCGTGACGCACGCCGCCGCACCCGGCGCATGCCGCGGCGGACAGCCGGGAGCCCACCCGTTCGCCGGCTGTCCCGGTTCGGCGGCGCGAAGCATCCCCCGCGCCGGCGGCCCCCGGCAACCGGACGGCGCTGCGGCCGGTTCGGAGCTCCGGCAGTGGCCGGTCCAGCTCGCCCTCCTGAACCCGGCGGCCCCGTACTTCGAGGACGCCGACCTTCTGATCGCGGCCGACTGCGTCCCCTTTGCGTACGCCGGGTTCCACCAGGAGCTGCTGCGGGGCCGGGTCGTGATCATCTTCTGCCCGAAGCTCGACGCCGACATCGAGGGGTATGTCGAAAAACTCGCGGAGATATTCTCCCGTCACGCGATCCGCTCGATCACGGTCGCCCACATGGAGGTGCCGTGCTGCGGGGGAGTGCGGTACGTGGTCGACCGGGCGCTCCAGCAGTCGGGGAAGTCGATCCCGGTGAGCGAGCGGACGATCTCGATCCAGGGGGACCTCGTCCCGTGACGCGGAGCGAAACGGCACCGAACGAGCCCGAGATTCTGCGCACAGGAGATGGAAAGCCATGACGACCAGACCCACGCGCGCCATCCTCCAGCGTGACGGACGGCGGTACGCGGTCCTCACGCGGATCCCGGCCGGCATCGTGACGGCGGACGAGCTCGAGACGGTCGCCCGGATCGGGCGGACATACGGGATCCCGATGCTCAGGATTACGAGCGGCCAGCGGATCGCGCTCATCGGGATCGAACCGGAGGACGTGGCAAAGGTCATCGACGAGCTGGGATCGCTCGCCCAGCCCGAGCCCGCGCCGGGCATCAAGTTCGTGCAGGCGTGCCTCGGTACCGAGACGTGCCGGTATGGCAACCAGGACTCGATCGGTCTCGCGGAGGAGCTTGAGAGGCGGCTTCGGGGAGCGGCTTTCCCGGCGAAGGTCAAGATCGGGGTCTCGGGGTGCCCCCGCTCCTGCGGCGAGAGCCATACGCGGGATATCGGCCTCATGGGGACGAACCGGGGCTGGACGGTCCTCTTCGGCGGCAACGGCGGACGGCGACCCAGGATCGGAGACGTCGTCGCCCGCGATCTCGCGACAGAGGAGGCCATCGACTGCGTGCAGCGGCTGGCCGATTACTACCGGGCCCGCGCGAACCCGCGCGAGCGGACTGCCCGGTTCATGGAGCGAATCGGAATGGAGACCCTCGAATCCGAACTTCTATCATTCCTTCCCTACATACCACTCGAGAAGGTGAACTAAAGCATGAAGATCACCACCGTATCGGACGTGGCCCCGGGCCCGAACCCGCACCACGTCGACGTCCGCAAGGTCTACGACTCCCCTCACGCGATGGCCTCTGTCATCACGCTCCAGCCCGGCGAATCCCTCAAGAAGCACATCACGCCGGTCGACGTCTTCTTCTACACCCTCGAGGGCAAGACCGTCGTCGAGATCGGGGACGAGCGCGAGACCGTCGGGAAGAACTGCGTCGTCGAGAGCCCGGCCCGCATCCCTCACCTACTGGCGAACGAGAGCGACGGCGTGTGCCGCGTGCTCGTGGTCAAGGTGCCGGGGCAGGGCAGCGGCGGAAAGCTGCTCTGACCCGCAACCGGTCCCGCACCGCTCCTTCACGGGCCGTTCAGGGCGACGGTGTCCCCCGGTCGTGCTCCGGCGGGAGTTCCCGGGCTTGCTCGATCATCCGCGAGAAGAGCCTGCTCTGGACGCAGGTGATGAAGGGGAGCGTGATGACGACGGCCATCCGTCTCCCATCCTGCGCGTAGATGAGCATGGACTCGCGGTCGTCCGCGATATAGATGCACTCGAGCCGGAAGACCGTCCCCTCACGGCAGATGGGGGCCGAAAAGATCTTCTCGAAGATGTCCACCTCAAAGAAATCGAGGGGCGCAGCTGCCTCGAAGTACCGGACACCGTCGCGGGGCACGATGCCCCCGACGGTGCCCTGCGGGACGAGGACCTTCACGTCGCGGTCCCCGGCGATCGACGTGAGCGGACCCTGGAAGGTCTCCAGCGTCCCCGGGTCGAAACAGAGGACGATGAGTTCGCGGGCCACGCTCTCGACCAGCATCTCGAGGCTCCGCTGAATGGTCCAGTCGGAGTGGACGTACCAGATCGGCGAATAAGTCTGCCGGGCGTCGACCGAGAGCGCCTCGAGGGCTTTCACGCTCTCCGCGGCGGCGGTATCGAGGTCCTTCTTCAGGAACGAGACCACGACCTCCGGCGGGACGGCCCTATACATTAGCGGGCTGCCCTGCCGAATCTCGATGAACCCCCGCTGGTCGAGCGCGTTAAGGACGTCGTACACGCGCGGGCGCGGGACGCCGCTGACCTCGTGGATCCGGCGGACGGGGGCCTCGCCCAGCCCGACGAGCGCGGTGTATATCCGGGCCTCGTACTCCCTGAGGCCCAGCCGGACCAGGTCCTCCACGGCCGATTCCATATGTTACTTTGTTAGGGACAACAAAATTAAATAGCTATCTGCCGAGCATATGTCATGACACAGACAGCAACCGGGACCGCGAACAGCGCGATCGTCCGGAGGTTCTTCGAGGTCGGCCCCTCGTTGGGCGACATTGCGGCGGCCGACGCCCTGCTACACCCCGACTTCTCCCTGCACGTCCCCCTCCCGACACCGGGGCCGGGGATCGAGGAGATGAACAACGTGATCACCGCCTGCCGCGCCGCCTTCGATGGCCTGCACGTGACCGTCGACGACATCGTGGCCGAGGGAGACCGGGTCACGGCCCGCTTCACGGCGCGAGGTGTCCACAGCGGAGAGTTCATGGGTGTGCCGCCCACGGGGCGGCCCATCACCATGACCGGCATCGAGATCTTTCGCATACAGGACGGGCGGATCGCCGAGCTCTGGGGCGAGGTGAACCTGATGGGCCTGATGCAGCAGCTGGGCATCCTGTCGGCTGCCGCGTGATCCGCGAGGACTGACACGGTGACAATTCGATGGTAGTTGAGCAGATACCCAGTTCGATCGGGCTTGTCTACGCCCTGGTGCTGATCGTCGTCATCGCGTATCTCTGGTATTCCGGGCGGTGGCGGCAGAAGGTCGGCCTGCTGCTCCTCGTCGTCACGGCGGCGCTGGGGTTCCTCATCTTCTCACCCGTCATGCCCTGGGGGTTCCAGCAGCTCGTGCTCCGCGATGTGCAGGGACTCGGCGCCCCGCTCGTCGCCGGCGCAGTCGGGCTCACGGTCATCTTTCTCCTGACGCTCGTCGCGGGGAGGGTCTTCTGCGGCTACCTCTGCCCCGTGGGTGCCGTGCAGGAGATCGCCTACCACGCGCCCGTCCCCAAGACGGTCCTGCGGCGGAAGACCGCGATTGCGCTCGTGCGGGCGGGATTCTTTGTCGCGTTCTTCGTCATGGCGTTCGTGTTTTCGGCCTCGCTGCTCGCGTGGTTCGGCGTCCGGGACTTCTTCTACCTCTCGCTCTCGGCCGGGACGCTCGTCTTCGGCGTCGTGCTGCTGGTCTCCACGACGCTCTACCGCCCGTTCTGCCGCCTTGTCTGCCCGTACGGCCTGCTCCTCTCGCTCGCGGGCTGGAAGAGCGTCCTCCGCTTGCAGCGGACGGGCGCCTGTATCGAGTGCAGGAAATGCGAGCGGGCCTGCCCGACCGACGAGGCAAAACGGGGCGACGGAAAGGCCGAGTGCTACCTCTGCGGACGGTGCACGGACGCCTGCCCCGTGGCCGGCGCACTGCAGTATCGCCGGCGCGCCGACGATCCGCAGCGATGATTGCGAGCATCTCATATCCAACCTGCACGTCAGTGGTGTACAATCATGGTGGAATTCAAACTGGACAGCCCTGAAAAGCAGGACCGGAAACGGGCGGACCTGCTCGGGAAGGTCCTCGACCTCCGGGACGTCGTCGCCTACGGGGACGGCACCGTCGCGAGCCGGATGCTCGTCAACAGGAAGGCGGGGAGCATCACCGTCTTCTCGTTCGACGAGGACGAGGGGCTCTCGGAGCACACGGCGCCGTTCGACGCCGTGGTGACGATCATCGATGGCGAGTGCGAGGTCTGGGTCGCCGGCGAGACGTTCCAGATGGCGGCGGGACAGACAATCATCTTCCCCGCGAACGTGCCCCACGCGCTCAGCGCCGTCACGAAGTTCAAGATGACGCTGACCATGATCCGGGAGTGATCAGGATGGGCGGAAACGAGACGGACGGGTACTACTGCACGATCTGCGGCGGGATCCCGCCCGACAAGATCTCGATCCGACGGATCGCGGTCAACGGCATCGAGACGGGGATCGACAAACTGGACTGGATCATCGCGGAGGTGCGGAAGCTGCAGCTCTCCGATGACGCGGCCATCACGGAGGAACTGCTGAAACGGACGCGGGC
>JBDKUZ010000052.1:0-4529 GCA_039679395.1 Methanospirillum sp. | reverse complement strand
TCCCGCGGTCGAACCGGCTTGCCGAGCGCATGTCCAACAAGGCGCTCTACTACTCGGACGACATCAATCCCGGGACCGTCCTCCTCCTCGACGACATCGGCCTCTCCGAGGAGCTCCAGGAGGTCCTTAAGGAGGCGACGACCCGGTTCACGGAGCGGATCCGCATGCGGACCGTGGATAAGAACCGGAAGGTCCGGCAGTGCAGCATCCCCGAGCGGTGCGCCTGGTGGCTCGCGAACGTCTCCGCGCTCTACGACGAGCAGGTCCTCAATAGAATGCTCGTCTGCTGGGTCGACGACTCGGAGGCCCAGGACGCGGAGGTCTTCCGCCGCACGATGGCGGCCCAGAGCCTCCCGCCGGAGGCGGCCGTCGGCGACCGGTTCGCGCTCCGCGTCTGCCGCGAGATGTGGCGCCGGCTCCGGGCGGAGGGGCTGGTCTTTGTCCGGATCCCGTTCGCGGACCGGATCAAGATGGCGTCGGTCCGGAACCGCCGGAACCCCGCGATCCTGCTCGACCTGATCCGCAGCCACGCGCTCTGCCGCTCGCGCCAGCGGGAGCGCGGCGCCCTGCCCGACGGGGCCTCGTGGTCACGGCGACGGAGGAGGACTTCCGGTTCGCGGCCGGGCTCTTCTCGGAGCTGCACGGCGCCGGCGGGTCGCTCGGGGAGAAGGTGGACCGGAACGAGCAGCTCGTCCTCTCGCTCGCATCGCGGAACCGCGTCGAGCAGTTCACCCTCCGCGATCTGCAGCGGTGGACCGGGTGGTCATACTACAAGGCCCGGCGCCTCCTGCTCGAGTACGAATCGAGAGGACTGCGGTATTCGGGCCTTCTCGACAGATCGCCGGCCCTGACGCTTCTCGACAGGACCACGAGCGAGGACGACGGTGAGGGGCGCGCCGTCAAGCAGCGGCAGTCCGTCTTCCTCTTCGACGCGGTGATGTATCGGGAGTCGCGTTCGTCGGGCCTCGTCTGGCTCGAGCCCGACGACGCGGAGGGACCGGGTTGCGGCACCGACGATTGCCGCAACACTGCTGCAACACCTGCTGCAACTTCCGACGAGCACCGTAATGGTCAGGGATCGGAAAACGGGGAGCGATCGGCGGTTTCCGGATCGTCTTGTTGCAGCGCTGCGGATCATGCACCGCAGTCCGATACGGACGGTGACACGGAAGATGCGACGCCGCCGCGGACGCTGCTTTCACGCTCTGCTGCACATCAGAATAACGATATCGACAATATGGTGGTATTTGAAAAATCCGAGGGCGATACGTCGGCGGATCGAGTTGCAGCAGATGTTGCGGCACCGGTTGCAGCAGGGTTGCAGCAGCATGATTGCTGCACCTTGCTCGACCCGCACGACTTGATTCCGCTCGACACCCCGACGTTCGAGCCGTGCTCCGCGTGCGGCAGAAAGCCGTCGTTCTACCGGGAGAAGTGGCGGAGGGGGATGACGGCGCGCCGCGTGCTCTGCCGGCGCTGCTACGATTCCGCGGTGCGCCGGGCGCAGGCGGCCGTGGAGCCGCTGCCGCGCGTGATCGTGCCCGGTGCGATGGAGCGCGTGACGGCGTCGGTAGGCCGGTGCGGACTCTGCGGGCTGGAGAAGGCGGCGTGGAAGGGGGAGGGCGTGCACCTCTGCGAGACGTGCTTCCAGCGGGAGTCGCGGCGAGCGGTTCTGCGACGTTTCATGCCGTCGCGGGCGTACCGTGCCCGCGATCGTTCAGCAGATCGCCGAACGCCACGGTGGCCGTATCGGTCCGCCGGTCGGGAATGGATTTATTCGATCCGGCTGCCAAGGGAGCGCACGCCTGCGAGCGGCGGTGCATCATGACACAGAGCGGAACCCACACCACGGGAGGCGGCGCCGGCGCATACGCCGACGTGAATGGCCTCGGCATGTACTACGAGATCCACGGCGACGGCCCGCCGCTGGTCCTGCTCCACGGCGCCCTGTCGGGGATCGAGAGCTCCTTCGGGAAGCTCCTGCCGTCCCTCGCGCGGACCCGGCGGGTCGTCGCCGTCGAGCAGCAGGGGCACGGGCACACGCCCGACATCGACCGCCCGCTGAGCTACGGGCAGATGGCGGACGATACGATCGCCCTCCTGGAGCAGCTCGGGATCGCGAACGCCGATATCCTCGGCTTCAGCATGGGCGCCGGCGTCGCCCTCGAGATCGCCATCCGCCGCCCGTCGCTGGTGCGCAGACTCGTCCTCATCTCCCTCGCCTACCGCGCCGACGGGCTCTACCCCGAGGTGCTGGCCGGCGAGAAGACCATCACGCCCGACGCCCTCGACGGGACGCCGTGGCAGGCCGAGTACGCACGGATCGCGCCGCACCCCGGGGATTGGCCGACCCTCGTCGAGAAGGCCGTGCGGCTCGACCTGGAGTTCGAGGGCTGGCCGGCCGAGGCCGTCCGGTCGATCGGTGCACCGACGCTCATCGTCATCGGCGACGCCGACATCGTCCGGCCCGAGCATGCGGTCGAGCTGTTCCGGCTCCTCGGCGGCGGCGTTCCCGGCGATCTCGCCGGGCTCCCCCGTTCGCGTCTCGCCGTGCTGCCCGGGACCACCCACGTCACGATGATGGACCGGGCCGGCTGGCTGCGGGAGATGATCGCGGAGTTCCTCGACGCGCCCCTGCCCGGGCCCGCGTGAGGAGCCGGCGTCGGCCGGAGAGAGAACGGCGGACAGCGCCTGTGAGAATACCGGAAGTCGCGTCGTTCTCCCATCCGCGTCGCTTCCGTGCGCCCGGGCCGGATCGGACGCCTTCTGCCGGATGCCGGCGAACGCCCGATCACGCTCCGAGCGCGGCGGCTCGCGGCGTCGGGAGCGGGTCGCCGCGGGGGACGTGACGCCGGACCGCCGCGAGCGTCATAGCTGCCCGGCCAATACTCCTTCGAAAGCCGCCTCCTCGGACCGCCCCCGCCACGGAGAAAAGACCCTGAGAGTCCGTGCAGCGCCGGCCCTGTCGCCATCGTCGTCACCGCCGGCGATCGGCCCTCCCTCCGCGGGGCCGCCCGTCCTCAGACCGGGTGGTAGTTGGCCCGGACATAGTCGACGGGCGTATACAGGGTCTGCTCGGTCCAGAACGACCAGCTGTCGTACTCCCGGATCCCGGGGTGGAGCGCGAAGCAGGGGATCTGGACGGTCCCGCCGGGCGATGCCGCCGGGACGTTCGTCACGCTGACGACCGAGAAGCCCACGTTCGTGCCGCTGTTGTCCGTCAGGGAGTCGCAGACCCACGGAACGGTGCTGTCCCGCACGATGGTCTTCCCGACCAGGGCCTGGTTCGTGACCGCCGCGGTCACGCCGGTCCCCGGCGGCACGCAGCCCGGCTTGACGTAGCCCCACTCCCAAGTACTGGAAGGGGCGACCCGCTTCAGCACGCACGGCGCGGCCTCGACCGAGCTCGCGAGGGCCAGCAGCTCCGATCGGTGACCGGTGAAGAAGTAGTAGGGGGCTCCCGGGGAGCCGGAGTGGTCGTAGGTGGATTTGTAGCATAGCGGCGCGACGATGTAGCAGTCCGCCCCCACCGTTCCGCCCGAGGACGTCTTGACCTGCTCGTGCCGCTGCTCCACGACGAAGAGCGCGTTCGGCCCCGTCACGACCTCCGGGGTGGCGAGGATCGAGCGGACCTGGTACAGCCACGGCCCGGGAGCGTCGTCGTAGAGCGCGCCCTCGAGTTTGCCCGAGGACCCGACGCCCCCGGCGAGAAGAATGCCGGCCGCGACGCCGACCACGATGATGGCGCCGAGGAGGATCAGGAAGGTGCGGTTCATGCGGGACTCCGGATAGAATGGCAGATCGTCTCAGCAGGAACGGTTAAAGTTATCGAAATGAGGCGAGAGCCGTGCCGCAATGCGCCCGCCGGAGCCCGTCGAGGCTGCGGCGGCCGGGGCCGGGGGCGGCCCGGGCGAGGTCGCGGTCCCGGAGAGGACACCGGGAGGGGGCTGTCGCCCGTGCGGGGAAACCCCCGCACGCGACACCTGCCGCGCCCGAGCGGGGCATGGTTTTTCCCGTCGCGCTCCGACAGCACTGCATGGAGCCCGTCCCCAACGCCACGGCGCCGCTCTTCACCGCGCTGGCCACCGTTCCCCCGCTCCCCGGCGGCACCCCGTTCATGGGCGAGCCGTTCGACCCCTTCGGGTTCGTCGTCGCCCTCGTGGGTCTGGCGATCCCGACGATCTTCTACCTCGTCTGGATCGCGGTCGGCGTGGCCGTGCTCGTCTACCTCCGCCGCGAGCTCAAGCGGCCCTGACCCGGGAACCGGTCCCGGCCACTCCCCGCCACGCCCGTCGCGATCGAGACAATCCCTTCGTTTCGGCGACGGCGCAACGGCCGTGGCGGCGACCGGGGAGGATCCCTCCGCGGCAGGGGCGGCTCGTCCGTCTCCGCGCCCCCGAGGTCTCCCGGGCGGCGCGGCCCTCGGGGGTCGTCTGGCCCGTGACCGGAGAGTATCCGTTCGGTTCTCGGGGGCGCTGCGCGAGGCGAGACACGACACACAATGCCCATCGCAAAGAGGATTAGGTTGA
>JBDKUZ010000051.1:0-9436 GCA_039679395.1 Methanospirillum sp. | reverse complement strand
GCCCCCATTGCATCCCCGGAGCGCATGAGCTTTCCTCTCCCGCCGGTATCGCCCCGGATCGTCCGTTCGGATTCCGGGGGAAGATCGCGGCGGCCTTCCGGGGGCCGGCGGATACGTCGCTCCACTTACCCGACCGCCCGAAGGTGGCCGATCACAGGTCCGCCACGAGCTTCAGCACCTCGCCCGTCGCGGTGGAGGGATCCGGGCCCATCTCCCGGTTCACCATCACGTAGACCTCGCGGGCCAGGTCCTCGCTGAATCCCCTGACATACGCGTTCACGTTTCCGTCCCGGGAACCGGCAACCCGTACCGCCTGCGTCCTCCACATCCGGTTCTGCTCGGCCGTCACCCGGCCGGCCTCGAGCGGGTACTCTCCGAGGTCGAAACCCGGCGGCGGTGTCGCCACCAGGAGCCGACCGCCCTCCTCTTCGCCGCCGGCCCCGCTCCAGTCGCCGAAGATGTACTTTCCCGCCAGAGCGGGCATCGCCGCTCCGCGGTAGACGAAACCGCCGACGATCGTCGTGCCCATGTCGTGCCCGATCTCGACGATCGGCCCGAGAAGCGGTTCGCCGCGAGCCCCGGTTGTGGGGCACGGGCCGGACGGAGGACGGTTGTGGTCGTCAGGGTCGAAGCAGTGCGCCCCCTCGCGGATGCGCCAGCCGTAATTGCCGCCCTTCGCCACGACGTAGACCGACTCGAAGAGCGCCTGGCCTGCCGATGCGGTGATCAGCCGCCCCGTCTTCGCATCGAACGAGAGGTACGCCGGGTTCCGGAGTCCCATCGCGTAGATCTCGGGAAGGATGCCCGTGGCGTTCACGAACGGATTGTCAGGCGGGATCGCGTACGCCGATCCGTCCTCGCCGGGCCGGTCGATATCGATCCGGACGATCTTCCCGAGGAGGTTCGTCGGGTCCTGGGCGTTGCCCGAGTCGGGGGTGTGGCCGGGCCCGTGATCGTCGGCGCCGCCGCCGTCGCCGAGGGCGAGGTAGAGGTACCCGTCGTCGGGCCCGAAGAGGATGGGGCCGCCGTTATGGTTGTGGGCCGGCTTGTCGATGGCGAGGATGACCCGCTCCGAGCCGGAGTTCGCCCTGTCCGGACTCTCACGTGAAACGCCGAACTCGCTCAGGTGGTTCGTGCAGTTCCAGCCCTTCGGGCCCCCGGGCCGGAGCGGCGCCGAGTAGAAGACGAAGAATCGGCCATTCTCCCTGTAGCCGGGGTGAAACGCGAGCGAGAGGAGGCCGCGCTCGTCGTAGCGAGGGTTCAGCGCCACCAGCCGGTCCCGCAGATCGAGAAACGGTTCCTCGAGGAGTTCGCCATCGGGCATGAGCACCCGGACAAGGCCGATCTGGTCGACGATGAAACGGCGCCCGGATCCGTCGCTGGGCGTCGTGAGCATCATCGGTGCCACGAGGCCTCCGACCACCTCCTCCAGCCCGACCACGGCGGGGTGTGTGGCAAGCTGCGTATACGATTGGCCGTTGCGGTACGTGCAGGCGAGCGGCGAGGCCTGGTTCGTCAGGTCCGGGGTCATGGCCGCCCGTCGGTACGGGACCAGATAATGGTTTAGGTGAAGAGGACGATGGTCGTCGTCAGCGGCGATAGACAGTGGGCCGGCCGGTCCTCCCCTTCATCCTCCGGTACCCCGAGCCGAGTCGCGCATGCAGCCACTCGACCCGGTCCCGCTTTGCCTCTTCACTATCGAAGTAGTGATCCGTGTCGTACCACCGGACGAGCTTCGGTTCGCTCGTTGCCTCTGCCAGACGAGCGGCCGATTCCCGGCCGAAGAGTGCATCGCGTTCGCCGAACTGGAGGAAGGTGGGGGCATGCGCTCTGGCGAGGAAGCGGACCGGGTCGATCGGCGCCATCACACGGCGGTAGTGCTCGAGGGCGTCGCCTGCGAGCGAGGGAATGTTCGCGACGGCCACGTCCGCGAAGCTCGGGGCGCCGGCCATGAGCACGAGCGCCGCGATGCGGGGTTCGACCCCCGCGAGGACGCCGCCCACGAGCGCGCCGAAGCTGTGGCCGACGTAGCCGAGCTTGATCGCGTCCGTGCCGGGCTGCGCGACCGCGAAGTCGAGAGCTCGCCGCAGGTCCAGGACGATTCCGACGAAGAGCTCGCGGTTCTGCTCGGGCGTGCCGAGGGACCGGGCGAACGCCTCGCCCGCGGCCCACGGCGCCTCGACGAGCAGGGAGGCGATCCCCATGCCGCCGAGTCGAATCCCCTCGTCGAAGAAGGTCGAACGGTCTCCGGGCGCAGGATGAACATAGACCACGGCCGGGAACCGGTCGCGGCCCGGCGGCACCAGCCAGTATGCCGAGATCCGGCCGCCCTCGGGATCGGCGAAGCGCACATCGTGCACCAGGACGCCGTTCCGCTCCTCGACGCCGAGATCCTCGGCGTCGAGCGGAACCGTTTCGTCGTAGTCGAATTCCCGCTTCGCAGTCGCACCGTCTCCGGGGACCGCCTCCGGGTCGGTCGTGTCGCCCGCCATCTGGATGGAGTAACGTCAGCAACGACGATATCCCTTTCCCTTCGCGGTACCCGACAGGTGGCGGCACCGGGAAAATTGAGGCCCTCCGAGCAGGACACAAACGTATTTTTCCGGCGCGGGCGATGGAGAGGGTATGCCCACCGACGCCGTCGTGATCCTCTCGACCGCTCCGCCGGGGGAGGCGGCCGATATCGCCCGGACGCTCGTCGAAGAGCGCCTCGCGGCCTGCGTTCAGCTCGCCGTCATCCGTTCGCTCTACCGCTGGCAGGGCAACGTCGAGGACGAGCCGGAGGAGCTCATGTTGATCAAGACGCGCCGGGATCTCGCCGGCGCGGCGATCTCGCGGGTACGCGAGCTCCATTCCTACGAGGTCCCCGAGGCGGTCGTAATCCCGGTCGAGACGGGCTCGGCCGAGTACCTCGCCTGGCTCTCGGCCGAGACGGCGGACGCGCCATGAGACTGGTCTCCCGGAGAGGAGTGCAGTATCGGGGCGGCGAAGCGCACGAGATCGAGGACGCGATCGTGGTCGAGACGACGTTCCGGATCCTGCTCAACGGCGAGGAGGTCGCGGCACAGGTCGCCTCGGACGAGCAACTCGCCGAGCTCGGTGCCGGGTTCGTGATCGACGAGGGGCTCGCGGACGCGGTGGACTCGGTCTCGGTCGAGGGCGATGCGATCCTGGTCGCGGCCCCGCGGCGGTGCGCGGCCGGGACGGAGACCGGGTCCTCGGGCGGGGTCTCGTTCCGCTGCGACGTGCGGCGGGTCCAATCGGATCTCACGGTCACGCCCGGCGAGGTGCAGGCCGTGACCGAGGCTATCTTCTCGGAGGACTGGCAGCGGACCGGCGCGCTCCATTGCTCGGTCCTGATCTGCGACGGCCGGCTCGTCGCGAAGGCGTGCGACGTCGGCCGGCACAACTCGGTCGACAAGGTGGTCGGCACTGCCGTCCTCGCGGGCATCGACCGCTCCCGCTGCGTCATCGCCTGCACCGGCCGACAGCCGTCGGGAATGGTGAAGAAGGCCGCGAACGCCGGGATCCCCGTGCTCGTCTCGCGCGCGGCCTCGACCGACCAGGGGATCGCGACCGCCGAGGTGGCCGGAGTCACCCTCGTCTGTTTCTCGCGCGGGGACCGGTTCACGATCTACACGCACCCCGAACGGATCGTCGGCCCGCCGGCATGAGAGCGGCGTGAAGATCAGGAGCCGGTCCCGTTCTCGAAGAGCCGGTCGACGCCGAGCAGGACGTTGATCCACCGCGTCTCTTCGCTCGCCTGGACCAGGATCAGCACCATCAGCATCAGGGGCACTGCGAAGAGCATCCCGAGCACCCCCAGGAGCCAGCCGAAGACAATCACGGCGAGCACGACGAGTACGGGCGGGATCTCGAAGGTCCGCGAGGCGAAGTAGGAGAAGACCGGGTTCTCGACGATCAGGTTCAGCACGATCACGGCTACGATTACCGCGAGCGCGCCGGGCACGCCGTACTGGATCCAGGCGAAGAAGATGGCCGGGATCGCCGCCGCGATCAGGCCGAGGTAGGGGATGTATCCGAGAAGGAAGGTCAGGATGCCCCAGAGCACGGCCGCGTGGACCCCCATGGCCAGGAGGATGCCGCCGAAGGCCACGCCGTGGACGAGGTTCGTCTCGGTCCGGACCACCATGAAGTCGATCACGAACCCGCTCATGCGCGAGGCCTGGTCGAGGGCCGTGGAGTCGGGGCCGAGAAGCCGGGCGACCCGTTTTGGGAGCTGGGGCGCCTCGAGCAGCATGAAGAAGGTCGTGATCACCACGAAGAAGATGGTCATCAGCAGATCGCCGAGGTCCGCGATCCAGCCGAGCGCGGCCCCCGCCATCGCCCCGAGGTCGATCGACGAGGCGGAGAATGCCGGCAACGCGAGCCCGACCTGGTCGAGGGCACGGAGGACGGCATCGATCCGCTGGTCGAGCTCGGCCTGGAAGGTCCCGATGTCGGCGACGAGCATCTCCAGCGCGGTGACGAGCAGCCCGATAAGGCCGAGCAGCACCAGGAACGCGACCACGGAGACGACCGCGACCGCGATGCCGTGGGGAAGCCCCCTGCGCTCGAGGAAATCGACCGCGGGAAGAGCAAGCAGGGTCAGGATGAACGAGACCACGAGGATCGTGACCACGTCGGACGCCATCTGGATCCCGAGGGCGATCACGAGCAGCAGCGCCGCGAGGAGCAGCCGCTCCGTCGTGGAGGAGATGGCCACGGGCACGGTCATTGGGAGGATATCTCTCCTCCGACATGACAAAGGTTGCCCGTGCCGATCGAACGCGGGATGTCTCCGCTCCCTTCACGCAACGTTCGGGTCGTCGTCGACGAGGCCGAAGCGGTTCCCCTCCGTGTCCTGGCAGATCGCGAGCGAACCGACGCCGGGGATGGGCGCCCGCGGCATGAGGATAGTTCCGCCGAGCTGCGTCACCTTCTCGAGATACTCCGCCACCGACGGGACCCCGACGTAGTTCACGATCTGCTGATCGGGTGCGCCCCGCGGTCCCATGCCGCCGGCGATGCCCGGCGAGCCGTCAAGGGCCGTTGTCGCGATCAGGTGGTACTCCATCGGGACACCTTCGGCCGTGGTGAAGGTCCATCCGAAGAGCTGTTCGTAGAACGCCTGCGCCCGCTTGGTGTCGTCGGCGGGCAGGTCGAAGTGGACGATAGTCGGCATACTAGGCTGGATAGCATCAAAGGACGATGAAAGTATCTGCACGGAGTGAACCCGGCCTCAAGCAACAAACGTCGCCCTTCCCCCCGCGTCATGCCCGTTCGCACGAGATCCCGTGATCGTGCCCCGGCCCTTCGCGCCATGCGGATGGACCCGGTCGTCCGGACCGCGAACCCGATTCGATCACCGCTCGTCCGCCTGCCCGATGGCCGGAAGCCGGGCGAGCTGGAGCCTGTACCAACCCGCGAGAAGCAGGCCCGCAAGGGCCACGAGGCCGGAATGGATCGCGTTCCACTTCAGGTCGTCGCCGGTGACGCCGAGCAGATACGAGCCCCAGAAGATCGGGCAGAAGAGGCCGAACAGCATGATCCCGAGCCCGAGCTTGATGGTGGTGCGATACTCCTGCTCGCGGTTGCCGCGGCGGCTCGGTCGCGGAGGCTTCTCGCCGCGAACGGTCCGGACCGCCTTCGTCGCGAGCAACGTAGAGGGGCAGTAGTTCGCGAGCTCGCGCACCGCGGGATCCAATCCCGCGATGGCCGTCGGGTCCCCCTGCGCCCGGACCGTCTCCGCCGTCCGGCTCCCCGGGCCCTCGCCAGTACTCATCGCAATCGCCCTTTCCTTCCGGGTTGGCGGAGACCCGCATCTCCTGCGGATGACACGAAACGCCCCGTCATCCCGAATGGAACACCATCATCTTCGCGGGTAGCAACGATACGTGCGGCACATCGCGTAACGGTCCATGCGTAGCGGATGCATACCATCTCCCTGGATGAAGGATCAGTCCGAGTATTCCTGCCCGGTCGAGGGCACGCTCGACGGAATCGGCGGAAAGTGGAAGACGCTGATCATCTGGTTCTTGCGGAAGGGGACGCTCCGGTTTGGCGAGCTCGAACGCGACGGCATCGTCAGCCGACACGTCTACTCGCAGATGGAGAGAGGGATGATCGTGATACCGGTGCTCAAGACCCTCTGCGATTGGGTGATCGCGCAGCTCGGCATCCCCATGATCCAGGAGTGACGCACGCCGGGCCGGGTCGCCAGAGCGCCCGGTTCCCCGATCGAATCCTGAACCCTCCAGGGATCCGATCATCATGCCGTGATAGCGATCGCGCGAAGAGGGAGCGGAGGGTCGTCTCGCGGTACGTCCCGTCAGCCGCGGCGGCTCAGGATCTCCTCAAGCAGATCCGCGGCCGTGAAGACCATGACGGGGCAGACGCGCGGAACGACACCCGCCGCGCGCGCTGCCGCCGCCGCCTCGGGAACCCCGAGGTCGTATCCGAGGAGCTTTGTGCAGGAGACCGAACCATGCACCTTCTCGAACGCGGAAAGAAATTCCTGAACGACCGTGTAGAGCCGTTCCCGGGAAGGACGGTCGGTCGCGTCGTCCGCCCCGAATGCCAGGCCGAGGACCATCACGCCTCCCGAGACGGCGCCGCAGATCCCGTCCGTCCTGGCGATGCCGGAGCCGAACCCGGCCGCAATCCGGTTTGCCGTACCCGGCGGGAGGCCGAACTCTTCGCCAAAGGCCTGACAGATCGCCTGCGAGCAGAGAGAGCCGGCATTGAACAGGGCGAGCGCCCGGTCGGCACGTTCGGATACCATACCGGTACAGTTGTCGTTCGGCCGGGATAATCGTCATGACGGGGTCATCGCACGAGGGCTTCCTCTCCGACACATCGACTCGTACCCCTCGTTCTCGGCCGGAGGGAAGCCATTCCTGTCCTGGCGCCGAACGGCGGGGCGATGCTCGCGGACGAGGAAGCGACGGGCTGCCTCGCTCGCGAATGGCGACGGCATCGGCGGGACTCCGGACAGGGGTGAATGTTCAAATGGCCGGAGCGTGAGGTATCATACCGGAAGCACGATGACGGAGACCGAAGGAAAGACCGCGCTCCTGCTGCTCGGGTGCCCGCAGGTGCCGGTCCAGACGAGCGTCGCGATCCACCTCTGCGACCAGCTCCGCGAACGGGGGATCGCGCCCGTGATCGCCGGGACGGGCTCGGCGCGGAAGCTGATCGAGGTCGCGGACCCGAAACGCCGGTACATCGGCGAGGTCGTCGACCTCGACGACTGCATCGACGCGATCGCGGAGAAGGAGCGCGACTTCGACTACGCCTACGTCTTCATCCACAACGACGGCGGAGTCAGTTACGCGGGCACGCTCTCGGCGATCTCGCGGGCGCATCTTGTCGGGATCGTCTACGGCGAGCACGCGGACGAGACGGCGGCCGCGATCACGTTCCCCTGCGAGGTCGTCGCGACGAAGGCCACGCACAACCCGATGCCGATCGTGGTCAAGCTCGGGAGGGTGCTGCCGTGAGCTGCATCGAGCAGATCGAGTACGAGATTTTGCTCCAGGGGGCCTCGTTCAAGGAGAGCGCCGAGTACATCAGGAAACACTTTGCCGAGTGGTACGAGGTCGAGCCCGGGTACCGCCTCTTCGACGCCCACCTGATCGGCGTGCCACCGGTCGTCCTCGGCGTCGAGGGCGAGGACGTGATCTTCCCGTACGTGAAGCCCTGTCGCGGCACCTTCCTCCTCCGCGCGAACGGCCCCGAAGAGGTCGCGAAGCTCCGGGCGAAGAAGAAGCGGTGAGCGCGGACCTCAGCCGGGCTGTGCCGTAGCCTCGGGGTGCTCGGCGAGGTACGCAGCCTCCTTCGCCGTCATCTCCTCGGGGCTGAGATCCGCCTTCACGCAGACCGCCCGGTGCGGCACCCACCGCCCGACGCTGAAGTGGCCGCAGTCGTCCTCGCGCTTACAGGCACCGTACGTGCCCCGCTCGAGGTCGTGGCAGACGAACGCGTACGCCTTCTGCGCGGCCTCCTCCTTCGCCGACTTCCATGAATCCGCCATGGGCCCATGGGGGGAGGGCGTCGGCTTAAAGATGCCGGTGAGCCGCGCTGACGGATCAGGACGGCGCAGCCTGTCTCTCCTCCTCGGTGAGGTGCTCGAGGACCTCAGCGGTGGGCCCGATCTTGATGATCTTGCCGCCGCGCATGAGGGCGAGCCGGTCGCAGATATCGCGGACGTAGTCCATATCGTGGGAGACCACGATGAACGTCTCCTCCATCTCCTCCCTGGCGTGGAGGATCGAGTGCTTGACATCGATCTTGGTGATCGGGTCCATCGTTCCCGTCGGCTCGTCGAGGATCACGAGCATCGGCTCGCGGATCAGCACCTGCGCCAGGGCGACGCGGTGCTTCTCGCCTTCGGAGAGCTGGCCGGGCAGCCTATCGAGCACGGCCCGGCTCTTCTCGTCCGAAAAGCCGGCCATGCGCAGGGTCACGATCGCTTTGCGCATCGCGAGTTCCTTGGGGAACTCCAGGCCGATCGCATCGGTCAGGTTGTCGAGGACCGTGCGATGGGGAAAGAGGTCGTATTCCTGGTGGAGGAGGCCGATGTAGCCCTTGGCTCTACCTCGATTCTCGATCCCGGGCTTGGTCATATCCACCCACTCGTCGCCGACGCGGATGTTCATCTCTCCGCCCGTCGGCTCGATGATGCCCGAGATAATGCGCGACAGCGTCGTCTTGCCCGCGCCGGATCGGCCGATGATGCCGAAGATCTCGCCGCGCTTGACGTCGAAGCCGACGCCGTTGACCGCACGGACGACGCCGCGGTCGACGGAGATGTAGCGCTTCATGACATCGCGGGCGACGAGGAGGTTCTCGCCGAGGTCGGGTTTCTCGAAGGCCTCGAGGTCGGCGTAGTCCTGCATGAACCGCGCCACGACGTCTTTGGGCGCGCCGAGCGCCACGACCTCGCCGTTCTCGAGCAGCACGGCCCGGTCCGCGAGCGATTCGATGACGTTCGAGAAGTGCGAGGTCACGACCATGCCCATGCCCTGGTCCTTGACCGAGGTCTTCAGCACGCCGTGGACGATGGCCGCGGTCTCGGGGTCGAGCGTGCCCGTGGGCTCGTCGGCAAAGAGAAGGAAGGGCTCCTTGGCGAGCTGCCGGGCAAGGACGACGCGCTGCTTCTCGCCGCCCGAGAGGTCGCGGGCGATATGCATCATGCGGTGGGAGAGGCGGACCTCGTCGAGGAGGTCGGCGGCACGGCCGACGGCCTTCTCGGCGGGATAGCCGACGTCGTCGAGGGCGTGGAGGACGTTCTCGATGACGCGGTCGTTGCCGTAGAGGGCGAAGGTCCGCTGAAACATGATCGCGGTCCGGGCCATGACCTCGCGCTTGAGACGGTCGTCGGCGGCCCAGAGGTCGACGTCGATGGGACCGTAGGTGCCGCCGCAGGGGCACG
>JBDKUZ010000050.1:0-8194 GCA_039679395.1 Methanospirillum sp. | reverse complement strand
GGGGGCGATGGCCTCCTCGGCGCAGCTCCTGCTCGGCCTGCCCTACCTCTTCTGGCTCGTCCTGATGACGCTGCTCGTCACCATCCTCGAGATCCTCGTCCCCTACCGGTCTTACTCGAAGTTCCTGAAGTACCTTGCCATGACGCTCTTCGCGTACGTCGTGACGGCCTTCATCGTGGGGCTGGACTGGCGGACGATCGCGATCAACACGGTGATCCCGCACGTCCAGTTCTCGACGGACTACCTGCTCAACATCGTGGCGATCCTGGGCACGACGATCTCCCCGTACCTCTTCTTCTGGCAGGCGTCGGAGGAGGTCGAGGAGGAGATCGCGAGCGGTCGGACCTCCGACATGGGCGCCGGGGCGCCGGCGGTGACGCAGGAGGACGTCACCGACATGCAGCTGGACACCGTCGGCGGTATGCTCTACTCCCAGCTGATCATGTTCTTCATCATCGTGACCACGGCCGCGACCCTCCACCTGAGCGGGGTCGGCACCATCGAGACCGCGTCGCAGGCGGCCGAGGCCCTGCGGCCGCTGGCCGGCGACCTCGCGTACGTCCTCTTCGCGGCCGGGATCATCGGCACGGGGCTGCTGGCCGTCCCGGTGCTGGCCGGCTCGTCGGCGTACGCCGTGGCCGAGACGACGGGATGGCGGGAGGGCCTCTCCAAGCGAGCCCGGTGCGCCCCCGGGTTCTACCTGGTGATCGCGGCCTCGACTCTCGTCGGGATGTCCCTGGGCTGGCTCGGGATCGACCCGATCCGGGCGCTCTACTACGCGGCCGCGCTGAACGGCTTGGCCGCGCCGCCGCTGATGGCGCTGATCATCATGATCGCGAACCGGTCGGACGTGATGGGCCCGTTCGTCAACTCGCGGACGAGCAACATCCTTGGCTGGACGATCGTGGTCGTGATGGCCGTGGCCGGGGTCGCGCTGCTCGTCAACCTCGTGACGGGAATGTGAGTCCGGGCGGGTCACTCCTTCAGGGCGCTGTACACCTCGCCGGGGGTGAGAGCCGTCATGGTCTCGGTGGTCACCGTGCCCCAGCGGCCCATCTCGACCAGGGCCTTCGCGAGCGCGGCCTCGGAGGGCAGGTCGACGATCACCACGAAGTCGTACCGCCCGAAGGTGTAGTAGTGGGCGAGGACGCGCCCGCCGACCGATGCGATGATCCGGTCCCCGTCCCTGTCCCTCTCGGCCGCCCGGTCCATGTGCGCGAGCGCCTTCGAGGTCAGGCTCCCCAGTATGACAAAGGTTGTCATGGTCGGTGTATCGGCGCATCGCCATATGAATTTTTATCATTGTTCGTCGCGGCGGTCGGCGGCGGGAAAGCCAGAAATAGGGGAGATCGCATTATAGCAGCGTGTCGAGAGGCGACAGAGCATGTCGGACGACAGTACGAACCAACAGCAGCTCCCCGCCCCCGATCCCGCGCTCAAGCGGCTGGAGCCGATGGTCGGGACGTGGAGCATTCGCGGCCGCACGCTCGGCTCGAAGGAGGAGAACGTCTCCGGACGGGCCACGTTCGAGTGGCTCCCCGGCGGGTTCTTCCTGAAGCAGACCTTCGAGGCGGAGTTCATGGGCATGGCGATCAAAAGCCTGGAGCTGATCGGGTACGACCCGGCGAGCGATACCTTCCCCTCGACCGTCTACTCCAACCTCGCGGGCGTCCCGATCCCGTACCGGTACGATGTCCGGGGCAGGGACGTCACGATCACAACGGCGCTCGGCGGCGGCGCATCGATGACGGGCAGGATCGCCGAGGACGGTACCACCTTCTCGGGCGGCTGGAGGCCGAACACGGAGGGCCCGGGAAACGTCCCGTACGACTTTGTCGGCACGAGGGTGACCTGACTCCACCGCGGAGGAGGAGAGTACATCCGGCCGCTACGGCGAAGGACCGCGTTCGTCTCCGGGAAGCGGGTACCGTCTCCCGTCGTGGACGCAGAGGACGCCCTCGTCGGAGACCCATCGCCGGCGCTCCCGGTCGAGGAACGTCTCCATTCCCTCGTCCCGGATGCACGCCAGGTTCTCGATCTCGCTCATCCCGTAGCGCGCCCGGTACCGGGCGTCCATGCGACGCAGCCGGTCGCAGGGAAACTCGGCGCAGTCGGAGCAGAACGGGCCCGTGCGCCGCTCGCAGAGGCGCATCCGGCAACTCGCGCGGGACTTCGGCAGGTTCTGTTCGGCGTCGAAGCACCCGTGGCACGTGTTTCGCTCGCGGAGATAGGCTTTGCATACCCCGCAGTTCATCCCGCAGGGCGCGATGAGTCTCTCGTCGAATGGCTGGTCCATCGGTTCGGGCGGACGGGGGGTCACGGCTCGCGGAACGCGCGCCGCACCCGGACCGAGTTCGCGTGGGCGTGGAGGCCCTCGGCGTCGGCGATCGACTCGACCACGTCACCGATGGCCTCGAGGCCCGGCCGGCTGATGATCTGCACGGTCGACGTCTTGGTGAAGTGGCTCACGTTGAGCCCCGAGTAGGTCGCGGCGTACCCGGCCGTGGGGAGGACGTGGTTGGTCCCCGACGCGTAATCGCCCGCGGCCACGGGCGCGTACGGGCCGACGAAGATGGAGCCCGCGTTCTTGACGGTCGTGAGGATCGAGAGCGGGTCCTCGACCATGATCGAGAGGTGCTCGGGGGCCACCCGGTCCATGGCGGCGACGGCCTCCCCGAGGTCGGGGGCCGTGATGTACCCGGAGTTGGCGAGGGCCTGCACCATGATCTCCTTTCTCGGCGCGTCGGCGAGCTGCCGCGCGAGCTCCTCCTCGATCCGGCCCACGAGCGTCCCATCGGTCGTGATCAGGATGCACGCGGCGTCGGGGTCGTGCTCGGCCTGGGCGAGGATGTCGGCGGCGACGAAGGCCGGGGTGGCGGACCGGTCGGCGAGGATCCCGATCTCGGAGGGGCCGGCCGGAAAGTCGATCTCCGCGTGCTCCCGCAGAAGCATCTTCGCGGCCGTCACGTACGCGTTTCCCGGGCCGACGATCTTGCGGCAGGGCAGGATGGTCTCGGTCCCGAGGGCCATCGCGGCGATCGCCTGCGCGCCGCCGATCCGGTAGATCTCCGAGACGCCCACGATGTCGAGGGCGACGAGCGTGAGGGGCAGGATCGGCGGGGGCGAGCAGGCGCAGAGCGAGGCCACACCCGCGACCTTCGCGGGGACTGCGTTCATCAGCGCGGTCGAGGGGTAGGCCGCCCGCCGGCCCGGGACGTAGAGGCCGGCGCGGTCGATGGGCGTGGTCCTGACGCCGAGGGTGATCCCCGGCTCGACCACCTCGAGCCAGAGGTCGCGCTCCTTCTGCCGCTCGTGGAACCGGGTGATTCTCGCCTCGGCCTCGACGACGGCCTCGATCAGCCGCTCGTCGACAGCCTCGTACGCGGCCGCGACCTCCTCCTCCGAGACGAGGACGGAGTCGGCCCCGGGCTCGTACTTCCGCGCCATCCTGAGGAGGGCCGCGTCGCCCTCGCTGCGGACGAGTTCGATGATCTCCGCTGCCGAGCGTTTGGCCTCGTCGAGGTTCGACCGCCGCTGCGTCACCCAGGTGTCGACATCAAGCGCCTTGAGCATGCGGTCACGTGTTTCTCGTCTGCTCTGATAAGCGTGTTCACGCGGAGATCGGGCTGACAATGGGGAGAATTTTCGACACGGGGGTCGAGAGGCGACCCCGCTCCGATCCGGCACGCCGTTCTCCCGGGATTCGTTCTCCTCTGCTCCGGGCCGTCCCGACGCCGCGTCCCGGCCGGTGACGAGCCCCGCTCGGGGCGCATGCACGGATACTGAGCGCGTCACGGCGGGAAGAGAACTCTTTAAATATCAGCGGCGGGAGAGCGTAGCTTCTGCGGCGGGCGGGTCTTTCCATGAAACTACGGGGAAGCGGGGTACTCCTGCATGTCACGTCGCTGCCGTCGCGGTTCGGCATCGGCGACCTCGGGCCCGCGGCCTACCGGTTCGCCGACGCGCTCGGAGCGGCCCGGCAGATGTACTGGCAGGTCCTCCCCCTGAACCCGACGGACCCGGGATCCGACCACAACCCCTACCACAGCACCTCGGCGTTCGCGCTGAACCCATACCTGATCAGCCCGGAGCTGCTGGCGGAGGACGGCCTTCTCGATGCGGTGGAGCTCGGCGAGACCGAACCACCTCCCGCGGCGCGCGTCGACTTCGCGCGGATGGTCCCGTTCAAGGAGCGGCTCTTCTCCCGCGCGTACGCCCGGTTCGCGGAGGAGGGGGACCGCCGGGACTTCGAGCGGTTCTGCCGGGAGCAAGCCTGGTGGCTCGACGACGTCGCCCTCTTCTCCGCCATCCGTTGGGACCTCGGCGGGCTGCCCTGGAGCCGGTGGCCCGAGGACCTGAAGCGGCGGGAGCCGGAGGCGCTTCGGCATGAAGCCGAGCGGCTCCGCGATCTTGCGGACCGGAGCCGGTTCCTCCAGTTCGTCGTCGCCCGGCAGTGGCAGCGGCTGCGGACATACTGCCGGAGCCGGAAGATCAGCATCATCGGCGACATTCCGATCTACATGGACTACGAGAGCGCGGACGTCTGGGCGCATCCCGACTACTTCCGGCTCGACGACGACCTGCGGCCGACGGTCGTCTCGGGCGCCCCCCCGGATGTCTTCAGCGCGGAGGGCCAGCTCTGGGGCCACCCGCTCTATTGCTGGGACGCCCTGCAGCGGACCGGCTTTGCCTGGTGGACGCAGCGGATGGAGCGCACGCTCGCGTGCGTGGACTACGTCCGGATCGACCACTTCCGCGGCCTCGTCGCGTACTGGGAGGTGCCGGCCGGCTCGACGACGGCGATGGACGGGCGGTGGGTGCCGGCCCCTGCGGGCGAACTCCTCGGCACGTTCGCGCGCCGGTTCCCGGGCCTCCCGGTGATCGCCGAGGACCTCGGGACGATCACGCCGGATGTGCGGGAGGTGATGCGGGAGGCCGGGATCCCGGGGATGAAGGTGCTGGTCCTCGCCTTCGAGGACGGGTTCGAGTGGAACGTCAACATCCCCCACAACGTGGTCCGGGACTGTGTTCTCTACACGGGCACCCACGACACGAATACCGTGCGGGGCTGGCTCGAGGACGAGGCGACGGCGGCGCACCACGAGCGGCTGCGCCTGTACTTCGGCTGCGACATTCCCGCGGGCGAGATGCCGTGGGTCTTCATCCGGCTCGCGATGTCGACGGTGGCGAACACGGTCATCGTCCCCCTGCAGGACGTCCTCGGTCTCGGTTCCGAGGGCCGGATGAACCGGCCGGGGGTCCCGAACGGCAACTGGACGTGGCGGCTCGAGGAAGGGATGCTGACTCCGGAGATCGTGGAACGGCTCCGCACGCTGACGAAGGTGTTTGCACGGGATTGAGGGCGGGGCCGGCGGCGGACTGCGGGATCGTGCTCAACGTTCAGCAGCTCCATACCGTTGCCCGCACCCGGTTCCTCACCGCCGACCTCGCGGCGATTCCACTCGACGGCCTCGGAGCGTTCCACATCCACGCAAAGCACCGGGCTCCTTCCTTCGCCGACAGGATCCCGTGACTCGCGGTCTTCGCGCAGACGCCGGCAACGATCGAGTTCTGCCGGAACAATCTATAGTGGTAGCAGCCCGCTCGGCTCTCCAGCGCCGCCTCCCCCGCCGAGGATATCGTCGTCATTCCGACTCCCCGCGTCCCCTCTCCTCGCAGCCCCTCGGGAACTTCCCGTTCATGTCCGCCACCGCGACAGTCACCCCTTACAGGGCCCGCAATCGGGGAGAGGAACCGATAGCCCCCCGCGACAATCCCGGCGAGGGATTAATGGCATGTCGGTCCAACCGATTTGTCATGGCGATCGCATGACTCGGCTCAGGACACTCCTTCTCCTCGTGGTTGTCTCGGTACTGATCGCATCGGTCACGGCGGCCGATCCTGCCGCACCCGCGGCCACGGTGCCGGCTCCG
Organism: Methanospirillum sp.; assembly: GCA_039679395.1. Lineage (GTDB taxonomy): Archaea > Halobacteriota > Methanomicrobia > Methanomicrobiales > Methanospirillaceae > UBA288. The sequence continues at coordinate 2,261 of JBDKUZ010000050.1, read as the reverse complement.
AACGCCACCGCACCGGACGCGTCCGGGTCCGGCCCGGTCCCCCGGGCGACGGCCGCGGCGCTCCCGATCGTGATCACGACGCCGGGGACGTACACCCTCGACCGGGACTACGTGGACCTGGCGACCCCGGTCGCGATCGATGTCCGGTGCTCGAACGTCGTCATCGACGGCGCCGGCCACACCCTCGACGGGCTCGACTTCACGGACTGCATGGGGATCAGGGTCCACGGCAGCGCCGCGCTCTCGGGCGTGACCGTGAAGAACCTCCGGGTCACCGACTGGGGACAGGGGGTCTACTTCTGGAACGCCCGCGGCCGGATCGAAGGCGTCACGGCCTCCTCGAACCTCGGGGCCGGCATCACCCTCTACACGGGAGGGGACGCCACGGTCATCACCGGCTGCACGGCCGAGTCGAACGGCGTCGGCGGTCTCGCCGTCTCTTCCGCTCCCGGCGTCGAGATCTCGTCCTGCACCGTCCGGAACAACGCCGACGACGGCATCTATCTCTACGACTCGAGCAACGCCCGGGTCACCGGGACGACGGCCAGCGGAAACACCCTCTCGGGCATCGCCCTCCTCGGCTCCGGGTCCCGGATCACCGGCGCCGTCGTCTCCGGCTGCCGGGTGACGGGCAACGGAAAAGCCGGGGTCTACATGACCCGCGCCCAGGGGAACACGGTGGTCGACAACCGGTTCGAGAACGCGAGAAACGTCCTCCTCGAGGGGGCCGAGGTCGGGGCGAACACCTGGAACACGGCGAAGACGGCCGGCACGAACATCGTCGGCGGCTCGTACCGCGGCGGCAACTGGTGGTCCGGCTTCTCCGAGACGGCCGCCGACGCGGACCGCGACGGGCTCGCGGATCGGGCCTACGTCATCGGCACCGGCAACAGCGACGCCCTTCCCCTGGTCTCGCCCGCCTCGACCGACTTCGCGGTCCGGCCGGGCATGGTGATCACCGTCCCCGGCACCTATACGCTCGGCGGGGATCTCCAGGACCTGGAGGACATGATCGTGGTGGAGGTCCGGTGCTCAAATGTCGTGATCGAAGGAAACGGCCACCGGATCTCCGGGAGCGGCCAGGAGGGGCGGTGCGGCGTCTACGTCAACAACCCCGGCGGCTCCGTCTCCGGGATCGCCATCCGCAACCTCACGGTCTCGAACTGCTTCTACGGCATCTACCTGGTCGATGCGGACGCGAGCCGGGTCGAGCGGTGCCGGATCGAGACCGCGCCGAACGGCAGGGGCCTGCTCCTCTCCCAGGGGAGCGACGGCAACACGATCACCGGCTGCAGGATCCTTCCCGGTCCGTCCCCCGGGCCCGATACCTGGGGGATCGGCGTCGTCTCGTCCTCGCAGAACACCATCGCCGATAACGAGGTCCGTACCCCGGTGAACGCGGTCCTGAGCGGCGCGGGGCCGAACACCTGGAACACGGCGAAGACGGCCGGCACGAACATCGTCGGCGGGGCGTACCGCGGCGGCAACTACTGGTCCGAGCCGGACGGCACCGGCTGGTCCCAGCTGGTCGCGGACGCCGACCGCGACGGTATCGGCGACAACCCGTACGCGCTCGCCTCCGGAAATACCGACCAGTTCCCGCTGGTCGCGGGCAGGCCCGACGCCGGCTTCACGGCGGCGCCCGCTGCGGGGACGGCGCCGCTCCCGGTCCGGTTCACGGACACCTCGACCGGGTCGCCGACATCGTGGTCGTGGTCCTTCGGCGACGGCGCCACCTCGACGGAGCGGAACCCGAACCACACGTATACCGCCGCCGGCACCTACACGGTCTCGCTGACGGTCCGCGCCGCGGACGGGCAGGCCGATACCGAGACGAAGTCCGGCACGATCGCGGTCAGCGCGCTGCCGCCCACGGTCGCGTCGATCGCGCCGAACACCGGGGCCCAGGGCACCACGGTGGCCATCACCGGTCTCGCCGGGACAGGGTTCCTGCCCGGCGCGACGGTCAGGCTCACCCGCACGGGTTCCGCGGCCGTCGCGGCCGCGAACGTCGTCGTGGTCTCGCCGACGAGGATCACGTGCACGGTCGCGCTGCCGCCGACGATGGCGACGGGCGCCTGGAACGTTCTCGTAACCAACCCCGACAATCAGAACGCGACCCTGCAGGGCGGGTTCACCGTCTCCAGGGGCTGGCCGTCCGGGACGAATGTGACGTACACCGGGCAGAAGATCGTGATCTCCTCGCCCGGCACGTACGTCCTCACGAACGATATCACGGACAGCACCCTTGCGACCTGCGT
>JBDKUZ010000049.1:0-5932 GCA_039679395.1 Methanospirillum sp. | reverse complement strand
GGGCGGCCCTCGGTCGGCTTGAACGGGACCTCGCACTCCTTTCCACAGTCTGAACAGATGACCTTGGTCATCTCACGTGGGCGGTCAGAGCGACCGCCAAAATTCGAGTTGTACATGATGCTTTTCCGACAGCTTGGGAAAACTGCTGCACTATATGGTGACTCAAGCTTTATGAAGAGATGTATTGAGCCGTTTTCCTTCGCGTATTCACGGCGCGACGCCGGTTTCGGTCTCCCGGACGAGGATCGGCCCTGCCTCCGAAGAGATCAGATCGGAGATGAGCGAGAGCGGGACCGGTCTGTATCCTGCCGTCTCGACAGAGACGTTGACATGCCGGGAGACCGGGTCGAAGAACGGGAACCGGCGAAGATCGCTGTCATGGAGGTGGCCGTGGACCACCCAGCCGTCGAACGCCGGCGGAGCGTCGGCAGGATCGTGGACTCCGAGAAATCGGTGGCCGTCGGCCTCGAACGCGACCGAACGGGCAAGATCGGGGAGGTCGGGGTCGTGGTTGCCGCGGACGAGGGTCAGCCGGCCCGATAGTGCCGCGACGGCCGCCCGGTACAGCCCCGGGTCCGGGCCGGCGCAGATGTCGCCAAGCAGGAGGGCCCGGTCCTCCGGCGCGACGGTTCGGCGCCAGTTCCCGATCAGGACCCGGTCCATCTCGCCGACGTCGGACGCGAGAAATGGCCGGGCCGTGTGGAGGGCGATCTCGGGGTGGCCGAGGTGGAGATCGGCGAGGAACCAGGTCTCGCCGGTCGGGTGCGGTGCCGGAGCCGCGAGCTCGAGTCCCCGTGCCCGCCGGTACGCTCGCAGGGACGACTTTCGGATGACACGGTCACCGAGCTCGGGCCGGCTCAGCCAGCGGCGTGAGACGAGGTCGTACCCGGCCGTGGGGCGGCCGTCGACGAGCACGAGAAGTCGGATCGCCTCGAGCGGCCGCAGCGGCGCCGGGAGCGCCACGGAGGAGTCGGCAGCTATGAGGGGTCCGAGGAGACGCAGGTACCACGGAGCGTGGGCGAGACCAAGCATCCGCAGGGCCGTGCGGAGGTGCTGCCGGTCGAGTCCACGGGCGGCGGGGACGAGGAACCGTTCATCCGGCAGGTCCGCGGGGACGGCGACCGTCGAGAGGGCCGACTCGATCGCGGTGGCGGCTGCCGCGAGGGGCGCTGAGGGGCGGAGGCGAAGCCCCACGGTTCCGCGAGGGCCGGCCGCGAACCCGTCGAGACCGTACGCGAGCCAGTGCACGTCGGAGATCCCCGCCTCGATAGCGGCGCGGACCGCTGTCAGGCCTGCCCCGGCATTCAGCCGGACCGGTCGAGTGACCGCGAGGATCGGGTCGAGCGGCGGCGTGTCGAGGACGGCACTCGTCCGCCGGAGCAATCGCCCGAGGGACCAGACCGCGACACCGGGGTCGAGCGCAACCGTGACCGGGGGAATGGGACCGCGGCTCATGCGGTCCCGCCCGGTGCCGGAGTCGCGCGAACTGTCATCGACACCAGGTTTTCATTGAGGTTCGGCCAATATCAAACCGCCCATGGTCCTCCTCGAGTCGCTCCTGCTCGGGTTCGGGATCGGCCTCTCGGGCGCGCTTGCGCCGGGGCCGACCCTGTTCGCCACGATCTCGGGGGCTGTCCGCCACGGCCCTCTCGTGGGAGCGCGGGTCGCGGGAGGGCACCTCCTCGTCGAGGGCGTCCTCGCGGTCGCCCTCGTCCTCGGCATCGCCCCGCTCATCCTCTCCCAAAGGACCGCGATCGCGGTCGTCGGCGGAGTGGCACTCGTCGGCTTCGGAATCCTCACCGTTCGGAGCGCTCGCTCCGCGAGCCTTGCCCCTGCGGCCGGAGACGAGCGCGTGGGGCCGTTCCTCGCGGGCGTGCTCACCTCGGTCGCGAATCCCTACTTCTGGCTCTGGTGGGCTACGCTCGGGGGCGCCCTGCTGGCCGGTGCCCTGGCGACGAGCACCGGGGATGCAGCCCTCTTTCTCACCGGGCACGGGACCGCCGATCTCGTCTGGTTCCTGCTTGTCGGCGCTGCGGTCGCCCGCGGCTCCGCATTCCTGCCCGATCGGGCGTACCGGCTGCTTCTCGGTGTGTGCGGTATCGCCCTCGTCGCGATAGGTGCCGTGTACGCGGCAACGGCGTTCTAAGAATCGGAAAAGCTTCTTTCGGGGATGTATCGCCCGGGCCGGTACGACCGGGCTCCGATCATCTCCTGCGCGTCCCTGATCAGTTCCCGAATTCCCTCGTCGGCCTCGGCATAGGGCCGGCGCAACGGCGGAATCGCCCGGGGGTCGCCGATCGCGCCGAGCGCCCGGATCGTCTTCTGCTGGACGCGCCGGTCGTCGTCGTAAAGCGCCCGGACCAGGGCATCTACGGCGGCGGGATCCTATATGCGTCCGAGCGCCCGAGCGGCCTTCCAGCGATTGCCAGGGTTGTCGTCGGAGAGGAGACCGATCAGGTAATCGATCTGTGCATTGTCGCGGCGCGCGGTGCGAATCGGACGGGGCTTCTGCTCTGTCGTGGCGGGCTGATCTGCCGGCATCGAACGTTCCTCCTGGTCTCGCCCGGACATGAAGCGCCTTCGTATTTATGCATTAGGATGAAAAAGGCTGAATGGAGCGGGACAGGACCAACGAGGACGGGCCGGCCCGGAGATTACCGTGCCGCCGGGGCGGCCGAGCTGCTGCATGCGGCAGGCCCGGCCCAGCGGTCGGCGACTTCGCGGCCCTCGAGGAACGGGATCCCGTGCGCCTCGCCGTACGCACGCGCATCGGCCTTACGGAGGGCCATGCCGCTCTCGTCGTCGAGCATCTCGCAGACCACGATCGCGGGGGTGATCCCGGCCATCCGGGCGAGCACGAGCGAGAGCTCGGTCTGACCGCACCGGCGGGCGATCAGGCCCTCGGCGCCGCGGAGGACGGGGACGTGGCCGGGCAGCCGGAACTCGTCGAAGAACCGGGTCTCTTCACCCGCCAGCGCCCGCTTCACCTGATCCGCGATCGCGTTGATCGTTGTCGCACGGTCGTTGTCCGTGATCCCGGTGAAGGTCGAGGCGTGGTTGACCCAGAGAGAGAACGAGGAGCGGTTCTTCCGGTCGTACGGGATCACGTGATCCCGCACGCCGACACCTGCGGCCTCGAGGACATCGTGGGCAAACGGCAGGCCCAGCCGTTCGGCCGCCTCGTGCGGAACCGCGCAGCAGATCAGCCCCCCGCCGTCCCTGCGCATCTGTCGCAGGTGCGCCGGCGTCACTGCGTCCGCGCGGATAGCAAAGTCTGTCTCTCCTTCGCGGTTGTCGAAGTCGTAGAGCAGGATGAACCGCCCATCCCGCAACGCAGCAAGCGCCTCGTCAATCATTCCGTATCATCTCACTCATCCGGCACCTCGACCGTTACGCGGTCCTTGTCGGCCAGGCCGAGGGCCTCCCGGAGCGGCACTCCGGCGATCACCTCGACGATATCCTCGGGGTAGTGCGTCCGGCCCGGCACGACGATCGCGCATCGGTGCTCGGCGATCCGGCAGGGGAGGGCCCTGGCATCGCCGAAGGTCCGCGCCTCCGCGACGAAGCCGCGGATCGTTGTCCAGTCGAGGGTATCGAGGCGTTTTCTGACGGGTACGCTCGCGCCGTCGAGCCGGACATTGAGCGTTCCCGGGTACGGGTCCTCGCCGAGCACGGCCGCGAACTGCTCGCGGTACGCAGGGAGGCTCATGTAATACCGGCCCTCACCGACGCCACTCACGATATGGCCAGTCATCACGAACCCGCCCGACGAGCCCCCGAAAAGCCGGCAGTAGTCCGAGTACTCACGGTGGAGGATCTCCTCGCCTGTCCGGCTGACCGAGACGTACTGGCCCGCCGGACGGACCGACCGGGTGACGAGGAGCGCGGCCTCGAGCGACTGGAGCCGGCGCGACGCCGTCTGCGGGCTGGTGCCCAGCGCGCCCGCGAGGGACTGGGACGAGACGTACACCGGCCCCCGGCACCCGCCGAGCAGCGCAATCGCCTTCAGGCACGCCAGGTCCCCGGCCTCGATCGTCACAATACCAAATTTGAGATGCTTCATATTTATGGATTGTGACCAGAAGCCGGAGCCGGCCTATCCTCCAGGTCTGAGACCGGGAGAACCATGTCTGCGCGAGAGACAGGGGGTTCCCATCGGGAGGAAGCCCGATAGGGGTTTGTCGTCACGGCGGTGTCCCAGCCAAATGTCGGCATGTGAGCGGCACCCATTTCACCGTGGGGACCGTACCATCGGGATCTGTCGAATCTCGATTCGTTAATTATTTAATCCCGTGTGCAGACCTGATCCGCATGAAGTCCGGGCTGCGGCACAGACTGGCCGAGAAGATGGCCGGCGAGATCACGCTCTCGGACTCCCCCGGCAGGGCGCTCAAGAAATGGCGGCTCAGCTTCGAGATCCCGCAGACCGATCTCGCCGTCAGGCTCGATGTCTCGCCCTCGGTCATCTCGGATTACGAGAGCGGCCGGCGCAAAAGCCCCGGTACGGCCGTGGTCGGGAAGATCGTGGACGCGATCCTCTCGATGGACGAGGATCGGGGCGGGCGGCATATCGAGCGCTTCGGTCGGATGCTCTTTGCCGAGCTCGACGACGAGGTGATCTACGACATCCACGAGTTCGCGGCCCCCGTGCCGCTCCGTCGGTTTGCCGATCTCATCGAAGCCGAGCCGCTGACCGGTTCGCTCGACCAGACCCTCTTCGGGTACACGGTCGTGAACAGCCTGAACGCGATCCTGCAGCTCTCGTCCGACGAGTTCAGTCGGATCTACGGCTGGTCGACCGAGCGGGCACTGATCTTCGCGGGGGTCTCGACCGGGAAGTCGCCGATGGTCGCGATCCGGGTGACGCCGTTCAAGCCCCGGTGCGTGGTCCTGCAGGGGATCGCGCCCGAGGAGGTCCACCCGATCGTGCCGAGGCTCGCCGAGCGCGACCGGATCACGTTGCTGGCCACGCAGACGCCCATCGACTCGCTGATAGCGACCCTGCGCTCGACCGAGTGGTGAGCGAAGCCGGGCAGACCGACACTTCAGAGTTCCACTTCAGACAAACCAGGCACCGGCTCAGCCGGAATACAGGGGACTGCATGACAGGCATCATCACCTACGGGGCGTACATCCCCCGGTACCGGATCCGGCTCGAGGAGATCGCCCGGGTCTGGGGGGACAACGCACAGGACATCACGGGAGGGCTCGGCGTCCGCGAGAAGTCGCTGCCCGACGTCGACGAGGACACCGCGACGATCGCGGTCGAGGCAGCGCGCCACGCACTCGCGAGGCGTACGATCGATCCCGCCGAGATCGGGGCGGTCTACGTCGGCTCCGAATCGCACCCGTACGCGGTCAAGCCGACCGCGTGCACGGTCGGCGAGGCGATCGGGGCGACCCCGACCATGACCGCGGCCGACTACGAGTTCGCCTGCAAGGCAGGAACAGCCGGCATCCAGGCCTGCATGGGCCTTGTCGGCGCGGGCATGGTCACGTACGGCCTCGCGATCGGCTCGGACGTCGCGCAGGGCGCACCGTCGGACGCGCTCGAATACACGGCGGCGGCCGGCGGCGCCGCGTTCCTGATCGGGGAGCGCGACCCCATCGCCACGATTCATCTGACGGTCTCGTTCACGACGGACACTCCCGACTTCTGGCGGCGCGAGGGTCAGACCTACCCCCGTCACGGCGGGCGGTTCACGGGCGACCCGGGGTACTTCAAACATGTCCAGGGCGCGGCGCGGCTGCTATTCGAGCAGGCCGGCAAGAGTGCGAAGGACTACGACTACGCGGTCTTCCACCTGCCGAACGCGAATATCCCGCGGCGGGTTGCGCAGCAACTCGGGTTTAGGCCCGAACAGATCGAGCCCGGGCTCGTGGTTCCGTCCCTCGGCTACACCTACTCGGGCGCGACGATGATCGGCCTGGC
>JBDKUZ010000048.1:0-2818 GCA_039679395.1 Methanospirillum sp. | reverse complement strand
CGATCGTCAGCAGGAGCGAGGTCCGCAGACGCTCGCGGCCGGACGCGCGGGCCTCCCGGCACTGCGGGCAGGGGCACCCGACCTTCGGGGTCCCGATCGCGTCGCCCGTGCCGAGGAGCCGGACCTCCATCCTACACCCACGACCGGTCCTTGATCACGTTCCGCTTGAGGACCATGTTGACGCCCTTCTCGATGTCCGACTGCCGGATCAGGGTCCGGTTCTCCATGAGGGCCGAGAGGACCCCCTCCTTGACGATCATGCGGAGGTCCGCGCCCGAGAACCCGTCGGTCTCGTCCGCGAGCCGGTCGAGGTCGGCCTCCGTCTCGAGCCCGGACGTCACCTTGCGCAGGATGTCGAGCCGCATCAGCCGGTCGGGCAGGGCGAACTCGACCACCTCGTCGAAACGGCGCCAGGCCGCCTCGTCGAGCAGGCGCGGGTGGTTGGTCGCGCCGATCAGGACCACGCTCGACCGGATCAGGCTGACCTGGTCGATGTTCTTGAGGAGCGCGTTCACGGCCCGCTTCATGGCGCCGTGGTCGTCCGAGACCCGGCTCTTTGCCACGAAGTCGAACTCGTCGACGAAGAGGATCGCGGGGGCGAGCCGGTGGGCGAACTCGAAGACCCGGTCGATGTTCTTGGAGGTCTCGCCGAGGTACTGGCTCGTGATCATCGAGAGCCGGACCTCGATGATCGGCATGCCGAGCACGTGCGACATCGCGAGCGCGAGGCTCGTCTTGCCCGTGCCGGCCGGGCCGACGAAGAGGAACTTGCCGATCTCGGCGATGTCGTGGGCGCGCAGGTAGGCGAGGTTCGCGAGCGCGATCTTGATCTTCTCGATCGCCTCCAGCTGCTCGGGCGTCAGGACGAGGTCCTCGACCCGCTTCCGGATCTCCTCGGGGGCCGAGACGATGCAGAGGTCGAGGGCCGAGCGCATGCGCTCGTCCTCGGCGAGGAGGGCCGAGACCCTGCGGTCGAGGTAGGCCTTGGTCTCCTCGTACTTCGGGTTCCGCATGCGCGCATCGGCGTAGCTGATCCCCTGGATGGGCTCGTTCTGCTCGTAGTACCAGGCGAGGGCCGGGTTCTCGCGGATCAGGTAGGCTCCCCCCCGCCGCGCGAACCAGCGGGCGGCCTCGGGGAGGGCGGTCACGCGGAGGCGCTGGCCGAACTCCTCGTAGCTGACGAACGGGTTCTTCTTGAGCCGCTCGGCCGCGTCCGGGATGCCGAGCGCCTTCTTGATCATCGCCTCCGAGACCGCCACGGGCCGTTTCGCCTCGGTCGCGCCGGCCACGCCGAAGACCTCGCGGCAGTGAGGAGGCAGGTCGTTCAGGTCGAGGTTCGGGTGCTGATTGTAGACCTCGGCGGTCAGGATCACCTCGACCAGCCGGAGCACGGCATCGTCGGCTGCCTCAACGGTCCGCGTGGGAGCGGTGACTGCATTGGCTGCTGTGTCGGCGGACATGGCTGTGTAACCAGATCTATCGGGCATGAAGATCAATAAGGGTATCCGTCATGCGGTGGTGACCACGCAGCCGTCCTCGACGACGACGAGCGTGTGCTCGGCCTGGGCGACGAACGACCCGGGAACGTCGTGGAGCACGGGATAATTCCGGAAGAGCCCCTGCCGGACGAGGGTCGCGAGGGCGATCTCCCGCTTGGGCAGGTCGAGCCAGCGGCGGGAGAACGGCATCCCCTGCCGTTCGCGCACGAGCTCGAGCGCCTGCCGCGCAGCCGGCAGCCGGACCGGCCGTGTCGCGATCTGGCTGTAGATCTCCGCCCGTGCGGCCTCGTTGACGAGCCCGGAGCCGGTCGAGGCGAAGGGCTCGATCGCGACGACCTGCCCCTCGGCGAGCACGGCGCCGCCGGGGTGGCCGACGTTCGGCACCGACGGCGGGCCGTGCTGGACGTACCGATCGAGCCCGTGGCCGGTCAGGTTCGCGACCGGGCGGTAGCCGCACCCTTCGATCGCCGCCTGGATCGCGGCGCCGAGCGAGCCCGCGGGCACGCCGGGCCGGACAAGCGAGATCGCCGCATCCAGGGCCGCCCGGGCGGCGTCGACGAGCTCGCCGTGGTCGCCGAGGTCGATGGTGACGGCCGTGTCCGCGATGTAGCCGTCGAGGTGGACCCCGAGGTCGAGCTTGACCAGGTCGCCGGCCGCGAAGACCCGCTCGTCTCCGTCGGAGGCCGTGTCATGCGCGGCCGCCTCGTTGAGGGAGCAGTTGAGCGGGAACGCGAGTCCGGCTCCGGACTCGACGACCATGTTCTCGACCGCCTCGACCGTCTCGAGGAGCGAAGCGCCGGGCCGGACCATGCCCGTGCCCGTGTTCAGGATGCGGTGGGCGATCCGCCCGGCCTCGCGGTAGGCCTCGAAGACCTCGTCGTTCACAGCACCAGCTCCTCGGGGAACCGGGTGAAGTTCTGGAAGCCGTCTCCCGTGACCAGGCCGAGGTCCTCAAGCCGGACGCCGCCGACGCCGGGGAGGTAGAGGCCTGGCTCGATCGTGACCACGTTCCCGGCCTCGAGCGGGCCCCCGCCCGGGCCGACGGAGGGGAGCTCGTGGACCTCGAGGCCGACCCCGTGGCCCAGGTTGTGCGTGAAGCCCGAGGTGTCGGACGAGAAGCCGCGCTCGGCGAAGAGGTCCACGACGGCCTGGTGGATCTCGGCACCGGGCACGCCGGCCCGGATGTGGCCGATCGCGAGGGCCTTGGCGTCGCGGACCGCCTCGAACATCCCGACGACCTCGTCCGTGGGCTCTCCCCGCACCACCGTCCGGGTCATGTCCGCGAAGTAGCCCGAGAGCTCGTCCTCGGGGAAGATGTC
>JBDKUZ010000047.1:0-29021 GCA_039679395.1 Methanospirillum sp. | reverse complement strand
CGGTCGTCTTCGAGAAGCGGGCGCACACGAAGGGAAGCGAGCGCGAGCTCCTCCTTACCTTCCCGCGGATGACGAAGTCGTACCCGTCTTTCCGCCTCGAGGTCAGCGGCGGCGAGATCCGGTGCGGCGAGGTTCTCGGCGTGGTCGGGGCGAACGGGATCGGTAAATCGACCTTCGCGCAGCTCCTGGCCGGCGTCCAGGCGCCCGATGGCGGCCCTCTCGCCGAGTCGGTGAAGATCTCGTACAAGCCGCAGTACCTCAAGGGGGACACCTCGGTCCCGGTCGAGTTCATGCTCCGCGGTGTCACGAACCGGTTCGACTCGTCGCAGTTCCAGCACGACATCGTCGAGCCGCTCGGCCTCAAGCCCCTCCTCCAGTCGCCGGTGGATACGCTCTCGGGCGGCGAGCTCCAGCGGGTCGCGATCGCGGCCTGCCTCGCCCGCGACGCGGACCTCTACATCCTGGATGAGCCGTCCGCCCACCTCGACGTCGAGCAGCGGGTCCGCGTGACCCGTCTGATCAAGCGGCATGCCGAGGGGCGCGAGGCTGGCGTGATGGTGATCGACCACGACATCTACCTCGTGGACATGGCCTCGGAGCGGATCCTCGTCTTCGAGGGCGAGCCCGGCGTCCACGGCATGGCCGTGGGGCCGTTCGGGATGCGAGAGGGGATGAACCGGTTCCTCGCGAACCTCGGGGTCACGTTCCGTCGCGACCAGACGGGTCGGCCGCGGATCAACAAGCCCGGGTCGTACCTCGACCGCGAGCAGAAGGCGAACGGGGAGTATTACTACTACACCGGCGAGGACGAGGCGACCGGGAAGTCATCCTCCTGAGCTTCCTTCTCGTTCTTGCTCAGGCGGCCGTCACGCTCTCTCCGGCCGGCAACCGGCCGAAGGCCTGTCGGGGACGCCCGGACGGTCATGCATGGCCGCAAACACCCGAAAAACTATCCTTACGCAGGAGCGTAGTCTGCCGCATGGAGAGACCGTTCCGAATCCTCGTCGTCATGGGCAGCCCGAGGAAGGGGAATACGTACCGGGCCGCCGAACGCATCCGCGAACTCATGGAAGCGCACGGCCCCGTCGATTTCGAGTACCTGTGGCTCAGGGACTCGAACCTTGTGCCGTGTCGGGGCTGCTTCCTCTGCATCGAGAAGGGGGAGGAGAGGTGCCCGAATGAGGACGACGCGCCGGCGATCGAGCAGCGCATGCGCGAGGCCGACGGGGTCATCTTCGCGTCGCCCGTCTACGGCATGAACGTCTCGGGGCTGTTCAAGAACTTCGTCGACCGGTTCTGCTACATCTTCCACCGCCCGCGGTTCTTCGACAAGAAGGCGCTCCTGCTCACGACCGCGGGAGGCGTCGGCACCAAGGAAGTCCAATCCTATCTCTCCACCGTCGCTGAGGTCTGGGGGTTCGAGGTCGCCGGCCGGGCAGGGTTGATCGTTCCGCCGGGAGCGGTCCCCGAGTACCGGAAGCATGAGAACGAGCGCATCCTCGCGACGGCGGCCGGGTCGTTCTGCGAAGCGCTCCGAAGCGGTCGTCGACGGAGCCCGAGGTTGAAGGACGTGATCATCTTTCGCGCGCAGCGAGGGACCTTCGGCGAGCTCGAGCAGGCGGCGCCAGTGGATTTCCGGTACTGGAAGGAGCAGGGCTGGCTCGAGCCCGGCTGCCGGTACTACGCCGACGTCCCCGTCAACCCGGTCTACTCCGCCATCGGCCGGCTCGTGGAGCGACAGGCGCGGCGCCAGATCCGAAAAGATATCTCGCCGTGAGAACCGGGCCCGCGAGGGCGACCGGCAGTCCGGCCGCGCCTCAGCGACGGTCGTCCCGGCCGGTCCGGTAGCGTCTCATGCCGCCGATCGGAGCGCACCGGCGAGCGAGAGGAAGCCGGCGCCCACCTCCTCGCCGGCATGATTCGCGTTCATCGCGACATAGATTCCGGGCTCCTCGAGGTAGTAGGCGAAGGTCAGGGAGCCGGGGTACTCGCCCGTGTGGCCTGCCATGGTCACATTGATCGACGGGTCGAACTGCCGGCCGTACCCGAACCCGTAACGGGCCCAGCCGCCCTCCGGCGCCTCGACGACGAGCGGCCCGTCCTCGAGGGCGGAGACGAGCGCCGGCGAGACCACGCGCCCCTCGCGGACGGCCCGATGGAACCGGTTCAGGTCTTCGGCCGTGGTCACGATGCTCCCCGCGCCCTGGTCCCAGTCCATGTACATGTACGAATAGTTGACGTGGACCGCAGGGTCCGGCACGTTGTCCACCTCGATCATTCGCGGTGCGGGAAGGACCGGCCCCGTCGGGACCGAGGTGTTCCGGAGGCAGGCCGGCGCGAAGACCTCGCGCTCCATGAACATTCGGAAGTCCGTGCCCGACGCACGCTCGATCACGAGAGAGAGGAGGTGGAAGTTCGCGTCCGAGTAGGTGTAGTTCGCGTCCGGGGGATAGAGCGGCGAACGGTTCAGCGCGTCATCGATCGAGAAGAGGACTGGAACCGGTATGTTCGGCTGCGCCATCTGCGCCGGCAGAACCGTGTTGTCCTCGTCGTCGTTCGCGATTCCGCTCCTGTGCTGGAGTGCCTGGCGGATGGTGATCTCGTCGCCGTTCGGGATGCGACGACCGAGCTCGGGAGACAGCCTTGAGGCGATCGAATCGTTGAGCGAGAGCCGGCCCTGGTCGACCAGGCGGAGGATCCCGACCGCGGTGAAGAACTTCGAGACCGAGGCCGCTCTGAAGTGGACGTCGGGAGTGACGGCTATCGACGAGTTGTGCGAGATTGTGCCCGAGGCTCCGTGCCAGGTCCAGTTCGGAGCCCGGACCTCGGCCACGACCCCGGGTGATGTTCCGTTGGCGGTCATGGAATCGAGGATCCCCTGGAGCTCGGCAGCCAGCGCCGCCGGCGGCGAGCCGGTGACCGAAGTGGAGGGAGCGACGGCGGTCGGGGAACTGGTGCAACCGACGGTGACCAGGAAGGCGATCAGCAGGGCGATGAGATGTCCGGCACGGCGCATAGTAAAGATGCGTAAACGGGGACGACAATAAGCATTACGATCAGCTCGGAACACGCTGCCGGGTTCCGAATCAGAACGTGAGCAGGACAAGGGCGTACACGACAGCCCCCACAAAGAACGGGACGAGTCGGCTCTCGCGCTCGGCCGGCAGCTCCTCCTTGAGCACGTTCAGGATCACGCTGCCCGCGAGGAGGGAAGAGAGAACGACGATCGCCACCTCCGAGACCGAGCTCAGGACGCCGCCGAGCCATCCGAGCACGAGGGCAACGACGAGGACCCAGCGCCCGCTGCGGTGGTACTCACCCCGGTGGTCCTTTTTGAGCCCGAAGTCCGTCACGAGAAAATGGAAGCCCATTGTGACCGTGAAGAGGGCCAGGCTCAGGACGCCCGGGAGCTCGCGATAGACGACGAGGTAGCCAATCAGCAGGTTGTACACCGCGAACGACGCGATGTGGAGGCTGTACGCCCCGCGACTGGTCGTGCTATCGCCGTACTTTTCCCCGGCGCGGTGTTGCGAGACACGGACGATTCGCTCCAGGCCATAGAAGATCAGCAGGCAGCAAGGGCGATCAGGTAGACATGCCTCTCCAGGAGAAGGAACGCGGGCGGTACGGCTCTGCTGACCACCGCCTGCCCTGCGGCGAGCTCGGGCAGGAGCCGTACGAAGACGTTGGCGACAGAGATGCCGCCCGCGATGGAGAGCCACCGACTCCGCGGGACCACGTCCAGGAAGGCGAGCCGATCGGCCGCGATGTGAACGCCTGCGAGGACAGCGACGGCAGCGGCGAGCAACGGCACGTCGACCATGAGCGGGCAATCGGCCTGCGGTCATATCAATCTTGGCACAATCGTGATACTGCTTCTCCCGGTCGGGTGCTCTGCGTCTCCGTGCATCCCTCGACGCCGAAACCTTTTTACCATTTCCATCCTCGACTGGTCTCAAGATGATGGACGAGGGGGAAAGGATGGGTATGACGGTGACTGAAGGGCTCCTCGAGGCACCGAGCCGCTATCGCGGCCGGTACCTTTCGCAGGTCCGCGGCAGGGCGCGTCCGTCCGCGGTTCCGAGGGCGCGGGGGAAGGAGATGCCGACCGTGAATGTCGGTGGCGCATAATGGCTGCTCCCGTTGCGGGGAAGGTCGGGGAACACGAAGCTGGAGTGTGGACGTTCGAACGGCAGAATCGGATGAACCGAGCATGGTAGGGGTATTCGCCCCGAGGCTCGTCTCGTGGAATGTCACCGCCCGATGCCCGCTCCGGTGCGGTCATTGTTATATCGATGCCGGCGAGGAGCCCGACGAGCGTGAACTGAGCACCGAACAGGGCAGGACGCTCATCGATCAGCTGGCCGCCGCGGGCCGGCCCGTGCTCATCCTGAGCGGGGGGGAGCCTCTTCTCCGCCCCGATATCTACGACCTTGCCCGGTACGCGACCGACGCCGGTCTCCCGGTGGCGATGGGCACCGGCGGGACGCTCGTGACCGACGACGTTGCTATCCGCCTCGCGGAGGCAGGGGTCAGAATGGTGGCTGTCAGCCTTGACTCGGTCAGGCCGGACCTGCACGATCGGCTTCGCGGGGTTGCCGGGACCTGGGCGCTGGCCGTTGCCGGTATCGAGGCGCTCCGGCGACAGGGGGTCGGGGTCCAGCTCAACACCACCATCGGCCAGTGGAACGTCGGCGAACTGGACTCGATCATCGACTTCGGCAAGGCACGCGGGATTCGGGACTACCAGTTCTTCTTCCTCGTCCCCAGCGGTCGAGCGAAGTCTCTCGGTGATCTCTCTCCGCAGGAGTACGAGGCGACGATCGAGCATCTGCTACAGGCCGGGCAACGCCCGGATGTCCGTATCCGACCGACCTGCGCTCCGCAGTTCATCCGGATTGCGTCGCGCATGGGGCTGGAGACGGCTCCCTGGGGGCGCGGGTGCCTTGCGGGTCTCTCCTACTGCCGTATCGACCCGACAGGGACGGTCACGCCCTGCCCGTACCTCCCCCTCTCCGTCGGGAATGTCCTCGAACAGCCGTTCATCGATATCTGGAACCGATCGCCATTGCTCGCTGCCCTTCGGGACCCGGAGGCCCTCGACGGAAGGTGCGGACGGTGCGAATACCGTCTCTGCTGCGGCGGGTGTCGCGCCAGGGCGTTCGGCGCCGGACGGCCGGGAGCCGGATGCGGTGCAGGAACCGCCGCATTCCCAGCCCCGGGGACCTATCTCGACGAAGACCCCGGGTGCGCATACGAGCCGGGAGCCTCCGTGGCCCGGGTGACCCCATGAACCCGCCCGTCGAGCTCGATCGCACGGATCGGCAACTGTTGCAGCACCTCCAGGACGCCTTCCCGCTGGACAGGAGACCCTGGAAGGTCATCGGCGATCGGCTCGGTATCCCGGAGGAGGAGGCACTTAGTCGGGCGCAGCGTCTGGCCGGCGAAGGAGTGGTCAGGAGCATAGGCACGGTTGTCGATGCCCGCCGGGTCGGGCTGAACGCGTCCACCCTGGTCGCGTTGCGCGTCCCCGCGTCTCGACTCGTCGAGGTGGCCCGTACGATCGGCGAACATCCCGGCGTCTCTCACTGCTACGAACGGGACCATGCGTTCAACCTCTGGTTCACGCTCTCGATGCCGGACGAGCAGAGCATGGCCCGGGAACTACGCCGGCTCCTCGTACGGTCGCGGATTCCGCCGGCGGAGATGCTGAACCTGCCGGTACTCCGGCGCTTCAAGGTGGACGTCCGCCATCGGTTCGCGGGGTCGGAGGACGGAGGTGATCGGGCATGAAGGCCCTGTCGTGGGAGGTTCTTCGGCAGCTCCAGGAAGGCGTGCCGATCGTGGAGGAACCTTTTAACGAGATCGCGCGGCGACTCGGTGTCTCGGAGGAGGAGGTGTTCTCTAGCATCGAGGCCCTGCAGGCCGAAGGGGTGATCCGACGGTTCGGCGCCCGTATCGATCAGCGAAAGGTCGGGATCACCGTGAACGCCATGGTCGCCTGGCGCGTGGCCCCGGACCGCGTCGAGACCGTCGGGCGCGCCATGGCCGCGCACCCGGAGGTGACGCATTGCTACGAGCGTACGACGATACCGGGGAGATGGGAGTACAATCTCTTCACGGTCCTCCACCAACCGGACCAGACGTCGTTGCGGCGGCACCTCTCAGTGTTGTCGGCCGAGAGCGGAGTCGAGGACTTCGTGGTCCTGATCAGCGGGCGCGAGTTCAAACGAGTTCCCGCGGCACGCATTCTTCCGGTCGCTATGCCGGGAGCGGGGGCGCGACAATGATCCGCGTCAGCCGGCTGGTGCACGGGCGCGAGCCTGCGAGCCGGGCTATGGCCGAGATCCGGCACGGGGGCTGCGGACCGGTCGTCTTCTGGAACGTCACGGCCCGATGCAATCTTCGATGCGTGTACTGTTACCTCGGAGCCAGCCCGGATGCCTCAACGACCGGTGAGTTGACCACGTCCGAGGCCCTCGGGCTCCTCGACGAGTTCGCGGCGGTCCGGGCGCCTGTCGTCCTCTTCAGCGGCGGCGAGCCCCTGCTCAGGCCGGATATCTGGGAACTCGCGGCCCGTGCCCGGGCCCTCGGCCTGGCCACAGCCCTGAGTACCAACGGGACCCTCATTACACCGGAGGTGGCCCGCAGGATGGGAGAGGCAGGGTTCGAGTACATCGGCATCTCCCTCGACGGCGCGTCTGCCGAGACTCACGATGCGCTTCGGGGAGTCCCGGGAAGTTTTCAGCGAGCAGTGGAGGGGATGCGAAACTGCGTCGCCGCCGGGGTCCGCTGCGGCGCTCGCGTCACCGTCACGCGCGACAACGCAGCAGAGATCCCGGCACTCCTTGCGCTCTCACGCGAGATCGGGATCCGGCGATTCTGCCTGTACTGGCTCGTCCCGAGCGGCCGAGGAAGCGAAGTGACAGTGACGCGGCAGGTGCATCCCGCGGAGACACGCCGCATCCTCGACCTGCTCTACCGAGCGGCGCGGGAGATCGCTCCCGAGGAGATGGAGATCCTGACGGTCGATGCACCTCAGGACGCGGCCTATATTCTCGAGCGGTTGCGCCAGGACGATCCGCGTCGATATGAGGAGGCGGTACGGGACGCGTCGGCTGGCGCCGCCTGTAGCGCGGGCGACCGGGTGGTGAACATCGACCCCCGGGGCCGGGTGTATCCCTGCCAGTTCGCCCAGCAGCAGGCGTTCGAGATCGGTGACGTGCGCTCGAAACGGTTCGCCGAGCTCTGGCAGGACCCGGACAACTCCGTGCTGGCTCGTTTCAGGGCGGCCTATACCCCCGAGAACGGTTCCTGCGGTACGTGTACCTCGCTGGACCTCTGCAGGGGCGGGTGCAGGATCCGGGCCCTGGCCGCGCATGGCAGTATCTCCGCGGCGGACCCGCTCTGCCCCGGGAAGGGGGGCTGAGCCCGGCAGGGCAGCAATCTCCGTCGCCGCCCGGGTTCCGCATCGTCGACTGCCGGCGAGAGAATCGAGAGAAGAAAAATTATTGGAAAGGTGCGTTTCGTGCAACAGAAGGCGTGAACGCGCGGAAGACGACCGATGGAGTTCAGATGATGGAAGATCAGCACAATTGGAGGCTGGAACTGTTCTCTGCGACGAACAGCGCACTCCTCCTCGTGGACTACCAGCCGTCGATGTTCGCCAGTGTGGCCTCGAGCGACAAGACGATCATCCGGAACGCCGCGTACTGTGCCGCGAAAGCGGCGAGCATTCTCAACGTGCCGGTCGTGATGTCGTCGATCAATCCGTCCCGGAACGGGAAGTTCATCGCCGAGATCACCGACCTCTTTGGGCAGGAGGCGTTCGCCCGGGAGGTGCCGAGCTTCGACGCGTTCGAAGATGGGCCGACCAGGGACGCGTTCAAGGGAACTGGACGGCGAAAGATGGTCGTCTCGGGGCTCTGGACGAGCATGTGCTTCACCTATACCGCTCTCCATGCGCTCAGGGACGGCTATGAGGTCTCCGGGTTGATGGACGCGGCAGGCGACTCGACCCCCGAGTCCCACAGGCACGGCGTCAAAAGAATGCTGCAGGCAGGGATCGTGCCCACCACGGTGGAGTCGCTGGTCTCGGAATGGATGCACGACTGGGGCAACCCGAAGTCCGGAGAGCTGATCAGCGAGGCCTACTCCCGGTACGGCGCCATGCTCGGGTTCGGAAAGACGTAACGGGGCCGTAAGAGAAGGAGGGAGCCGAAGATCGGCTCAACGCCGTCCGTCGCACTGGCGTGGGTCGATGGTGCGATTCCGGGGGCTCCGGCTTATAACCCGGCAGGCGCGGCAGAAGGCGTCGGCGATCGGAATCGGGACGGCTCGCTCCGAGGCTGGGATGGCGTAGCCCGCAACCGGCTGAACACCGGAGGGATCGGCCATGAGATCCTCGTCGCAATCCTGACGAGGTTGGTCGCGGCGCGCCTGTCGTCTTCTGAACCCGGGTTCCCTAACGCCGTTTTTCCACAAAGATTAATATGGCGCTCCCCGAAGCGCGTGCATGGCCCTCTCCGCCACAGCCGTCCGGTCTTCCAAGCCCACTCGCATCCCCGCCCACCTGGGCATCATCCCCGACGGTAACCGGCGGTGGGCTGTCGCACGAGGTCTCCCCAAGTCGGCCGGGTACGATTACGGCATCGAGCCGGGAAAGCGGCTCTTCGACGTCGTTTGGGACCTCGGTATCCGGGAGGTCTCGACCTACATCTTCACGAAGGAGAACACGCACCGCCCGAGAGACCAGGTCGAGGCCTTCAAGGCCGCCTTTGTCAAGTTCATCGACTGGGTCGAGGGCCAGGATGCCTCAGTGCTCCTCGTCGGCGATACTGGTTCCTCCGTCTTTCCCAAGGGGCTCGAGCATCTCGCCGTGCCCGAGGAGGGTAGAGCCGGGAGAAGGCGCCTCAACCTCCTCGTCAGCTACAGCTGGAAGTGGGATATGGCCGAGGCGGTCCGTGCGCACGCCGCCGGCATGAATGGCGATCCGATGGACCTTATCGGCTCGCGACACGTCTCAAGGATCGACCTGATCATAAGGTGGGGCGGGAGGAGCCGGTTGAGCGGCTTCCTGCCCCTGCAATCCGCCTACGCGGACCTCTTTGTCGTGGACGCTCTGTGGCCGGACTTCGAGATGGAGCACTTCGATACTGCGCTGCGCTGGTACAACGATCAGGACGTCACCTTGGGCGGTTAGGGTCGCACCGTACAGGCTCTCGAAAATAGTGCCCGGAGGAGGGGGTTTGATTATGCCTGCTCGGTCTCGTCGGCGGAGGGCTCGGCAGACTCCGGCACCTCTCTCGGCGCCGGCGCCCTGTAGTGCTCGAGCAGGGCCTCAAGCACCGCATCGACTCCTTCTCCCGTTGCCGTGGACATGACGAGCCCTTCCTCGGCCCGCGCGATATCGGCCTTGTTCGAGACGACGATGATCGGCACGTGGATGAGCGTCCTGACCTCGTCGAGGAGACGATGTTGCTCCTCGATTGAGTACCCGCAGTGCTCGCTCGGGTCGAGCACGAAGAGGCAGACGTCCGCCACGTCCATCAGGGCCGCGAGCGCCGACCGCTCGATCGGGTTCCGCTCCTCGGCGGGACGGTCGAGGATCCCCGGGGTGTCGACGAGCTGGATCCGCCCGAGCGGCGTCTCGCGGTGGCCGATGATCACTCCCTTGGTCGTGAAGGGGTAGCCGGCCACTTCGGGCGCGGCGGACGAGACCGCGCGAATGAACGAGGACTTGCCCACGTTCGGGTACCCGGCCACGACGACCGTGAACTCGTCCGAGACGTGCGGCAGTTTCCGCAGCACGTTCCGGGCGTCGTTGAGGAACCGGAGTTCGGGGTCGATCTGGTGGACGATCGAGGAGATCCGGGCCACAGCTCGCCGCCGCTGGGCGGTGATATCCTCGGCCCGGCGCATCTTCGACGCGATCGAGAATCCCTTCTCGCGCACGTGCCATGCGGCCCAGCCCACGGCCCCGAGCGCCTTCTTCATCCGGTCGATGCCGTACAGGATCTCGACCATATGCTGGTAGAACGGCGGCAGTGTATTGAGGTCGGGAAACCGCTGCAGGATCGAGACCAGCCGGTCGTGGACGGCGGCCGTCACGGCCCGAACGAACTCCTCGTTCGCCCGGTCCTTGTTATGCTTCTCCTTCCGCTTTGCCGCGGCCCGCCGGAACGAGATGTCGAGGATCTCGTCGGCCGTCGGGATCGTCGGGGTCTTCTCGAACTCCACGCCCTCCTGCGTCCACTCGGGGGGCAGGGTGTCGTATTCCATCTCGTAATCCACGGTCGATCTACTCCGGTGCTCTCTATCTCGGGCGTCCCGGATTTAGCCCTTCTGCTCCATCCCGGAGGTGGGTCGCTGGCCGCGCGGCCCGGGCGGCTGCATCGGAAAAACGGTGATGATCGCCGGGCAGCGGCACCGCCCGGCGGTTTCCGGTTACTCGGTTGGCGTCTCTTCTGCCTGCGCTTCTTCCGCAACGGCCGCCGGCTCGGGCCGCTTCACGGTCTCGAGCAGCCGGATCTCCTTGATGGAGGGCGCTGCCTCGAGGATGTCCCGGACGATCGTCGGCTTCCAGAGCATCCAGCGGCGGTCGTAGGAGATGCCCGGCGGGAGCTCGAGGGTCAGCACGCCGCTCTTGAGCTTCGAGGGCATCTCGCGCCCGGCGTAGAGCCGGATGAGGCCCTTCGCCCGATCGAGCTCGTCCTCGACGACCTCGACGATGCGGAACGTGTAGCGGAGGGTCTTACCCGCGAGCTCGTTGTTGTAGTCGACGATCGCGCGCGAGCCGATGATATCGCGCACGACTCCCTCGCGGTTCTCCCCCTTGACTCGCGAGCCGACCTGGACCTTCTCGCCGAACGACTTGAGCGGCACGCCCTCGACCAGCTCGCGGTTGTACTCGCCGAAACCCTTCTCCGGCGGCACCTCGATCTCGCCCTCCTCGCCGGCCTCGCGGCCGACCAGGGCCTCGTCGAGGCCCGGGATCACGTGGCCGCTGCCGACACGGACCATGATGGGGCCGTACGTCGCGGACGGGTTCTCGATCCCGGCCTCCTTCGCCGTCGCCGCGTTGGTGGTATCAAAAACGATATCGTCCACCGAGCCCGTGTAGTCGAGCCGGATATAATCGCCCTCGGTTATCGCCATGGGTCACCTTGCTATATTAAGTCACGAGCATTGCAGATAAGCTTTGACGAGGGTACACGCCCTCTGACGAGGCCGACGGTCCGTTCGGGGGACGGCAAGACACATCCCCTCGTATCGGCATAGCTGAGGCATAGGATGATCGAGTTCGAACTGAAGGCAAGAGTCGACGCCCTCGGGCCCGTGCGCGAGGCGCTTATGGCCCGCGGCGCCCGACACGACGAGGATCGCGAGGAGCACGACGTCTACTACAACCACCCAGCCCGCGACTTCGCCGTGACCGACGAGGCCCTGCGCGTTCGGTACGCAGCCGGTACCGCGGTCCTGACCTACAAGGGGGCAAAGCTCGCCGGCACCCGGCTCAAGGCGCGCGAGGAGTTGAACCTCGCGGTCGAGGACGGGCATGTTCTCGAGGCCGTGCTCGATCGGCTCGGTTTCCGGCGGACGGCCATCGTCCGAAAGCGGCGCGAGCTCTGGTTCCTCGAGGGCGCGTCGATCGCCCTCGACGAGGTCGAGTCCCTCGGGACGTTCGCGGAGGTCGAGATCATCGGCGAGCTCGGCGACGAGACGGTCGAGGAGCGCGTCCATGCCATCGCCCGGTCCCTCGGGATCACGGGCGAGCCGATCACGGCATCGTACCTCGAGCTCGTGCTCGACGCCGGTGTACCCGCCTGATCGGCGCATGAGGGCCGTTCTCGGCCCTGAGCCCGAACTCCTCAATAGACTCCCTTAAAAAGAATGTTTGGTCTCAGTTTTTCCCGCGTGGCGGGCCGCGTCAGACCGTCAACAGCTCGATCCGGATCTCCTTTGCGCTGTCCCCGAAGTGGATCAATGCGCAGTGGCCCTCTGCGGCCATGCCCGGATTCACGACCTTGACGCCGTCGATCTCGGTCACGCCGCGCTGCTCGTGGATATGGGCGCAGCAGACAAGGTCGAAGGCCTTCATGTGGTTCCGGACCGAGGTCGAGCCCACATGGTTGCCGTCCACCTCGTCCAGAATACCGTGCGGCGGGCAGTGCGTCACCAGGACATTGTGAACCGTCCGCTCCATCGCCTTGATAGTGGACGCGAGGGTTCGGTCGATCTCCTCCTCGGAGAGCTCGAACGGCGTCCCGAACGGGGTCGGATTTGAGCCCCCGAGGCCGGCGAACGTGATCCGGCCGAGCGAGAGGCGGGAGCCGTGAAGCGAGACCGCGTCCGAGTGCTCGAGCACGTCCATGATCTCGCGGGGGTCGCAGTTCCCCTGGACCGCGAAACAGGGTATATCGATCCGGGAGAAGAGACCGTCCACGGTGTCGACCGGCCCGAAGTTCGTGATATCTCCGGCGACGATCATTGCGTCGGCGTGCAGGTCGAGGAAGTTCTCGAGCTTGCCGAAGTTTCCGTGGAGATCCGCGATCAGGAGGACATCCATCATACTCCTCTAGTATTCGAGGGACGACTTCAAAACCTTAACCCAGATCGGAGAGCGATCCGGTCAGTTTTCCCGCGAGCGCGAGCCGCCCGACGCGCTGCCGTGCGGTCGGAACAAGGGGCAGGGACGGCTGCGACGCGAGCGGCGTCCCGGGGAGCGGCGTGAACCGATGGGCATGGATCCGGCACCCGCGGCGGGCGAGATATTCCGCAAGGGCGAGCGTCGCCTCCTGCTCGTCGCCAGTCTCGAACGGAAACCCGAGGATCACGTCCACCACGGGGACGAAGCCGTGGTCGAGGACCCGGTCGGCCGCCGCGAGGCCATCGGCGACGGTGTGCCCGCGCCCGAGCGCTTCGAGAACGCGGTCGCTGCCCGACTGTATGCCGAAGTGGATCCGGGTGTTCGCGCAGTATGTCCGTACGAGCTCGAGGGCTTCGTCCGTGACGAACTCGGGCCTCACCTCGCTCGGAAAGGTCCCGAACCAGATCGTCGCGTCCTCGCGGGCAAGCGCCGCGAGCAGCCGCCGGACCTTATCGTACCGTGGTGTCAGGCCGTCCGAGCCGTACGCGAACGCGTTAGGGGTGACGAACCGGACGTCGGGGAGCGCACGGGCGGCCTCGACGCAGGCGTCAATCGAACGATGCCGCATTCCGCCGGGAAAGAGGCGGGGTGTCTGACAGTACGCGCAGGTATGCGGGCACCCTCGCGAGCACTCGATGTAGCCTTTCCGGCGAGAGAAGGGAGGGTAGGCGTCGAGCCGGACCGCGTGATCGACGGGGACGAGCCCGCCCGCGGCTGTTGCTGTCCCCGGGATCGGGGCTGCCGATCCGGACTCGATCGCCTCCAGAAGTCGGGGAAGCGTCCGCTCGCCCTCACTCACGACGACATAGTCCGCGGCGCAGGCGATCTCCTTCCAGCATGCTGTCGCCTGCGGCCCTCCCGCGATCGTGATACAGCCGGCCCTGTCCATCTCCGGAATCAGGTCGGAGACGTTCGCGACGTTCAGCGAGTAGCAGGTCACGTCGTCCGTCGGCCTTCCCGTGCCGTGGAGGGCGCGCCCGTCCTGCTCGAGGGTTGCGGCCAGGGCCGCCTCCGTGTTCGCGGTCCCCGGGCTGCGCCGGAAGTTCACCCGCACACGGGATCTCCCGAAGCGATGGTCGGAGTATTCGTCGCCGGGCACGCCACGGGACTATCGAAGCTCCTTCCATGCATGACCTCGCCGTACAGCTCGACGGAGCCGAGCTCGGGGGCCTGCGTACCTGCCGCGGGCCTCTCGATCACCGCGTGCGCACCCTTGCCGTCGTCGTGATCGATCCGATCGAACCCGGCCGCTCGTTCGCGCTCTGCCTCGTCGCCGGCATCCCGTCCGTCCCGGTGATCCCCACAGGGCTCACGCTCGATGGAACAGGCGACGGTGGACGTCGTGGTTGGCAGCCTCCCGGCACGAGCCCCGGTAACCCGGCACACCAGCTGACCGTGAAGGTCTACGCCCTGGACGATGTACCCGCATTCGCTCCCGGGTTCGCCCGCCCCATCTTGAACGAGGCCATACGCGGCCACATCCTTCAGGTCGGGTCCCCGATCGCGTTCGTGCGGTAGGGGAGGCATCAGGTTTATCCGCTTCCGGGTGCAGGTGCTGCTGGAGGAACCACCATGAACCCGCTTACGGTCAAACTCTCGATCACTCACTTTCCCCCCAACTACACCTGCGACGGCGAGGACATTTCTCCCGCCATTGAGGTGCACGGGTACGATGACAACGTCCGCGCCATCGCGATCGTCGTGACCGATCCCGACGCTCCGAGGGGCACCTTCGTGCACTGGCTCTGCTGGAACATGGAGGTAGTCACGACTGTGCCGGAGAACATCCCGAAGGAGCTCGAGACGACCTTTCCCGTTGCCGCCCGGCAGGGGACGAACGACTTTGGCCGGATCGGCTACGGCGGACCCTGCCCCCCGCACGGCCAGACCCACCGTTTCGTCTTCAAGGTCTACGCTCTCGACGGCCCGCTCGACCTCTCGCCTGGCGCGCGGCTTCCCGAGCTCGCCGCGGCCATGCGCGGCCGTATCGTCCAGTTCGGTGAGGCCGAGGCTCGCTACGGCCGTTAAAGGAGGCCGAGCTTCTTCAGGTCGGTGATGATCCGGGCGACGGCCCGCTTCGCGTCGGTGGTATTCTTGCCGCCCGTGATGATCAGCTTGCCCGAGCCGAAGAGGAGCAGGACCACCTTCGGGTCGTCGAGGCGGTAGACGAGACCGGGGAACTGCTCCGGCTCGTACTCGATCTTGTCGAGGTTGAACCCGACCGCGATCTTGTTCAGGTTTATCGTCGAACCGAGGTCGGCCGAGGTCACGATGTTCTGGACCTTGTAGGTGAGCTCGTCCGGGATCTCGACACCGAGGTTGCGCAGCAGGTCGCCGAGGATCGCGAGGCCGCGGTCGAGGCTCTCGATGGATTTCGCGCCGGTCAGCACGACCTTCCCCGAGTTGAAGATAAGAGCTGCGATCTTCGGGTCCTTCATCCGGATGACGACACCCGGAAAGCGCTTCTTGTCGTACTCGGCCCCCTCGATATGCGAGGCGATGCTCGGCAGGTCGAGCGCGTCCGTCACCTTGGCCGAGGCGACGATGTTCTCGATACGCAGGGACTCCTCCGGCTTCATGTTAGTTTATAAAAGGACTTAAAAGTGTTATATATATTTGGGTTCGGGATTAGTCCTCCAGGGTCGAGAGATCACCCGGGTCCATCCCGAGCTCGCGGGCTTTCAGCACGCGGCGCATGATCTTCCCCGATCGGGTCTTTGGCAGCGTGTCCGTGAACTCGATCTCGGCCGGCATCGCGATCGGGCCGAGCGTGATCCGGACGTGGTAGATCAGCTCGTTCTTGAGCCGCTCGCTCGGCGTGTGGCCGACGCGGAGGGTGACGAAGGCCTTGATCAGGTTCCCCTTGAGTGGGTCGGGCTTGCCGATCACGGCCGCCTCGGCCACGGCCTGGTGCGAGACAAGGGCGCTCTCGACCTCGGCCGTCCCGATGTTATGGCCCGAGACGATGATCAGGTCGTCGGCCCGGCCGATCACCATTATATATCCGTCCTCGTCCTTGATCGCGAGGTCACCGGCCTTGTACAGGTTCCCGATTGTGTTCCAGTACTTCGCGTACAGCTCCTCGTTCCCGAGGATAGTGCGCATCATCCCGGGCCACGGCTCCCGCATCGCAAGGAAGCCGGCTGTTCCCGGCGGTACGGACTCGCCGTTCGCGTTCACCACGTCTGCCACCACGCCGGGCAGGGAGCGTCCCGCGAAGCCCGGCTTCATAGGCTCGCCGATGGTGGTCGTGACCATGTGCATCCCGGTCTCGGTCTGCCACCAGGTGTCGACGATCGGTAACCGCTCCTTGCCGATGACCTTGTAGAACCACTCCCACGCCTCGGGGTTGAGCGGTTCGCCCACGGATGCGAGCACGCGGAGGTAGGAGAGGTCGTACTGGTTGGGCCAGCTCTCGCCCATCTTCATGAACATCCTGATCGCGGTCGGGGCCGTGTAGAAGATGTTCACCCCGTACTCCTCGAGGATGGACCAGTAGTTCCCGGGGTCGGGGTAGTCGGGCAGGGTCTCCGAGACGATCGAGGTCGTGCCGTTCATCAGCGGACCGTAGACGACGTACGAATGGCCCGTGATCCAGCCCGGATCGGCCGTGCACCAGTACACGTCGTTCTCGTGGATGTCGAAGGAGTACTTGGTCGTGTAGTAGGCTCCGACCATGTACCCGCCGACGGTATGGACGATCCCCTTCGGAGCGCCCGTCGAGCCCGAGGTGTAGAGGATGAAGAGCGGGTCCTCGGCGTCCATCTCCTCACAGGGGCAGCGTCGGTCGGCGGACCGTATCAGGTCGTAGAAGTCGACCTCCATCTCGCGGTGGAGCTCGATCGGTTGCGTGGTCTCGCGGCGGAGCACGACCACGTGCTCGACCGTCGGTGCATTGATGATCCCCTCCTCGATGAGGTGCTTGAGGGGTATGGTCTTGCCCCGGCGGACCGAGTAATCGGCCGTGACCACGACCTTCGCGCCGGCACCGACGATCCGGGCGTGGAGCGCGGCCGATCCGAACCCGCCGAAGACGACCGTGTGGACGGCGCCGATCCGGGCGCAGGCGAGCATCGCGATGATCTGCTCGGGGACCATGGGCATGTAGATGCAGACGCGATCGCCTTTCCGCACCCCCAGGCTCTTGAGCCCGTTGGCGAATTTGCAGACGTCGATGTAGAGCTGGCGGTAGGTATAGATCCGCTCGTTATCCTCGCCCTCGCCCTTCCAGATCAGGGCGACCTTGTTGCGCCGCCCCAGCTGGAGGTGCCGGTCCAGGCAGTTGTATGTGATGTTCGCCTTGCCCCCGATGAACCAGCGTGCGTGGGGATGGTTCCATTCGAGTACGCGATCCCACTCCCGCGACCAGTGCAGCTCACGGGCGATCCGGTCCCAGAACTTCTCCGGGTCCGCACGATAGTCGTTGTACGCCGCTGTGTAGTCGCCGATCCAGGTGTTTCGGGCCACATCGGGGTCGGGCACGTACCGGTGCTGCTCCGTTATCAGGTGCTGTTCATCGGACATCGCTATTCTACATCATCAATCATGATTATTGTAAATAAGAGTTGTCGTTCTCCCCGACGGAGTGTTTATCTGAGAGGGTGAAGAAGGTGGTTCGTCCATCGCATGGTCGAGACCTTTGTGATCCCCGGAGCGTTCCAGTACGTCTGTACCCGGCTCCAGGTACGGAAAACCCGTCTCTATCCCCCCGAGTACTACGCCCGCCTTCTCCAGATGAGCCTGCCCCAGATGGTCCGGGCCATCGGCGAGGACGAGCGGTATCGGCGCGAGATCTACAACCGGTACCCGACATCCACGGATCTATCTCAGCTCGAGCGAGCGCTCACCGAGAACCTGGCCCGCGAGTACCGTGAGGTCCTCAAGATGACGCCCGGCATCCTTCACGAACTGACGGCCTTCTACCTGCACCGGTGGGACATCGTGAACGTGATGGCGATCCTCCGGGGCAAGAAGCACGGTCTCCCCCGCGCTCGGATCGCCGAGGGTCTGGTCCCGGCCGGCGACCTGGATCGGGACAGGCTCGAGGCGCTGATCGACGCCCCGGACCTCGACCGGGTGGTCGAGGAACTGAAGGACTGGCCGCTCTACCCCGAGCTCAGGACCTGCACCTGCAAGGAGATGCCGCCGGGTGAGTTCGCCAGGATCGAGGATCGGCTCTACCGCCAGTACTACCTGGACCTGCTTGCGGTCGCACGGCGCGGGATCAGGGGGGGCGAGGCCTTCGCGCGGTACCTTCGCTTCGAGATCGACATCCTGAACATGCGGAACCTCTTCCGGCTCCGGGCCGGGAGCCGGATCGCCGATGTCGAGGGCTCGATGGTCCCCGGCGGCAACATCCCGGTCGAGGAGTTTGCCCGGATCGCCGGGATCGAGAACCGGGAGGCCTTCGTGGACGAGTTCGAGAAGACGAACATCATCCCGGTCGCGACCCGGGCCATGCAGGCCCTCAGAAACGATCCCGCGATCGGCCCCGAGCAGGTGGCCGACCTGCTCTGGTCCCGATGGAAGGAGCACCGTACGACCGTGCACGTGGTCGAGGTCGCGGTCACCAAGGTTCGGCTCGAGGAGATGGACCGGCTCGCCACGCGCCACCCGTTCACGGTCCTGCCGATCGTCTCCTATCTCGAACACAAACGGATCGAGATCGGAAACCTCAGGGCAGCCGTTCGCGGGCGGCAGTTCGGGATTCCGGACGAGCGGATCCGTCGGTATCTGGTGGTCTGATGGTCTCGGCCGAACGCGTATCCCCGACGAGGGGCGAGCTCCTCGCGATCAAGCGGCGGATCATCCTCTCGGAGAAGGCGTACTCGGTCCTGAAGCGGAAACTCGATGGGCTCATGTTCGAGCTGATGCACCGCCTCGGGTCCGCACGGACCGCCGAGTCCGCGCTCTACGAAAACTACGTCATGGCCAACCAGGAGCTCGCGGTCGCCACGATGATGGTCGGCGAGCTCGGAGTCGCGATCGCGGCCGAATCGATCGAGGCCGCGCCTGTGCTGGAGCGGACCGAGAAGAACGTCTTCGGCGTCCGGCTCCCGGCCTTTCGCGTCGAGCGTGTCGCCCGGAGCCTGGACGAGCGCGGGTACAGTCTGCTCGGGACCACGCCCGTGATCGACGACGTGGTCGAGGCCCACGAGGACCTCGTGCTCTCGATCGTCGCGGCGGCCGAGGCCGAGGCCTCACTCCGCCTCCTCACACAGGAGATCGTCCGGACACGGCGCCGGGTGAGGGCGCTCGAGAACCGCGTCCTGCCCGACCTTCGCGAAACCCGAGACATGATCGAGCTCCGGCGCGAGGAGCTCGATATTGAGGAGCATGCCCGTCTCTTCCTGAACAAGAAGATCAGGGCGCGCCGGGCGGAGGAAAGATCCCGCACGGAGCAGCCCACGGGGACCGCGGGTTTGCCATCCGGCGGCCGTCGGGCGCCGTAACGGCGCCGGCGATCGCGACCGTGACCACGGCCTTGCCGTCCCCCACGGCTGTACGGAGGTCCGCGCCCTGCGCAAGTCGGGCAGCGATCGCGGCCGAGAGGCAGCAGCCCGAACCGTGGACGTCGTACGGATAGCGGGGGCTCACGAACGGAATCGCGCCGTCGCCGTCGACGAGCAGGTCGACCGCCTCGGGCCCCGTGCCGTGTCCGCCCTTGACCAGGACGGCACGGGCGCCGAGGTCCCGCAGCAGCCCGGCGGCCTCCCGCATCTCGTCGAAGGTCCGCACGGGAATGCCCGTGAGGGCGGCAGCCTCGGCGAGGTTCGGCGTCACCAGGGTGGCGCGGGGCAGGAGGTGCTCGACCAGCACGCCGACGGCGTCGGCGTCCAGCAATCGGCCGCCGCTTGTCGCGATCATGACCGGGTCGACCACGAGCGGGAGATCGGGGGGGAGAGCGTCCGCCACGGCCGTGCAGATAGCCCCGGTCGCGAGCATGCCCGTCTTCGCCGCGCCGACCGGGAACGCCTCGAGAACAGCCTCCATCTGCGCTGTGACCATGGCCGGGTCGACCGGCGCCGCAGCCCGGACGGCCGCAGGAGTCTGCGCGGTCAGGGCCGTGATCGCCGAGAGCCCCCAGGCGTCGAGCGCGGCGAATGTCCGGAGATCGACCTGTATCCCGGCGCCCCCCGACGGGTCCGAGCCGGCGCAGGTGAGCGCGTACGCGGCGGTCATCGGGATCGGGTCGTCGCTCTACCGGATGAATCTTGGGGACAAGGATGTGGGAACCTTGAAATAATCGATCGGGAAAGAGAGGGCGATGGACCTGTCGGTCGGGTACGTGCTGATCCTGGGGTTCGCCCCCGCCCTCTTCTGGCTCTGGTACTTCTACATCAAGGACCGATATGCGCCGGAGCCACGGTCCTGGATCCTCAGGATCTTCCTGCTCGGCATGGTCTCGACCATCCCGATCGCGATCATCGAGCTGCTCCTCGGAGCCATCGTCTCATCGGACTTCGTCACCGCCGTGGTTGTTGCCCCCGTCGTCGAGGAATGCGGCAAGTTCCTGGTCGTGTACTGGTTCGTCTTCCGGCGGCCGGTCTTCGACGAGCCGATCGACGGGATTGTATACGCGGTCACCGCGGCCCTCGGGTTCGCGGCGGTCGAGAACTTCGTCTACCTCTTCACCGCCTATTCCGAGACCCTGACCCTGCCGCTCGAACTCTCGGTGCTGCGGGCGTTCCTCTCCGTGCCGGGCCACGCCCTGATGTCCTCGATGTGGGGGTATGCGCTCGGCCACAGCCTCGTGACGCCGCACCCGCTCGTCCGGCGGCTCATCTTCCAGGGCCTGGCGCTCGCAATCCTCCTGCACGCCTCGTTCAACTTCCTGATCGGGGCAGGCGCGATCGGAGCGACGATTCTGATCCTCGTACTCGTGCCGGCCATGTGGCTGCTCGTGACTCGAAGGATCGCCGCCTCACTACGCGACGGCGCGCCAGCGGGATAAAAAGGTGTTATTCGTGCCGGAGGGCCTCGATCGGGTTCAGGTTCGAGGCCTTCCAGGCCGGGTACAGGCCGGAGAGGAGTGCGGTCGCGATCCCGAAGCCCATGCCGAGCGCGATCGATGAGAGGCTCGAGGGATCGAAGAGGTACTTCGTCGTCTGGAGCACGAGGAGCGAGATCAGCCAGCCCGCACCGAACGAGAGGAGGCCGCCGAGCGCCGAGCCGATCAGCCCGAGCATCAGGGCCTCGTAGATGAACATCTGCCGGATCTCGCGCCGGAGCGTCCCGATCGAACGCAGGATCCCGATCTCCTTGGTCCGTTCGGTCACGGACATCAGCATCACGTTCAGGATCGAGATCCCCGCCACCACGAGTGAGATCCCACCGATCGCGGTCGTGAAGGTCGAGATCTGGCCGAAGACGGTCTGGATGCTCGAGAGGATCTCCTTGGACGAGAAGGTGTCGAGCACGGTCTCGCGCCGGTTGAACCGCAGGTCAATCGCGGTCTGGAGCGCCTCGACGCGGTTGACGTCCTTCACCTTGATGATCACTTCGTCGAAGCCCGTCGGGTGGGTCCGGTCCTCGTACCACTTGGCCGGTACGATCAGGGCCATGTCCGGCTGGATGTCAAAACCAATCCCGCGCTCCTTCAGGATCCCGACCACGCGCTGCGTCGAACCGTCCGCAAATCGGATCTGCGACCCGACCTTGAGTTTGTACTGGGTGGCCGCCAGGGCCCCGGCGAGGACGCCGCTATTGCCGCGGAGGAGGATCCCCTGGTCGACCTCGACCAGATTCGGGATATCGTCGGGGTTGATGGCGTAGACCGAGAGCACGGCCCGTTCGTTCCCGACCTCGATCCGTTCGGCCGTCGAGTAGACCGGGACCACCGGGTTCGGCGCGGCGATCCGCTGGAGATCCTGGACCTGCCGCTCCGAGATCTTCTCCGGCGCGGCAGTGCCTCCCCCGAACCCTCCGCCTCCCCCTCCCGAGTGCGGTATCACGGTCAGCGAGTCGCCGACTGTCGAGAGCTGGTCCGTGACCGAGAGGGTCAGGCTGTTGCCGAGGATCCCGAGAGAGGAGATCGCGAGGACGCCGATCACGATCCCCACGATCGCGAGCATCGATCGGAAGAAGTTCCGCTGCAGGTTTCGGCGCGCGATGTCGAAGAAGGTCCAGCTCATCCCGTATCCTCCCTGATCCGGCCGTCTACGAGCCTGACCTGCCGTGTCGCATACTCCGCGATGCCGGGGTCGTGCGTGACCATGATGATCGTCTTCCCCTCGCGGTTCATCGCGGCCAGGAGCTCCATGATCCCCTGCCCCGTGCGCTGGTCCAGGTTGCCCGTCGGCTCGTCGCAGAGGAGGAGGTCCGGGTTGTTGACGAGAGCCCGGGCGATCGCGACCCGTTGCTGCTGCCCGCCCGAGAGCTCGTTCGGCCGATGCGTGTACAGGCGCTCGTCCCCGAGCCCGGCCGCCTTCAGCGCCTCGATGGGTCTCGAGGCATGAGCTGCACGGTCGCGGATCTTCAGGACCAGCGGGTACTCGACGTTCTCGAAGACCGAGAGAAGCGGGATGAGGTTGAACTGCTGGAAGATGAAGCCGATCGTGTCGCGCCTGAGGTACGTCAGCTCGTCGTCCGAGAGGTCGGCCACGTCCCGGCCGTTGATCAGCAGTCGTCCCGAGGTCGGGACATCGAGGCAGCCGATCAGGTTGAGGAAGGTGGTCTTGCCCGAACCGGACGGCCCCATCACCGCGATGAACTCGCCATGCCGGACCGTGAGCGAGACATGGTCCAGGGCGGTCACATCGCCGGCCGGGAGCGGGTAGACCTTGGTAACGTCCTCGAATCGGATCAGGTCCGGGCCCGGCCCGGGGCTCGCCGTCACCGTTTCCATGAGCGGTAGATCAGGTAGCCCACGCCGGCCGCGATCACGATCGCGAACACGATCCAGACAAGCGGCAGGCCGCCGCTCGTGCCGGACGAGCTCGCGGTCGTGTTTAGAGTGAGCGCGGCCTCGGTCCGCTGTTCGAACGGATCGCCGTCGGTATCCTTGTAGCTGATCACGAGCGGGACCGTGGATCGATTCTCTGCCCGGAACTCCAGCTCGAATGAGGCGAAATCGTCGGGCGCCAGCGATCCGATCACATACCGTGGGTACGGGTCGGCTGGTGTCACGCCCTCGCCGGGCGCGATCACCACCGATCGAGCATCGCTCAATCCCGCATTGTTCACGTCTCCCGTCAGCTTGTAGATCCCTCCCGTCAGCTCGACCACGAAGTTCGAGAGGATCAGGTCGGCACTGAGCTTGGACTGGCCGTAGCCGACCGGGAAGGCCCGGGTTACCGCGTGGCGGTTGGGCCCGTTGTAGTAGACGATCTCGAACCCGATGGACGCGTTCTCGGCCGGCGTCAGGTTGAACGAGGCCATCGACTGGGCGTTCGGCGCGAGCGCCCCGATGAAGACGGCCGAGGGGGTAGCCGTGAAGCCGGAGCCCTGGGGCGTGACCATCACGCCGGAGAGGGGGTTCTGCCGCGGGTTGCCGATCGCGAGGGTGATCTGGTCACCCCTCCCGACGGAGATCGCGTCGGGCTTCTGGACGAAGGAGACGGCCGGCGGCGTGCTGTCGACGCGGACGGGGACCGGATATCGCAGTCCGCGACCGTCGGGGACCGCGAGAGAGAACTCGGGATAAGCCGTTCCGTCGGGGGCACCGGCACTGACCTGGAAGGTGAAGGTCATGCGGTTTCCGGCGCCGATCTCGCCGACGGTCGGGTACGGGTCGCCCACGACGGTGACCGGGCCGTTGGCCGAGAGTGAGGCCCTGGATGCCTGGACGGGCGCGATGCCCGTGTTCCCGACCACGATCGTGAGCGTGCCCGTGTCGCCGCTCATCAGGACCGGCGGGTCGAGCGAGGTCGAGACGACCTGGAGCTGGTTGCCCGCCGAGGTGACCACCGGGACCGTCGTGGCCGCCGTGGCCGGTAGCGTCTCTCCGCTCGTGGGGACGGTGAAGTCGGAGGTCGGAAAGGTGTACGTCGGCAGGGCAGCGGAGGCGCACCCGACGCAGCCGAGCAGGACGAGGGCCAGCACGAGGAGCCGTTTGATCATATCAGGCCACCAGGGAGAAGACAGTGTATATGATGTAAATCAGCAACGGAACGCCGACCGTGATCGCCGCGTCGCGGAGCGAGAGCTTTCGGCCGGAGTGGACCCCGAAGATCCAGAGATTTGCCGACCAGAGGAGGAAGAGGAGCCCTACTACAATCGAGAGTTGCATGGTCGGACCCTTCGTAATGGTCAAGGTCCACTCCGTGATCGCCTGGGGCGTCGTCAGGGCGGGCACGCGAAGGGTGGAGAGATAACTCCATGAAAGGAGAAGGCTGATGATTCCTCCGATCACCTGTGGGAGATGGCCATATCCGACGTAGCTCAGAAGGCGGTTGAAGTCGCCTCGACCGTGGAAAGCCATCGAGATGACAAAGAAGACTGCGGTGTAGATCACCCAGGACAGCAGGGTGAAGATGAGGGCCGCGATCGCTCCGATGATCCCGATTACTCCGCCGAGGCCCTCCGCTCCCTGAATGGCGATGGCCCCCATGAGAACGGACGAGACTAAGTACGCCGCGATCGCTGCGACGATGCCGACGGCCAGCACAATCAGGGCCGGCATGCGGAGATCCACGGGTTGCCCTTCGAGCGCCTCGAAGAACCCGCGGGGGTTCGTGAAGAGCTCCACGAGCGACGGGCGTCTCGCCTCTGCTCGCGGGGAGGTCATGGGAACGGGCTCGACCGGCAGTTCGCCGGAGACCGGGGCGGGGACGTCTGTCGGCACAGTTTCGTCAGGGGCGGGCCTGTCCTGCTCGATATTGTTCATGCGTCGGTCCTCGTGGTACTGGCGATCGTTCTCATGATAATCTGGTGATCTAATCTCGTTCTGAATACTTCAGGGTTGCGAAACCGGGTTCGGTCGAGAAAAGAGGTGATCAGAGGGCCGTCCGTCGGCCCGAGACCGCGTCCATCACGGCCATGACGATCGCGCCGAACCCGAGGCAGACCACCACGAACTTGATGATGTCGCCGAGAATCGGGATCAGGTAGAGGACATTGAGCACCACGAAGCCGATGATGAAGAGGACGTAGATGTTCTGTCCGATCCCGGTCTTCCCCGCGATCAGTCGGCCGAGGGCCAGGGAGACCACGAGTCCGGCGAGCATCACTCCGGCGATGATGAAGAGCCATCCGAGCACCGCGATCGGGATCCCGACAACCGTGACGAGCAGGATCAGCCCGAGGATCACGGCTCCGATCAGGGCGGCGAGGCCGATCGCAAAGGCGGGGATCGGCTGGTCGTGCACGCGGGTCTCCACGGCGCGGGCCACGCCCGGAGCAACCGCCAGGAGCAGGAGCCCGAGGATCAGGTAACCGATCGTCACGAGCAGGGAGAGGATGGCTACGATGCCCGCAATAAGGGCCCCGAGGCCGGTGAATGGCCCTGGTCCGGGGGCGGTCCGATTGACGCTGCGGTTGTCGGAGGTGTCGTACCGGATGGCACCTGCCGTTCCGCTATTCATGAAGGTGCCGACATTCACCCCGAGTGTCCCGTTGACGGCGCCCTGGTGGACGAAGGTGCCGCCGGAGACCTCCGCGTCGCGGCCGATCCGCGCACCCGGCCCGAAGGTGACCCGGCCCCCCGTCGCGATCGCGTTCCGCGCGACCGTGCCGTTCAGTGCGACCTGCCCGCCGGCGAGCACGACCTTGCCGCCGACCGTGCCGTTCACCCACACGTTCCCGCCGGCCGCGATCACGTCTCCCGCGACCGGTGCGTTGACCTGAACCTCGCCGCCCGCCGCGATCAGCGAGCCGACGGGCGCGTTGACCACGAGCGTGCCGCCGCTCGCCAGGACATCGTCGTCGATCGGCTCCGAGATCACGGTCGTGCTGCCGCCGCTGACCATCTTGAGGGCCGAGACACCGGAAGTCATGAGGAGTACGAGACAGAGGACCGCGAGGATGCGAAACCCGTTCATGCGGATGCATGCACCGGACGGATATTAAAATAGGCTGCTCCGCTCAGGCGCAGCGCTCGCCGAGATAGCGGATCAGGCCGTGGAGCCCGTCGGCGGCGGGGTGGATCTCGTAGAAGTCGTTGAGGCCGTCAACGGCGAGACCGTGCCGGATCAGCTCGGCGAGGTACATCACGGAGAGGGCCGCGTCCGGGGCGGCGGCCGCGACCCCGGCCACCCGCCTGCCCGTCTCATCGAGAAAGACCTTGGCAACGCCGGTCCCGCGTCCCGGGACGGCGAAGAACGAGCCGGGCCCGGCGGGACCGGGAATCGCGTACGATGCCGCGGCCGTCTCGTCCATCACCCAGGCATACTGGTTGCCGAGGCGGAACCCCCGGGGGATCAGCCGGTACTCCATCCGTGTCTCGCACCCGAGCACGTTCTCGGCCGCGACTCGCCCCTCCTGCCGCGCGACCGGGGTCAGGTACGGCGGGCCGGTCACGTCCCCGCAGGCGTAGACCCCGGGAACGGAGGTCCGCATCCGGTCATCGACGATGATCGTCCCGTTCTTCCGCTTCGCGAGTCCGGCGCATTCGTCGCTGTTCGGGACCAGTCCGATGGCGGCGATCACCGCGTCGACCTCGACCGCCTCCTCCTCCCCGTCCGACGAGAGCGTGACCCCGGCGACGCGGCGCCCGCCGTCGACCGAGACGAGGGCCGTCTCCTCGCGAATCCGAACGCTCTCGAGCTCGCGTCGGGCCAGCCGGGCGAGGTGCGGGTCGAGGCCCGGGAGAAGGCTGCTCCGGACCACGAGCTCGACCTCGGCGCCGAACGCGGCGAAGATGTACGCGAGCTCGGCGGCCTGGACACCTCCTCCGACGATCGCGATCCGATCGGGCACGGCCGTCATCGTGGCGAGGGTCGCGGCCGTAAATACCCCCTCTCGCGTGATCCCGGGAACAGAAGGCAGGGCCGGGCGGGAGCCGGTCGCGATGATCACGCTCTCGGACTCGACCGGCCGGCCGTCGATCACGGCCCGGGTTCCGTCGAACCCGGCTGCGACGTTGCCGATCACCTCGACCCCCGCCCCCGCCGTCTCCTCCCCGAGCACGCCCGTGATCGTCGCCTGTATCTCGGCGGTCGCGGAGAGGAGTCCGGCAAGGTCGAGCGAGGTGTCACCCATGACCGCGCCGAGCGATGCGAGACGCCGGGCATCCGCGAGGGCCCGAGCCGCGTCGTTCAGGGCGTTCACGAGCATGCAGCCGTACGAGAGGCACTGCCCGCCGAGCGTCCGCCGCTCGACCAGCCGGACCTCGCGTCCGGCTCCGGCCAGGTGCATTGCGGCGAACCGGCCGGCAGGACCTCCGCCGATCACGGTCACCGGGGCCATCAGAGGATCTCCACACCCTCGTCCATGGGGGAAGAGAGAGTCTCGCCCGAGAACGCGTTTATCTCGACGATCGACCGCCCGCGGATCTGCCAGACCGGCACGAAGACACGGGAGAGCTCGACCCGGATCGCCCGCCGATCGGGCCGGAAGATCTTCTCCTCGTAGAAGATCGCCTCGCGCCGCTCCTGGCGGATCCGGACCTTCTGGGTCAGGCGACCGACCACGTACTCGACCGCGCGCGCAGCGGCTCCATCACGCGTGATCTGGGCCTCGAGCACCTCGGCTCCCTGGGGGAGCTCTGCCTGGATGACCGCCTCCTCCTCGGGGTCGGCCGTCTCGCCGTTGATCGCGTTCATCGCGATCACTCCTTCCTCATCGAACGAGATCGCCTTGTCCCGGTAGGTGGTCCGCCCCGAGGATACAT
The DNA here is from genome assembly GCA_039679395.1 of Methanospirillum sp. Classification (GTDB taxonomy): domain Archaea; phylum Halobacteriota; class Methanomicrobia; order Methanomicrobiales; family Methanospirillaceae; genus UBA288. Next base: position 1,602 of record JBDKUZ010000047.1, on the reverse strand, counting down.
AGCGAACGTACCAGTACGGGATCAGGCGGAGCCGTGCCGCCCCCTCGCAGTTCGCGAGCTGCCGCGCCTCGCGCTCGGTGAGCCTGACCGGCAGCTGGGCCACGCCCCCGGAGGGGGGGGGCGACGCTCCGGGCCTGCCGAGTACCTGCAGGGGGCGCGGAGGAGCAAAGTCGAGCACCATCTCGCGGCCGAGGACGCGGGCGCAGGCCGCCTTGCCCGCATAGTCGACAAGTGCCGGGATTCCCCAGAGGACGCAATCGTTCACCGCGGGGCGGTCGTTCATAGAGAAGAGGACTTTCCGGCAGACCACGTCGCGGCCCTCGTTCCGGACCCGGTAGACGGTCCGATCGAACTCGGCGTATTCCCCCTCGTCGTCGCTGCAGAGTACGAGAACGCACTCGTCCTCGCGGATCGCCGAGAGGTCGAGCGGCGGATCCATGGGCTCCACGTCGAACGAGGCCGACTCAAGGATTCTGGCAATCTCCTCACGTGCCCGCGCCCGCACCTGCCGCTCCATCATCCGTACTTTCGACTCCCAGCTATAGAACAATTTTTCTTTCACAAGAGGCGATTATGGTTGATGACCCCGTCCCCCCTCAAATTTGTCAGCCACACGATCGAGGAGTACGCGATGCAGGTCACGTACGACCCCGTTGCGGGGACCGGACGCGTCGTATACAACCTCTCCCTCGTCCGGACGGCGGATCTCGCGCCCGTGCTCGAGGTCATCCAGACGGCCTGCCAGTCGGGCGTCTGTGCCTCGGATCATGTCCGCATCGTCCCCGAAGGCGAGAGCATCGACGGCTACACCGTCCCCGAGGGGCAGGCCGGCATCTGCACGCTCTGCTCGGTGACCCTCGACGGGATCCTGCTCGCCCGCGGCGTGCCTCTGCACCCGATCGGCGGCGGCGTCGTCGAGATCGTGAATCGCGTTCCCCGCCGCTTCACCCATCTGATCCACTACGACGAGAGCACCATCGATCCGCTCCAGGTGCTGATCGCCGAGGAGATCTCTTCGGTCTCGGAGGTGATTCGGACCGGCAACGGCACCATCCTCGCGAACATCCGGGAGTGCCACATGGAGGCCGAACCGCTCGTGGCCGAACTCCTCGAGGACCTCGGCCAGAGCCAGTTCGTGGGGGTGCTCGAGGTCGGGCTGCCCAACAGCCCGCTCCTCGGGGTCCAGATCAGCCCCCAGTACATGGGCGTGGTCGCAGTCGGCGGCACGAATCCGATTGCGGCCGTCCGCGAAGCGGGGTACCCTGTCGTGACGCGGGCCATGCGCGGCGTGATCGATGCCTCCGAGATGACCAGCATCGAGCGGGTGGCGGCGGATGTGCGGGCCCTGGCCCGTCGCTAGGGTACCCGACCTGCCGCATTTTTCCTACCCTTACGTATCAATTCATTACCGCGTTCAGATAAATGCTGATCACACGGAGCCAGTCATGCCCTCCAAACTCCTCGCAGCCCTGTTCCTGATCACCATGGTGATCGCGTCGCCGGCGGCTGCCGGCGCGAAGTACACATCGGGCGGCCCCTCGCTCTCGGCCTCGATCGCGGGCTCGAACGAGGTCCCGGCCGGCCAGACCGTGCCGCTGAACG
>JBDKUZ010000046.1:0-15777 GCA_039679395.1 Methanospirillum sp. | reverse complement strand
GACCGGCGCCGTGCTCTTTCCAGTATTGGGAGGAAGAGGGCACCCCGATCCGCGAGTTAACGAAGATGAAATGTCCGAATAGACTCTCGCGAAGTCATGTCCTTTGGAGGTTAGTGGAGGTTCGCCGCTTATGATGCAGAGATACCAACTGGGAAAGGGGCATCATCGCCATCACCATTAATAAAATAAAATTAACGGTTCTGATGTGGTTCCAGTGATCTTAAGGTGGATGTGTAACGCGTGCGATCATCCTTTGCCATGTATTTTTGAGGAGTGGGTTGAGGATGAAAGGGCTCAAACAAAATTTGCGATCCACGACAAGTGGAAACTGGCGTGTCCAAAAGGAATCGTTCTGTTCTTTGTGGATTGGAAGCCGCTCGAGGCACGTTCAGAGTGAAAAAGAGCCGGTCTGAATTCGCGGACTGGGGTTATAACCCTCGTACCTTTTTTTGGATTTACAGGACTTCTAATCCCCTTGGTAATCTCCTTAGGAAGACTCTCCTGATCTACATCTCTCACATTCAAACTATATTGGGCGGCGCTTCCGACCATTTTGGCTCGGATCTCTCTCCTTGAACCGTTTGCTATCGATAACACTGACATTGGAAGTGGTGTCAGTGGGGATGATACTCCCCGACAAGAAATTGTCAGTCCCCCAATTATCAGACCCAGAGCATCATCCGCATCATGTCGCGGACGCCCGGCGCGAGGCCGACGACGATCATGGCGAGCACGATCAGGTACCAGAACGAGCCCGCCGATCCCTCGCGGCGGTAGAGCTCGAGGATGTAGATCCCCGGGATCAGGACCGCGAGCTTGAGCAGGAACATCGAGAAGCCCGTTCCCGTCGCCGCGATCAGGGACGATCCGACCACGTGCTGCTCGACGTACCCGAGCGGGTGGAGGTCGATCCCGTACGAGGTGGCCGACGCGTCGAGCATGTGCCCGGCGATCAGCACCTGGTACACACGGTCAGAGACATACTCCCAGCGAAAGCCGTACCGGAGCAGGGCCCAGAGCGCGGCAGTCGTAACGGCCGCGATCCCGAGGATCGCGGCCGGAACGGCGAGGTCGATGCGGGTCACGGTCGCCCCGTGCCAGAGGAGGAGCACGAGGACGACCACGGCCGAGACCAGGCCGATCCCGCCGTAGACCCGGACCCCCCGTTCGCGTCCGAGGAGGCGGTGGCAGAGATAGAGCACCACCACTGCGAAGAAGAAGAGCACGAAGAAGATGAGAGGCGTGATCAGCAGGTACCGCCACGGGGCCGGCAGCATCCCCGCGTCCTCGAGCACCCGGGCAAGCCCCCCGAGGACGACCCAGGGAAGCGTCGCGAAGAGGAGCGGCCGATCGAAGGCGAGGCCGGTCCGCTGCATCCAGCGGTAGATCAGGAAGACGGCGATGATCAGGATGGCGGCGTAGGTGAGCGTGTCGACGAGCGTATACGCCCCGCCGCTCTCGATTGGAGCAATGTAATATTTGTAGATGAACTCCCTGATCATTCATGATCGTAATGAGCGCAGACGAAATAAACATACTCAAAGACGGGGGCTTCGACAAATCGAAGTGGATGCAGCTCCCTCGCGACGTGGTGATCGGCCACCGCGTCCTCGAGCAGCTCCCGGCCGTCTGCGCCGATATCGGGCTCGGACGGCGCGTCCTGCTCGTCTCCGGCCGGACGACGATGGAGGTCGCGGGGGCCCGTGTCCGGGAGCTTCTCGAGGCCGACTACGAGGTCGTCGTCCACCTGGTCGGAAGCTGCACGCCCGACGAGTGCCGCCGGACCCAGGAGATCGCGCAGGCGGCCGAGGCCGACCTCCTGGTCGCGGTCGGTGGCGGGCGGGTGATCGACACCGCCAAGATCGCGAGCTACAACATCGACCGCCAGTTCGTCTCGGTTCCGACCGCGGCCTCGCACGACGGGATCGCGTCGGCCCGGGCCTCCGTCGCCGAGCCCGGGGGCGCGGCCTCCCTCCTCGCCCACCCCCCGATCGCGGTCGTAGCCGACACGGGCGTGATCGCGGCCGCCCCCCACCGGCTGCTCGCGGCCGGCTGCGCCGACGTCATCGCGAACTCCACGGCGGTCCTCGACTGGCAGCTCTCGCACCGGCTCCGCTCCGAGCCCGTCAGCGAGTACGCGGCCACGCTCGCCCTGGTCACGGCCGAGATCCTGATGCGGAACGCGGACGCGATCCGGCCGCACCAGGAGGCCTCGGCCTGGATGGTGATCAAGGCCCTCGTCTCGTCGGGGGTCGCGATGGCGATCGCGGGCTCGTCGCGCCCGGGCTCGGGCGGCGAGCACAAGTTCGCCCACGCCCTCGAGCGGCTCGCGCCGGGCCGGGCCCTCCACGGCGAGGCCTGCGGCGTCGGGACGATCGTCTGCATGTACCTCCACGGCGGGGACTGGCGCTCCATCCGCACGGCCCTCCGCCAGATCGGAGCTCCGACGACGCCCGCCGAACTCGGGGTCGACGACGAGGTCGCCGTCGAAGCCCTCAAGATGGGAAAGACTATCCGCCCCGAGCGCTTTACAATACTTGACGGCGGGCTGACGGACGAGTCCGCCCACGCTCTTGTCGGAATGCTTTACCAGGAGTAGGTGCGCATGGTTGGAGAGAAGTCCAAGATCACCCTGATCGGAACGACCCTGGCCAAGCCCGGGCTGGAGTTCGTGTACCAGGGAGCAATCGCCGCCTGCGACAACTGCAAGGTTAAGAAAGCCTGCAACAACCTCCGGGTCGGGCGAAAATACCGCATCCTGTCGGTCCGGAATACCCGGCACGACTGTCAGGTTCATCTCAACGGCGCGAGCGCGGTCGAGTGCGTCGAGTCGCCCGTGGTCGCATTGATCGGCTCGGACATGGCGATCGTCAACTCTCGCATCCTCTTCGAGTGCACCTGCACCCGGACGGACTGCAAGGCCTACGACCTCTGCCATCCCGACGGGATCGTCGAGGGCGACCGGTACCTCGTTCACGAGGTGCTCGGCAACCCGCCCGCGCCGTGCCAGAGGGCCCGTGCGTTGCGCCTCGTCGAGCTCCGGCCGGTCGGCTAGCGCGCGATCCGGGCGAGTCCGTCGGCGAGCTCGACGAGCCGCGGACGGAACTCGAGCGGCGCGAGCCACTCTTCGGGGATCGCCCCGACGCCGTACGAGGCCCCCGCGAGGGCGCCCGTGACGGCCCCGAGGGTGTCGCTATCGCCGCCCATGTTCACGGCGGCCTCGACGGCCCCGGCGAAGGTCGATGTCGTCATGAAAACCGCGACCGCCGCGTGGGCGAGCTCGAGGGCATCGAGGGACGGGACGATCGGGTGCGCTCGCCACGACCCGAGGACGGCGAGGGTCTCGGGGTCCCGGCAGTCGTCGAGAGCCGCGAGGTACGCGGCCTTCCTGCTTTGTCCGCGGCAGAGCTCGCTCGCCATCCGGTTCACGAACCCCGACGCGGCGCCGGCCACCGGGTCGTAGTGCGTGAGCCGGGCCGCGACCATCGAGACCTCCCCCACGGCCCGGCCCGCGTAGACGATCCCGATCGGCGGGCCTCGCATCACCGGGCCGTTCGTCCGGCTCGAGCCCCGCTCCTCGTGGACGATGCGGGCCGCCGCTGAGGGGTCGACCCCCGCCTCCACCAGCGAGAAGACCTGTGTCGAGGTCGGACCGTAATACTCCGGGTGCGCCCGGAACCCGGCGAGGAGCCGGACGACGAGGTCGGGGGGAGAGAAACCGCGGCAGGTGATCAGCGACTCGGCGATGGCGATGGCCTCAAGCGTATCGTCCGTCACCGCCCCTGCCCGCCGCGGGAACCTGCCGTCGGGCTCCATCCGACGGCACCACCGTTCGGGCCGGTCTCCCCCCTCGAACGGCGCCCCGAGGGCGTCGCCGACGGCAAGCCCGAGAAGGCAGCCCCGAACCCGTTCAGTTTCCAATATAAATGCCACCCATAATTATTTCTCTATATGAGAAAATAGTAAACTCTATCGAGAGGTGGTACAGTGCAAAAGGAGGAACTGCTTCATCTGCATATGCTGATGGTGCATATCAAGAAGTTCTACGAGACTTCTACGGGAGAGGTGGTCGACACATCCCGATACGTCGATCTCGAGGTTTCGCCTGTGCATATCCACAAGAACAAGAAGTCCCATAAGGAAGCCCTGCTGATCCTGGGGGAGGAGATCGTGGGCAGCATGCGGGACCAGAGACGCCAAGTCTTCGATCTGACCGGAGAGTCCGTGCCGGAGCCGGTCGCGGTCGAACACTAGGTCATGGAGAACCCCACTCTTTTGCGGGAGCTGGCCTCCCGGATCGCACGAGATACCCGCACCGACGTCCAGACCATAAAGCGCCGTACCGCCCACGAGTTCGGCCTCTCGTTCGTTCCACGGAACTCGGACATCCTCGCGGCCGCCTCGCCCGCCGACTTCCCGGCGCTTCGGGCCCGGCTCCTTGTCAAGCCGACCCGGACCCTCTCGGGGGTCGCGCCGGTCGCGGTGATGACCTCGCCGGCTCCCTGTCCGCACGGCCGCTGCCTGCCCTGCCCCGGCGGCCCCGACCACCCCTTCGGATCGCCGCAGTCGTACACGGGCGAGGAGCCGGCCGCGCGGCGTGCACGTGAGCACGAGTACGACCCTTACCGCCAGGTCGAGGCCCGCCTCAACCACTATGTCATGCTCGGTCACCATGTAGACAAGGCCGAGCTGATCGTGATGGGCGGAACGATCACGGCCCGCACACCGGAGTACCAGGCCTGGTTCGTCGCCCGCTGCCTTGCGGCCATGAACGACCGCGGGACCGGTTCGGCCACGGACGGCGCCGACCCCGCGCTCGAGGCCGCCCGGAACGAGGAGGCGTCGGTCCGGTGCGTGGCCGTAACCTTCGAGACCCGGCCCGACTGCTGCACCCGGACCGAGATCGACCGGATGCTCGATCTCGGCGTGACCAAGGTCGAGCTCGGCGTCCAGCACCTCTCGGACGAGGTGCTCCTCTTCATCCGTCGCGGGCACACGGTCGCCGAGACCGTCCGGGCGAACACCGAGCTCCGCGACGCCGGGCTGAAGGTCGGGTTCCACATGATGCCCAACCTGCCCGGCTCCCCACTCGAGCTCGACCGGGCGGTCTATCGCCAGCTCTTCGACGACCCCCGCTTCCGGCCCGACTTCCTCAAGCTCTACCCGACCCTCGTGACGCCCGGGGCCGAGCTCGAGGCCCTCTACCGCTCGGGCGAGTACGAACCGTTCGACGAGGAGACGCTCGTCGACCTGCTCGCCGAGGTCAAGGCTGGCCTTCCCGAATACGTCCGGCTCCAGCGAGTCCAGCGCGATATCCCCGCGAAGCTGATCGTGGCCGGGTCGGTCCACGGCAACTTCCGGCAGCTCGCCGAGAAGCGGCTCCGCGAGATGGGGGGGCGCTGCCGGTGCATCCGCTGCCGCGAGATCGGGCGGTGCATGCACCTCGACACGCCGCCGACGGTCTCGACCATCGCGTACGACTGCTGCGGCGGCCAGGAGCGGTTCATCCAGGCCACGGTCGGAGACGCCCTGATCGGCTTTGTCCGCCTCCGCTTTCCCGGCGCGCCCTGGCGGGCCGAGCTCGACGGGGCCGCGCTTATCCGCGAGCTCCACGTGTACGGCGCGCAGGTCCGGCTCGGCGTCGGGGCCGGCACGGCCGAGTGGCAGCACCGCTCGTTCGGGCGCGAACTCCTGGCCGAGGCCGCACGCCAGGCGGCCGACGCCGGGTACGGGACGGTCGCGGTCATGAGCGGCGTCGGCGTCCGTCCCTACTACCGGCGGCACGGCTATATCAGGGATGGGCCGTATATGATTTCTCGGATCAGGTGATGCGTCCGGCTACGGTCGAGTTCATGCGGCAGCGGTTCGGCTCCTACTACGCCTCGGCCCAGGTGTCCGCGCCGGACTCACTGCCGCAGCGCGAATGGGGCTTCCTCTTCTTCTCGAGCCGCGACGATCCGCGCATGCGCCGACACGTCGGGTTCGGGACGCGGGACGAGCTCGTGGACTACCTCAGGACCATGGCCCCCGCGCACGCGTTCTTCTCGACCGCGTACTACGACGATCCCGCCGCGCCGACCATGGGCGCGAAGGGCTGGTCCGGCGCGGACGTGATCTTCGACCTCGACGCGGATCACATGCTCCGGCCTCCGTTTCCCCCTTACCCGGTGATGCTCGCCCGGACGAAGGAGGAGACGCTGAAGCTGATCGAGATCCTGACGGGCGAGCTCGGCTTTACCGGGCGTGACCTCCAGGTGGTCTTTTCAGGTGGGAGAGGATACCATATCCATGTGAAGGCCCTCTCCGTGCGACAGTTCTCGAGCGCAGAGCGGCGGGAGCTGATCAACTATGTCTGCGGCATCGGGCTCGACCCGGCCCTGCTCGTTCGTCCGGCCGCCGACCCGGAGAGCGGATGGCGCGGGCGGCAGCGGCGCGCCCTTACAGAATACCTCGACTGGCTCTCGTCGCTCGGCGAGAAGGGAGCCTTCGCGCACCTGGCGTCCATCCCCTCGATCGGAAAGGGGCGGGCGCGACAGGTCTGGGACCGTCGGGACCGCCTCGGCACGGGCGACGACCCGGCCATGGACCGGAAGGTCCTGCCCCTCCTCCTCTCGCCCGAGAACGAGGTGTGGCGCGCCCGGCTCAAGGAGGCGGGCGTCCAGGCCGACGAGCCCGTGACGACCGACATCAAGCGGCTGATCCGCGCGCCTGGCACGCTTCACGGCGGGAGCGGCCTGCGCGTCACCACCCTCGAGCCGCGCGATCTCGAGGCGTTCGACCCGGTCGTCGACGCGGTCGTCTTCGGTGACCGAGAGGTCGCGGTCGAGGTCCAGCGCCCCTGTACAGTCTCGCTCCTCGGCATGGATCTGCAGCTCGCCCCCGGCCACGCCCGCGTGCCCGAGGCGGCCGCGGTCTACCTCTGCGGGCGAGGCATGGCCGAGATCGGGGGCGGTCCGTCGTGACCGACCAGGACGGCCACTCGGCCGTGCTCGACGGCCTCCAGCTCGTTGTTGCCGGCGAGCGGGACGCGGTCGGCAACCTCACCGCACTTCCAGCGGACCTCTTCGCCCGCGCCGGAGAGGAGATCGGCGACCTCCGGCAGATCTTCTCGGTCTGCACGGACCCCATGACCGAGCCGTTCCGGACCGCGACCGAGAGGATCGACGCCCTCCAGCAGCACCTCGAGGATCTCGTCCGGATGCGGTCGCAGAAGATCCTGCTCCTCGCCCTCCTTCGCGCCGAGGGCCGGACTCTCGACCGCGAGCACCAGAAACGGATGCTCCCGGTCGAGCTGGCGCTCTACAACGAGGTCCAGGACGCCGTCGACCGCTATCGCCGGGCCCTGCTGGGCGGCGCGGGCGTGCCCGCGGGGACCGCCGGCGACGGCACGGTCACGGTCGAGTGCGCGGCCGCGGCGGCAGCGGCGATGGAGGGGCACGACGGCGCGCTGCCCTCCCCGCTCGCGCTCGCGCGTGTCCTCTCGCCGGTGGAGCCGTTTATGGGCTTCGACGGCCGGACGTACGCCCTCGAGGCGGAGGACGTCGTGACCCTTCCGCCCGAGAATGCGGCCGTTCTGCGGGAACGGAACATCATTTTAAGTATACTTCCGGACAAATGATGATGCTGTTTTCACGAGCAGTTATGAGGGCGTATCAATGAAGATGCCAAGCAAGTTTCGGGCCTACTGTCCCTTTTGTCTCGCCCACCGGGAGCTCGAGGTCGAGCGCGTCAAGCGCGGCAAGACCACCGGGCTCCACTGGATCGACCGGCAGAAGGCGCGCAGAGGCGGCGTCGGCAATATGGGAAAATTCTCAAAGGTGCCGGGCGGCGACAAACCAACCAAGCGGATCAACGTCCGGTACCGGTGCACGACCTGCAATAAGGCGCACCTCCGGCCCGGGTTCCGCATCGCGAAGTTCGAACTGACGGAGTGAGATACGAATGGTACGTCTTTACCGCGAAAACCGGTCCAAGTTCCTTAGGGTAAAGTGCCCGGACTGCGAGAACGAACAGATCGTCTTCGAGAAGGCGAGCACCACGGTCGGCTGCGTGGTCTGCGGGCGCGTGCTCGCGGAGCCCCGCGGCGGCCGCGCCGAGATTCGGGCGGAGATCCTGGCCACCCTTGAGTGACGTCATGAACGAGCGGTCGTGGCCCGAGGAGGGCGAACTGGTTGTCTGCACCGTGACGCAGGTCAAGGACTTCGTCGCGTTCGTCCACCTCGACGAGTACGGCGACCGCGAGGGGCTGATCCCGATCTCCGAGATCGCGACCGGGTGGATCAAGTACATCCGCGACCACGTCTCGGAGGGGCAGAAGATCGTCTGCAAGGTGCTCCACGTCGACGAGTCCCGCGGGCACATCGACCTCTCGAAGAAAGACGTCAACGACCACCAGCGGTCCGAGAAGATCCGCGAGTGGAAGAGCGAGCAGAAGGCCCGGATGTGGATCGGCTTTGCGGCGAACGCCTCGGGCGCGTCCGAAGCCGAGATCACCTCCGCCCTCTACCAGGAATACGGCCTCCTGTACGAGGCGTTCGAGGACATCGTCATCGACGAGGAGGGCTTCCGGAAGCGGATCGACCTCCCCGAGGCGGCCCTCGAGGCGGTCATCGCGGCCGGCAAGGAGAACGTCAAGATCCCCCGGGTGACGGTGACGGGCGTGCTCACGCTCACCTCGCCCAAGCCCGACGGGGTCAACGTGATCCGGCGGGCGCTCCGTGCGGCGGAGCCGAAGATCGACGGCGTCGAGATCGACCTCTACTACGTCGGCGCGCCAAAGTACGGAATCAAGGTCACCGCCCCCGACTACAAGACGGCCCAGCGTGCGATCGAGAAGGCGGCCGAGGCGGCCGTGGGCGTGATGGAGCGGGCCGGCGGCGAGGCGAAGTTCCTGCGCAAGCAGAAGGCCGGCAAGAGCGCATGAGGGGCCGGATGCGGCGATGCGGCCGCGACGGCACCTACACCCTCGCGGAGCGCTGCCCCGTCTGCGGCAACCCGACGGGATCGGCCCATCCCCCGCGTTTCTCGCCCGAGGACCGGTACGGCCGCTACCGCAGAATGGTGAGCTGAATGAGACCGATCGAGATCGCGTATCTCGCGGACGAGTCGCCGAACGCGTCGGCGATCCTCATCGGCGGGCTCCCCGGGATCGGGCAGGTCGGGAAGGTCGCGGTCGACCATATCCTCCACGAGCTCGAGGCCGAGAAGGTCGCCGAGATCACCTCCGTCTATTTTCCCCCGCAGGTAGTGAGCCGGCCGGACGGCAGCTGCCGCCTGGTCAACAACGAGGTCTGGCGGTACGAATCGCCATCCGCGACCTATCTCTTTCTCGTCGGCGACTGCCAGAGCGTCTCGCCCGAGGGGCACTACGCGCTCGCCGACGCCTACCTCGACTGCGCCGAGCACTTCGGCGTGAAGCGGATCTTCACCCTCGGTGGGTACGGTGTCGGCCACCTGGTCGACGAGCCGCGCGTCCTCTCGACCGTGACGCACCCCCACCTCCGCCCGGCCGTCGAGGAGGCGGGCGGGTCCTTCGAGCCCGAGGAGCCCGGGAGTGGGATCATCGGGGCCGCGGGCATGATCATCGCCCTCGGGGCCCGGCGGGGCATGGAGGGGGTCTGCCTGATGGGCGAGACCTCCGGCTACCTGGTCGACCCCAAGTCGGCGGCGGCCGTGCTCCGGGTCCTCTGCCGGCTGACCGACCTCGGTATCAGCCGCGACGGGCTCCAGGACCGGGCCGAGGACATGGAGCAGGCGCTCCAGCAGGTCCGCGAGTTCGAACGGCTCCGCCAGAACGACGAGCTCTCGTACATCGGCTGACCATGGATCTCGACTGCGACCTCCACCTCCACTCTCCCTTTGCCCGGGGGGTGAGCCGTCGCATGACCCCCGGGGGGCTGCTCGCGGCCTCGGCGCAGAAGGGGATCGGTGCCATCGGGACCGGGGACGCGCTCCAGCCCGAGTGGCGGAAGGCCTGGCAGCCCCACCTCGAGAACGACCTCGGGATCGTGGTCCTGCCGACGGTCGAGGTCCAGGCCGAGAAGCGGGTCCACCACCTGGCCTTCTTTTCCGACTTCGACGCCGTCGAGGCCTTCGGCGATCTGCTCGCCCCCCACGGCAGGAGTCTCGCGACCGAGGGCCGGCCGCACGTGAGCATCTCCGGCGGCGAGATCGTCCGTGCCGCCCACGAGGCCGGCGGAATCGCCGGGCCGTCGCACGCGTTCACGCCGTGGACAGGGATCTACGCGGCCTTTGAGAGCGTCGCGGCCTGCTATGGCGGCGAAAGGATCGACTTTCTCGAGCTCGGCCTCTCGGCCGACTCGTCGTACGGCGCCGGGATCACCGAGCTCTACGACGTCCCGTTCATCTCGGCCTCGGACGCCCACTCGCCCGAGCTCCACCGGCTCGGGCGCGAGTTCACCCGCCTCGACGTGGGGAAGCGGACGCCCGCGGGCGTGCTCGAGGCCCTCAAGCGCGGCCGCGTGGTGATGAACGTCGGGCTCTTTCCCGAGGAGGGGAAGTACAACGAGACGGCCTGCATGCGCTGCAACCACCACTACTCGCTCGACCAGGCCGAGAAGAACGGCTGGCGCTGCCCGGATGACGGGACGTCGCTGAAGAAGGGCGTCCACGACCGGGCCCGCGAGCTCTCCGACGGAACGCCGCGCCCGCGCCCGCCGTACCTCCATCTCGTCCCGCTCGCGCTGGTGATCGCCGAGGTGCTCGGGCTCGGGTCGCCGATGGCGAAGGGCGTGCGGCGGGTTCACGAGGCCCTGCTCGCGGCCTTCTCGACCGAGATCGCGGTCCTCGTCGACCGGCCGGTTGAGGAGATCGCGGCCGTCGACCCCGCCGTGGCCCACGCGATCGGCGCCCTCCGAGCGGGCCGGATCGTCCTGCACCCCGGCGGCGGCGGGTGCTACGGCACCTTCGAGCTCCCGCGCGACTGACGCCTCCGGGTTCCGGCGGGGATAATCCTTTTCGGGCAGCACTACATAGGATAATGGCATGCTCGTGATCAGAAGGGACGTCTGCGGATACTGCGGCTGCTGCGTCTCGGTCTGCCCGGAGGGCGCGCTCGAACTGATCGACGCCTACCTCTCGGTCGAGGGGAACTGTACCAGCTGCGGCGTCTGCGCCCGGGCCTGTCCGCTCGGCGCCCTGGAGGTCGCGAATGAGACCTGAATACGACGTCCTCGTCGTCGGCGGCGGGCCAGGCGGGGCCCTCGCGGCCAGGACGGCGGCGGAGAAGGGCCTCCGGGTCGGCATCATCGAAAAGCGGTCCGCGATCGGCGTGCCCGTCCGGTGCGCCGAGGGGGTCGGCCGCGACCTGATCGAGGAGTTCATGGAGCCGGACCCGGCCTGGATCTCGGCCGTGATCGACCGGGCCGTGCTCGTCGCGCCCGATGGCTACCGGATGACCCTCGAGCCCTCGATGGCCGGGGCCGAGGTCGGGTACGTGCTCGACCGGAAGCGGTTCGACCGCGACCTCGTGATGCAGGCGGCCGACGCGGGCGCGGACGTCCAGGTCCGGGCACGCGCCATCGCGCCGATCATGGAGAACGGCGCTGTGGCGGGCGCCCGGATCGAAGCGAACGGCACGGTCGAGGATGTCCGCGCCAAGGTCACGGTCGCCGCCGACGGCGTCGAGTCCAAGTTCGCGCGGTGGTGCGGGATCGATACGGCCGTGCCGCTCGCCGAGATCGAGACCTGCGTCCAGTATCTCATGACCGGGATCGAGATCGACCCGGCCGCGACCGTCTTCTACCTCGGCAACGACCGGGCGCCCGAGGGCTACGTCTGGGTCTTCCCGAAGGGGGAGCGGACCGCGAACGTCGGGATCGGGATCAGCGGCAAGAAGTGCCGCGACGGTAGCCGACCGATCGACTACCTGAACCGGTTCGTGAAGGAGACCTTCCCGAGCGGGAAGGTCCTCGAGTGGATCATCGGCGGCGTCCCGGTCTGCCGGCCGCTCGAGCGGACGGTCGCGGACGGCCTCGTGATCGTCGGCGACGCGGCGCGGGTCGCGGACCCGATCACGGGCGGCGGGATCTACAACGCGATGTTCACGGGCCGCCTCGCGGGCCAGACGGCCTCGGATGCGATCTCGGCCGGCGACGTCTCGACGAACGCGCTGATGGCGTACGACCGGACATGGCGGGCCTCCAAGCTCGGAAAGTCGCTCGAGCGCAACTACAAGGTCAAGGAGTACTTCCTTACCCTTTCGGACGACAAGCTGAACCGGCTCGTCCACTCGATCTCGAAGATCGACCTCGCGAAGTTCTCGGTCCTCGGCATGGTCACGGAGCTCGTCAAGCACGACCCCTCGCTCCTGCTCGAACTTCGCGCCCTTCGCAACATCCTCTGACCCGATGATCGCGGGCGTGGACGAGGCCGGCAAGGGCGCGGTCCTCGGCCCGCTCGTGGTCGCGGCGGTCGCGGCCTCGGACTGGGAGGCGGTCGCGTCTCTCGGCGAGCGGGACTCGAAGGCCCTCACGCCCCGGCGGCGCGAGGCGGTCTGCGCGGAGATCGTCGAGGCCCTTCCCTTCGCGGTCGTCGAGGTCCCGGCGGACGCGATCGACCTGGCGCGGGGCCGCGAAACCATGAACGGGATCGTGGCCGGGGCGCATGCGGCCGCGCTCCGCACGCTTTTTGTCGCCGGCCACCGGATCGCCGTCGCGTACCTCGACGCCTGCGACGTGCGCGAGGGGCGTTACGCGGCGACTGTGGGCCGGCAGCTCGGCCACGCCTGCACGGTCGTCGGAAATCACCACGCCGACGACCTGCTGGCCGTGGTCGCCGCGGCCTCGATCGTGGCAAAGGTCCGGCGGGACGCGGCGCTCCGCGCCCTTGCCGAGGAGCACGGCCGGTTCGGGAGCGGGTACCCGTCCGACCCCGCGACCTGCCGGTTCCTCGACGCCTGCCTCGAGGCGGGCGGCCCGCTGCCCTCGTTCGTGCGGGCGAGCTGGCGCACGGTCACGGACCGGCAGCGGGCCCGCGGACAGACCACGCTCTTCTGACCCGAGACGACCCTTTATATTCGTCGCCGACCATGCTAGTGGGAATGGACTGGCTCACGGTCGAGATCATCCTCATCGCCGTGCTTGCGTACGCCGCGGTCGTGTTCTACCTGCGCCGCAGGATGGCGGCGGAGGAGATAGCGGCCCTCGAGAGAGCGCCGGCAGGACCCGAAGGCGAATCGGCCATGCCGCCCGAGAGCAGGGGCTGGTTCTCCGAGCACGTCGCGTTCTACGGCCCGATCCTCGCCCTGCGGACCATGCGCGTCCACTTCTTCGACGTCTTCCGCCGGATTGCGTGGCCGCTCCGGGCCTACGCGAGCGTCGGCGTCGTGGCCGTGGTGGTCATCTCGGCGCTCTTCGCGTTCTCGCTCTTCTTCTCGCTCCGGTACACGCTCCAGGTGCGGCCCGAACCGACGGGGATCTACGCGCCGCAGAACCTGCTGCTGATCCCAGGCCTGAACGAGTTCGTGCCGGGGACGGTCGCGGTCTGGCTCGCGCTCGTGATCACGCTTGTGGTCCACGAGTTCGGGCACGGGATCCTCTCGCGGGTCGAGGGGATCAAGGTGAAGGCGGCCGGCATCCTCGTCGCGGTGGTCCCGATCGGGGCGTTCGTCGAGCCCGACGAGGAGGAACTCGAGAAGGCGCCGCGGGCCGCGAAGATGCGGATGTACGGCGCGGGGATCTCGAACAACATCGTCTTCGGGCTGCTGGCGTTCTTCCTGATGATCACGCTCTTCGGCCTGGCCGTGCCGATTGCGACGCCGGTGGTCAACGGCGTGTACAAGGACTACCCGGCCTACAACGCCTCGGTGACGCCGGGCTCGGTCGTGCTCGCCGTGAACGGGACGTCGGTCGCGAGCCGCGAGGACGTGGCCCGGCTCCTCGCCCCAACGCGGCCCGGCGACCATACGTCGCTGACCGTCGAGCAGGACGGGGTGGTGACGACCCGGGAGCTGACGCTTGCGCAGTGGCCGACGGGGAACTCGACATCAGGCTTCATGGGGGTCGAATACTACGACGGCGCGGCGATTCAGGCATACGTGAAGGGATCGTTCACGCCGATCGGGATCCTCCGGTACCTGATCCTGCCGTTCGACACCTCGTCGATGGGGGACGCCCTCCGGATCGTCGGGTTCCCCGGCTCGAACACGGCGTTCTGGAAGGAGCCGTTCCCGGGCTTCTGGGGCGTGGTCCAGCTCCTCTTCTGGTCGGGCTGGATCAACCTGAACGTGGGGATCTTCAACGCGCTGCCGATGGTCCCGTTCGACGGCGGGTACATCTTTCGCGAGGCGGTCGACGGCCTGCTCGCCCGGCGTCATCTCCAGAAGTACACGCCGACGGTGGTGAGCGCGGTCTCGTGGCTGATGGCGGTCACGCTCGTCTCGCTGATCGCGCTGCCGTATTTGTTCAGCCTGTTCGGATAGGCGGGCGCGGACTCTGTTTTCCCGCCGCTCCATCGTTTCCGCCTGAAGGAATCGCGGGCGGTCGACGATCCGGGATCGGAAGAAGAGCAGGCGGGGGCCTCGGCGATCTCCCTCCGCCTGCCTGCGTACCCCACCGAATCGGCGAGGATCGACGGTCGCGATGACGAATTGCTCGAATTAATTCCCGTCGCATCGCCGTCCGGCGTCGGGTACGTCCTGGCCTCCGGCGTCGCAGTCGGCAGAAACAGGTGGGACGGCGAACGGTTTCATGAGGATTCCGCCGACGATGCCGCCCAGCACGGCGGCAGGAATCCCGACGATCGCATAGATCGCGACGGCTATCGGCCAGAGCCCGGAATAGAGGTTTCGTGTCACTGTCAAGTCCTGGAGGATCATGAGCCCCACGAGAATCCCGAGACTGCAGACAATTGCGAAGAGGCTCGATCGAAGAGCCCCGATCATTCCGCCGCGAGAGAAGAGCGCGGCAACGAGCCCGGACGTGAACGCATACAGCAGGATCAGAGCAGCCAGGAACCACGCGTCGGGCCAGAGCCGCCATCCGGGCACGATCCCAGTGGTGCTCGCCCATATACCGATGATAAAGAGAGCACCGAGTGCAATCCCCAACCAAACGTGGCGCTCTATTGTCGTGCAGCGATATTCTCCATCGGCGTCAGGGCCCGCAATCTTCCGTCGCACGGCCGCACCGAACGCCCCCGAGAGCGTATACAGCGGGACGCTGGCGATGACGATCAGGGAGAAGAGCTTGAGCGGGTGGGTGGCGGGGGGTTGACCGAACGCGGCGATCGAGTACAGGGATTCCAGAACGACGAGCAGAACGGCAGCGAACAGCCCGGTCGCCGCTCCGATCAGCGCGCCCGCCGGCGGGCGCACGGGAGCGGCGATGCCCGCCGCGATTCCGCCGCCGAGGAGGAGCAGCGGCGCGCTCGCCCAGAACGGCAGCTGCGTGACCGCGCTCAGGGCGACGAGTACGGTGGTCGTGAGAAGACCCGCGAGAAGACCGATACCCTCCGGAGGAACCGGGTGGTCCGCCATGGAAGACAATTGTCGATAGAGAGGATATGCGTATCCGTCTGATCGATTGTACATCCGGCCGATTGTAATGGTTCGGGGTGAACCCGGCAGAAGCCCTCCATAGCACACGTCTGCGATGGTCGGCGCGGTCTCCTGGTTGATGGCGGTCATGCTCGTCTCGCTGATCGCGCTGCCGTACCTGTTCAGCCTATTCCGAGGGCGCCGCGCCCGCCTCCGGCGAACGGGCGAACACCGATGCGGCCCGGCAGCGGTCATGGCGCCCCGTCGTTTTCGCCACGGTC
>JBDKUZ010000045.1:0-7693 GCA_039679395.1 Methanospirillum sp. | reverse complement strand
CTGAACGCCCGCAGCCCCTCCGGCGACCACGCGAGATCGGCCGAACAGGCCGCCGTGGTCCGTGTTCCGGTAGTGTCCCGACGCAACACGCGGGCATGACCGGAATCGGAAAACCCATCCACGAGCGCAGAGCGATCGCTGCCGCGGCCCGGGACGGGAACCACCGCAAGCTGCATCGATCAGATCCGTGCAATGTATACTAGTGAACTCATGAGCGACGCGACTGCCCCGGCCCTGAGGATTCAGAACGTGGTTGCGACCGGGAGGGTTGCGACCGTGCTCGACCTCGACGACCTTTCCGAGCGGATACCCGGGGCCAGATACGATAAAAAGAAGTTCCCGGGGCTTGTCCTCCACAGGTCCTCGCCGAAAGTGGCTGTCCTGATCTATACCCCCGGGAAGATCGTGCTCACCGGCATGCGGCACCCGGACGTGCTCCCGTCCGCCTTCTCGAGCGTCCTCGAAGCCCTCCGGGCCGCCGGCGCCGAGCTCGAGCCGTTCGACCCGCCTCACATCGTCAATATGGTCTCGAGCGGCACCTTCGGCGATGGAGTCGCACTTCAACGGCTCGCCATCGCCATGAACCTGGAGCACATCGAGTACGAGCCCGAGCAGTTTCCCGGGCTCGTCTACCGGGTTGCCGACCCCAAAGGCGTGGCGTTAGTGTTCGGGAGCGGCTCGTTCGTGGTCACGGGGACGCGGACAGAGGCCCAGACCGCCAGGGTCGTGGTGGAGGTCCGGAACGCGATCGACCAGGCCGGTGCGTGGACTCCAGGCTGATGCGATCGGCCCCGTCGTGCGCCCGGGGGCATCGCCGGTCCGCGCATCGATCCCGATCGACGAATTCTCCCAGAAAGGTACATATCATGCAACGAACTGGATATACAACAGGCGGGGGGAGCCCGTGAACTCCCTTGCCGCACCCATCGGGCAAGCCGGCCCTGCGCCGCACCTGTCCCTGACCGTTAGAAACATCGTGGCCTCCGTCAAGGTTGCCGACGTGCTGAACCTCGATGACCTCGCCCGCGTGATCCCGGGCGCCGATTACGACAAGCGGCGGTTTTCCGGGCTCGTCTATCGCAGGACATCGCCGAAGTTCGCGGCCCTCGTCTTCACTTCGGGAAAAGTGAACCTGGTCGGCGTGCAGCACCCCGACGCGGTCGCGCCTGCGCTCGCGGCGCTCCTCGAGGCCCTTCGGACGGCCGGCGCCGCCCTCGCCCCCGACCCCCGGCCCCGGATCGTCAACCTCGTGGCGTCCGGCAACCTCGATACCGGCGTATCTCTTCCCAAGCTCGCCGTCGCCCTCGACCTGGAGAACATCGAGTACGAGCCCGAGGTCTTCCCCGGGCTCGTCTACCGGTCCAATGCCGGGGGCGTGGCGCTCATCTTCACGTCGGGGGCCATGATCATCGCCGGCGCCCTGTCGATACACCAGGCGCAGGCGGTCTCGGACGAGGTCTGGCACCTCGTCGACAGGGCCGGAGCATGGATGCGGACCTGATCGCCCGGATTAACCGATCCTGCGAACGTGGCAGCCCTCCGGCGTGGACCGACCGAGAGGCGCGAGCCGGCGCCGATCGTCGCAGGTAAACGCCGCTCGAATGGCCGGTGTCACGGTCGAATACTACCCGCCGCGGCTGGAGATGGGTTGAACCGGCGAGAGCTCGACCTTCTTCTTCTCCCTGCCGGCGGCGCAGTCACGTACCTCCGACCGCAACGGCCGTGTCGACGACGCCGACGTCGCCCAGCTCTCCACCCTCCGAGGGCGGTGACACGGCCCACGGCGGATCCGTAGATCGGCCCTGGCTTTTGCCGGATCGGCGGCCGATACAGGTGGAGGAGGCAGTCCATGCTCTATTTTTACAGAAACATTTCTGAAGGTTTGTCGATGTATGAACGTATCGGTGATAATCGCGCGTGGAGTGACAGACCCTCTTTGATGGCCCTTCGGGCCGGGCGCCATGCCAATCCCTCCGTGCGGGATGAAATTCATCAATGCGCAATCGCCGCTTCGGAGCGAAGCGGCTGGAGAGGATCCATGCATCGAACCGAACATTATCCGGGGCGCTCTCGCGCCCTGGCGCCGGCGGCGCTCCTGCTGCTGGCGCTCTGCCTGCTCGCCGGGAGCGTGCAGGCGTCGTACACCCCGGGCATCCAGCGATTCGTCGTGGGGGATGTCCTGGAGATCACCGGAGCCGATGGAACCAACCGCATCATCATCGCGAGCGTCGACACCGCGAGCCGCGCGACGCGGAACTACACCGCGTACGGCGTGGTGCAGGACGCGGGACGATGGGAGATCCCGCGCTACTGGCACCAGGAACTGAAGGTCGACGAGCAAAACCTCGTCGAGAGCCTGCACGCCCGCCGGGTCGGGCACGCCGACCCGGTCATCGTGATCATCACGGACGCGACCGTCACCGGCGGCGGCATGCAGTACGCGGGCCTCTCGCTCGCGGAGGCCCTCGCGGGGAAGGCGTACCCGGTCGCGCCCGCGCCGGGCGAACCGTCGCCCTCCTCCCCGCTCTACCTCGAGGGCGATATCGCCGGCGAACACTGGCTGATCGCGGGT
Source organism: Methanospirillum sp. (assembly GCA_039679395.1). Classification (GTDB taxonomy): domain Archaea; phylum Halobacteriota; class Methanomicrobia; order Methanomicrobiales; family Methanospirillaceae; genus UBA288. The sequence continues at coordinate 5,121 of JBDKUZ010000045.1, read as the reverse complement.
GTCACCACCGAGAACCAGCCGGAGCCAGCCTACTCGACCTACAGCGTGTTCCAGCACGGCGACCGCTGGTACATCGAGAAGTACTGGCACGGAAACGACAACTTCCCCGAGTCCTGGCTCCGTGAGCACAACTTCACGCGCACGCACCATGCGGACCCGCACACCATCATCATCAACGAGACCACGCTCACGGGCGGCGACTTCGGCTACTGGCGATATTCGCTCGCCGAGCTCGCGACGATCGGCGGGTACCCGGCCGAGAACTGGGAGGACCGGCCGACTCTGGGCTGGCCGGCCCGGTACAACGTCGGCGACATCCTGGGCAACGACACCTCGCCGGCGCGGTACGTCGTCGGCGCCGTCGAAATCTTCCCGAACCAGTACCCGCTCTACACCGCGTACCCCGTGGTCCGGAACGGCACCGACTGGGATATCCCGAGCTTCGGGCACGGCGTCTTCTTCCGCGCCGACGCACTGCAGGTCTACGAACTGGCCATGCACCGGCTCGACCACACCGACCCGCACTTCGCGATCGTGACGGATCCGGAGATCACCGCGAGCAACCTCTACTGCTACGGCCTCTCGCTCGGCGAGATCCTGGACGGGGTCCACGGGTACCCTCCCGAGGACCCGGTCGGCCCGTTCCCGACGCCGTACCGGCCCGGTAGCGTGCCGGGCCGGATCGAGGCGGAGGACTACGACCTCGGCGGCGAGGGCGCCGCCTACCACGACACCACCCTCGGCAATACCGGCGGCGCATACCGCCACGACGACGTCGACATCGAGTCCGGCAACGGCATCACCAATGTCGGCTGGATCCGGGACGGCGAATGGCTGACTTACACGGTCAACGTCACCGAGGCGGGCTCCTACCGGGTGAACGCTAGGGTCGCGAGCCCGAATGGCAATCGGACGATCTCGCTCTCCGTCGACGACCAGTATCCCATGACGCTCGCCGTCCCCAACACGGGCTCCTTCGGGACGTTCGCCCCTGCGGGGGTTCCGATCGTCTGCTGGGACCCGCCCAACGGGGTCGGTTCGTGCGACCCGGTCCCGATCGCGTTCTCGGCCGGGACGCACACCCTGAAGCTCGCGTTCCACGGCGACGGCCAGAACATCGATTATCTCGAATTCACCCCGGAGCCGCAAAGGCCGACGCCCACGCCGACCCCGACACCCTTCGTGCCGGGCCCGTTCCGGCCGCACTCGCTGCCCGGCCGGGTCGAGGCGGAGGACTACGACCTCGGCGGCGAGGGCGCCGCCTACCACGACACCACCCCCGGCAATACCGGCGGCGCATACCGGAACGACGACGTCGATATCGAGACGGCGAACGGCGTCACGAACGTCGGTTGGATCCGGGACGGCGAGTGGCTGCGGTATACACTGAACGTCACGCAGGCCGGCCAGTACACCATGACCGCGCGCGTCGCGAGCCCGAACAGCGGGCGGACCATCGCCGTCTCGGTCGACGGCACCGCGGCGGGGACGATCGCGGTCCCGAACACGGGCTCGTTCTCTGACTGGCGGACGGTCCCGGTCCCGGTGACGCTCGCCGCCGGCACGCACACCGTCTGGCTGACCTTCGCCGGCGACGGCCAGAACATCGACTGGTTCGAGTTCTCCCCGTACGTCGAGCCCACGCCCACGCCGACGGTCACGCCAACGCCGACGCCCGAGATCGACGGGACACCGTACAGGCCGCTCTCGATCCCCGGCACGATCCAGGCCGAGGACTACGACCTCGGCGGCGAGGGGGTCGCGTACCACGACACCACGCCGGGCAACGCCGGCGGCGCGTACCGCCACGACGACGTCGACATCGAGAAACAGGCCGGCCTCTCGACGCCGAACATCGGGTGGATCCGCGAAGGCGAGTACCTCGGGTACACGGTGAACGTCGCGCAGACCGGCGATTACTATCTGGCTCTCCGCGTGGCGTCACCACATTCCTACCGGAACGTGGTCGTCTCGGTAGACGACGGTTGGCAGGAGATGTGGGTGCTGGTTCCGAACACCGGTTCGTTCGAGCGGTTCGCGACCGCCGTCGAATGGTCGACGCGTACCCGGCCGTCGGCGGGCGTCACCGCGACCATGACCCCGGCACCGACGGCGACGGGGGGCTTCACGTTCGGGAAGAACCCGGTCCGCCTCACGGCCGGCACGCACACCCTGAAGCTCGCGTTCTCGGGCGACGGCCAGAACCTGGACTGGATCACGTTCGAGCCAGTCGGGGCGACGCCCACGCCGACGCCGGAGGCGGGCGGGGCCTCGTTCTCGGCCGTCCCGACGACAGCTCCGTCCGGCAGCACTGTCACGTTCACGGTGACGCCGGCGAGCGGCAAGAGTATCGCGTCGGCCTGGTGGTCGTTCGACGCGCCGGCGCACCTGGAGACCTGGAACTCGCGGAACGTCAACCCGACGTTCTTCTACCCCGCGAAGGGCACGTTCTCGCCGCTCGTGAAGATCACGTACACGGACGGCACGACCGAGACCGTCCAGCGGACCGGCTACATCCGGGCGACCTGACGAACTCCTTTTTTTCCGCGAACGCGTCGGAGCCGGCGTCGGCATGCGACGACACGAGAGCTATGTCTGCCCCCTACATTCGGCGCCCTCCCCGCCGGGCGAAGCCCGGTACCCTCCCCTGCGACGATGGACGACGCCTCTGTACCGTGGATTGGTACGAACAAACCCGTCGCGGGGTTCGAATGCACCGATACCAGCTTGACCAGCTTCCCCGACATCGTCCGGCTCTTCACCGTCAGATCTGGTAGGGTCCTCCCCTGTATCCCGTAATGCTCTTCAGTGGTGTCCGGGCCCTGCTCTATCTCCGTGGTCCTCGGCGTGCCCGCCGGCACCCGCCGCGGATCTGGAGAGGTGGTGGGAATACGCGACCCAGCCGATGAACGCCTCGATGAACTCCCGGCCGGCCGCGACGTCGTTCACGTCGCAGGTCTTTGTCTCCATCACGTGGTGGAAGCGATGGACGAGGTCGTCCTCGACGGTTCTGAGGATGAATTCGATCGTCTCTCCGGGATCCCCGGTCTCGATCGCCTTCTCCGCCCTCGGCACGACCGGGCCTTCGCTCAGGCCGGCGGGCTTCATGCCCGTGTACGGCGCCCCCCTCGCCGGCGCCGACCGACGTGTACGGCCCGGTTGGCGACGCGCTCCGCTTCCTTGATCCCGCGATCCGCGAGGCCGGCGCGACGAACACGGTCGACGACCTGCCTGTGGTGATGGCCGACGAGGCTCAGCTTGCGCAGGCCTTCACGAACCTGGTCGGCAACGCGATCAAGTACCGCAGGCCGGCGGTCCCGCTCGAGGTCCGAATCTCCGCCGAACGGGACGCGGGAGTTCTCGGTCGCGGACAACGGGATCGGGATCGAGCCCGAGTACTTCGACCGGATCTTCGAGATGTTCCGCCGCCTCCGTACGAAAGAGGAGTACGACGGCACGGAGTTCGGCCTGGCCGTCGTCAAGACGATCGTCGAGCGACATGGCGGCACGGTCCGGGTCGAGTCCACGCCCGGCGTGGGCTCGACGTTCTTCTTCACCCTGCCGGCGATATAAGCGGCGAGATCAGACAAACCTCCGTCCACACCCGTTTCGCGGGCCGCACGCTCGTCCCTCGCGCTCAAGACGATGCAATGCAACGGTAATAATACAGGAAGAAATAAAAAATCGGGCTCTTTTTAATCAAAGAACACCGGTATCGGCGATTTTATGCCTCAGCCCGGAGTTTACATCATTCCGGTTCAATTCCATGTACGCCGATTGCAGCTAACACATTCCGGGGATCGGGAGACACTGGGGCGCTACACCGCAGGTTCTCCACGAAGTCCATGAGGGAATGGCCGGCGCCTAGCGGTGGCTCGACCTTCTTCACCCTGCCGGGCGCGTGAGACGTCGGCGCACGCCCGTCTGCCGGATTAGTCCTACACCGGAACGAACTGGCCTTTGCCAACCATGCACTCCGGGCAGACCCAGTCGTCCGGCAGGGCCTCGAACTCTGTCCCGGGCTGAATCCCCGCAGTCGGGTCCCCGGTCCGCGGGTCGTAAATATATCTGCACACAATGCTCTCGTAACGAGCCATCTGTTCTGCCATTGCTCCTGCCTCGTATCTCAGTGGTGCCCGCACCCGGATTTCTCCCCGTGTTCGCCGTGGGGGGCCGCGCCGGCCACCGACATGTAGAGGTGATGCGAATACACGACCCAGCCGATGAACGCCTCGATGAACTCCCGACCGGCCGCGACGTCGTTCACGTCATAGGTCTTTGTCTCCATCACGTGATGGAAGCGGCGGGCGAGGTCGTCCTCGACGGTTTTCAGGATGAAGCCGATCGTCTCCCCGGGATCCCCGGTCTCGATCGCCCGCTCCGCCCTCGGCACGACCGGACCTTCGCTCAGGCCCGCGGGTTTCATGCCGGTGTACGCGGCCCCCTCGCCGGCGCGGTGGAGCCGGATGGTGTTCTCGAAGAACCAGTCGTCAGCGACCTCCTGCGCCTCCCCGCCGGCTTTTCTCGCCCGCAGGACCTTCTCGAAGACGCCCCTGAGTTCGCCTTCGGACTCCTTCGGGATCCAGATCAGTACGTAGTTGAGATTCCCCGTCTCCAGCGACTTCATCGCCGCTTTGACAACGGGACCGTCCCTCGTATCACAATGTGGTGGCATGGTCTAATCCTCCATGATCATTCTGTTCCGAATACTGTGCTGCGCCCGCCCGGCATCGAACCGGCGTGGATCTCCGAGGTCGGAGACCGTCGCCGTGTATGGCGAACGTCCGTCATCCCTCTCGCTTCTCCACGAGCTTCCGGTACACCTCCTCGCCGACGCATTGCTTTGCATACTTGCACCACTGGACGCACGAGAGGAGATCGTTGTACACGGTAAAACCGCAGCTGGGGCACGCCACCGAGACGTCGTTCGAGAAGACCTCGACCTCGGCGCCGCACTGAGGGCACATTTTCACCGCGAGCGTGGGGGTCCTGAGGTTCGCGGAACCCGGACAGCGGCCGAGCACCGGTCACGCCCCCGCGTTCCTGTACTCCCGCAGCAGCGCCTCGCCGTACGCCCCGGCCTTTTTCGTGGGGACGTAGTTGAGCGCCCGCGTCCGTTTC
>JBDKUZ010000044.1:0-1779 GCA_039679395.1 Methanospirillum sp. | reverse complement strand
GAGGTCGTGCTCGGCATCCTGCCGCTCGGGACGGCGAATAACTTCGCCCGTTCGGTCGGCGTTCCCATGGATGTCGTGGGCGCGATCGACGCGATCGCCGACGGCCGGGAGATGATGGTCGACCTCGGGCTTGTCAACGGCGAATTCTTCGCGAACAACATCTCGATCGGGTACTCTCCCGCCTTCGCCACTGCGGCGCCCCGCGGGGTCAAGCGCTGGCTCGGCGCGCTCGCCTACGTCTTCTACGAGGGGGGGTATATCCTCCGCCAGCGCCTCTTCTGCTGCACGGTTGCGACCGACGCAGGCACGGTTCGGTTCCTGACCCGCCACATCATGGCCGTGAACGGCGCCCATTACGGCACCCGGCCAATCGCCCCCGAAGCCCGGCTCGACGACGGGCTCCTCGATCTCTTTGCGCTCGCCTCGCTCAGTCGGTGGCAGGGGTTCCGGTTCTGGACCCGGTTCATGCTCGGTCTCCACCTCCGCGATCCTCTTCTGCGGCGGTTCCGGGTGGCGCGGGTCACGATCACGACCGACCCGCCGAGGACCGTGATCATCGATGGCGAGCGCGGCCCAATGACGCCGGCGGAAATCTCCGTGGCCCCCGGGGCTCTCCGGGTGATGGCCCCCCGAACGCCCGAGCGGCCGGTTACGCGCCGCTGACGAGCAGCACGATCGAGATCCCGCCCATCGCCGTCAGCAGGAGCAGGGCAACACCGGTCATGGATGGGATGGCAACGATGATCACGCCGACGAAGGCTGCGCCGACCAGAGTCTCGAGGACGGCAAAGAGAGCGATCCGCTTTGCCGTCAGGTGCCGGATCGGATAGTACACGATCTTCCCATCTCCTTTTCTCCGGCGCCCGTATCGATCTTGTCACTGGTCATGTGCTTCCCCCGTCGCTGTTGCTAATAGTGTCCGACCCTACGGTAAATACCTTGACCCGGGCCGCCCGTCACCCGGTCCGATGAACGATCCGCCCCAATCGTTCCTCGAGCCGGTCTGCGTGAGATCCGGCCCAGTAGAGCCGCCCGCAGCTGTCGCAACAGACGATGTCGAGTGCGGTGTGGTCCGCGGGGAGATAGTCGGCCGCCGCGATCTCGTCCGGGCGGGCCCGGCGGACGAGAGTGTTACAGCGGGAGCAGCGGTCGAGCCTGAGCACCGGATCGACGATTCCGGAGCGGGCGAGCGCGGCCACCTGCTCGAGCACGTTATCGCCGCGGACCAGCATCCCTCCGCGACCGGCCAGCTCGCGATCACGGGTGAGCAGGACCCGGCCCTCGGTAGTCGCAATACGGAGGAGCTCGGAGTCCTCCTGCGGTCCGCCAGGACCGAGATCGGTCGCCGCCAGGGTGTCGTAGCCCATGAACCGGAGGTACCGGACGAGCGGCCCGAGCATCCGGTCCACGAGGAACCGAGGCTCCTCGAAGGGAGTGGGCCCCTCAACGGGGGCAGGCTCCTCGGAGGGAGAGGGGCCCTCGAAGGGGAGCGCCCCCTTGGTGGGGGGAGCGGGTTCAGAGGGGGGGGACGGACCGGACAACCGGGATCGCCTCGCCGCACTTTCGGCATCGGCCGTCGTCGAGCCCGACAACTCGTCCCTGCATCAGGGTGCGCTCGATCAGCAGGTTGTTGCAGACGGGGCACCAGGTATTCTCGTATTTATGGCCGCCGACATTCCCGAGATACGGGTAATGCAGGCCGAGCTCCTTCGCACGCTCGTAGATCCGCTCCAGGAGACGGATCGGGGTGGCGGGCCGGTCGCGCATCCGGTAGTCGGG
>JBDKUZ010000043.1:0-7309 GCA_039679395.1 Methanospirillum sp. | reverse complement strand
CGCTTCATGCAGCCGCACGCCTCGAGCGGTGCGGGCTTACGCGGTATTTCGATGTCGTGGTGACGCCCGACGTCACGGGCGAGCGAAAGCCGGCACCGACGAACTTCCTGTACGCCCTCGACCGTCTCGGAGCCGGACCGACGAACGCGGCGATGGTCGGGGACTCGCTTCGCCGCGACATCGAGCCCGCGAATCGGCTCGGCCTCCTCTCGGTCCACGCGGCGTACGGCGACTGGAATCCGGGCTACGCCTGCACGCCCGATCGCCGGCTCGCCGCGATCGCCGCGCTCCCGTCGATCCTGTTCGGATAGCCGAAACCTTTTTCCGCCTTAGGGTCCGTCTCCGGTGCTGATGCCACCCCCGGAGGGCGTGATACGCGAACAGAAGATCGCCTACTTCACGATGGAGTGCGGGATCCTCTCCCAGATCCCGACCTACGCGGGCGGTCTGGGAATCCTCGCCGGCGACATCATCCGCTCGAGCGCCGATCTCCGGATTCCGCTCGTCGGGGTCACGCTCGCGAGCCGCCACGGGTATTTCCGCCAGGAGATCGACGACGAGGGCCGCCAGCACGAACTTCCGGTCGAATGGGATCCCGGGAAACTGATGGAGGAGGCGGGTCCCCGGGTCACGGTCAGGATCGGCGGGCACGACGTCCGGGTCCGTGCCTGGCGATACGTCCAGCAGAGCGTGACCGGCGGACGGGTCCCACTCTACTTCCTCGACACCGACCTCGCGGGCAACAGCTCCGCCGATCGGGAGATCACGGATCAACTCTACGGGGACGACCGGCGGATCCGCTTCGCTCAGGAGATCGTCCTTGGGTGCGGAGGCGTTCGCATGCTCGAGGCGATCGGGTACCCGGTCAGGAAGTACCACATGAACGAGGGGCACTCGGCTCTTCTGGGCCTCGAACTCCTCCACCGGCTCGGCATGGATGAGGGCGACGTCCGGGAGCGGTGCGTCTTTACGACCCATACACCGATCGAGGCGGGTCACGATCGGTTCGGGTACGACCTCGTCGACGAACTGGTCGAGGATGAAACGGATCGTGGCCTGCTCCGGAAGTACGGCGGAGAGAGCGAGCTGAACATGACCATACTCGCGCTCAACCTTTCTGCCTACGTGAACGGCGTGGCGAAAAGCCACGGCGCGGTCTCGACGCGAATGTTCCGGGGGTACACTATCCACGCGATCACGAACGGGGTCCACTCGTTCACCTGGACCTCCCCGCCCTTCCGGCAGCTCTTCGACCGGTACCTGCCGGGCTGGGCGAACGAGCCGGAGCTCCTGGTGCGGCAGCAGATCATCCCCAATGAGTATGTCTGGCAGGCGCACCGGGAGGCCAAGCGCTCGCTCATGGAGTACGCGAATCGACTGACGGGGTCCCATCTCTGCGACGAGACCCTGACCCTCGGGTACGCCCGCCGATTCGCTCCGTACAAGCGCCCAACCCTCCTCTTCACGGACCTCGAGCGGCTCAGGAAGGCCTGCGGGTGCGGCAAGGTCCAGATTGTGATGGCCGGCAAGGCGTATCCCACGGATGCGGTGGGCAAGGCGCTCGTGGCCGAGATCAACCGGCTCAGGGAGGAGCTAGCGGGCGAGATCGAGATCTCGTTCATCCCCGACTACGACATGGATATCGCGGCCCGGCTCGTGGCCGGCGTCGACGTCTGGCTGAACACGCCCGAGCGGCCGATGGAGGCGTCGGGCACGAGCGGCATGAAGGCCGCCCACAACGGCGTGCCGAACTTCTCGGTCCTCGACGGCTGGTGGATCGAGGGTTGTATCGAGGACGTCACGGGCTGGTCGATCGGCCCTCCGCCCGAGGCGGAGGTCTCGTCCGCCGATGGTCTCGCGTGGGAGCTCGACGACATCTACAACAAGCTCGGGTACGTAATCCGCCCGCTCTACTACCGGCGCCTCGACGAGTGGATCGAGGTGATGAACAACGCGATCGGAACGGTCGCCTATTATTTCAACACGCACCGGATGATGCGCCGGTACGTGACCGAGGCCTATCTCTAGGCCGGTAGCTATAACGCCGGCGTCCGCCGATCCGATCAGGTGAACCGCAGCCCGGCCCCGGACGATCTCTTCTCCCGCTTCGCCGGACCGGGGCTCGTGCGCGGGCCGATCGCGGGGCCGTTCGCGGGCCACCATGCCGAGGTCTGGCTCCGCGACGGCGAGCCCGCAGTCGCGGTTCTCATCAGCGGAGAGCCGGACGACCTCGAGGGGCTTCACCGGATCGCGTGGTCGCTCGGGTGTTCGGCGGCTCTCGCCGTCGAGCGCGGCCGAATCCTGCTGATCGAAACAACCGTCCCGCCCTCGGAGCGGGTCGTGCCGCGCCCCCTCGGACACGGCTCTATCGAGGCGCAGCCGGTGCCGATGCCGGGCGTGGTCCACGTGCTCGTCCGGCTCGCCGGAGTCTGGCGCGAACGTCTCCTTCGCCAGTGCCTCGCCGGCCACCGCGACTGGACCGAGACCGATCTCAACCTAGCTGTCGAGGCACCGATCGCCGGACTGCTGCTCGGGACGGAGAGCGGTGCCGTCGCCTCCCGGATGCGGTCCGAGCTCGACGCCGCCGGGGTCGTGCTCGAGGCGGTTCCGCCCGGGCTGCTTGCGCTCGCATGGGACCTCCACCTCGCCCGCGGCGTCCGCCTCGCAGGCGCGGACGCGTCCGTCGTGCAGCGTCCGCCCGCGGACCGAGCCGGCCCGGGCCGGTTCGTGCTGCGGCGGTTCGCGGCATGGGTCGGGACGGACGCAAACGGCGCGGACCGCGTGCTTGTACCGGCCTGCGGCGCGGGCCGCCTCGTGCTCGAGTGCGGTAGCTGGGCCGCGGCGCACAATACAGAGCTGTACGCGCTCGACCCCGACCCCCGGGCGGTCCTCTTCGCGACGGCCCTGATGGAGCGCGAGTTCGGGGACGATCTCTCATGCGTCGTGCGGACTGGGCACCCGCTTGTCGGCGCCGACCTCGACGACGACCCGTTGGCCCTGCTCATCCCGGAGGATGCCCGGGCCCGTCTCCGGCCTGCCAACTGGTCCTCTCTCTTCGGCGGGATCGACCGCTTCGACCGCGTGCTGATCGCCGATCCGGCGGTCCCGCTGACCCGGCGGACGGTCGTGCAGCGGTACATCCAGGGTCGGTATGCGACCGCGGGCGCCGGGGTGGATCCGTCTCTGCTGCTCGTCGAGGCCGGGGCGTCGCGGCTGGTCCCGGGCGGGCGCGTGCTCGGGCTGTACCGGGCGTCTGCATATCGCGCTCCGTCCGCCGCCGCCTTCCGACGGTGGCTCGCGGCGCGAGTCGACGTACTGATCGCCATACCGGGGTACTGTGCCGTCAGGTCTGGGGCCGGGCCGATCACAACGCCGATCCTCGTCGGCGGTCTCGATGCGGGAGCGGCGCTGCGACCGTATCCGCGCTCCGCCCTCGACACCGGCTCCTGGACCGTTACCGACCCGGCGCGGGTCGCCCTCCTCGCACGCCTCGCGGCCGGCGCCGCTCCGCTCGACGATATTCTGCTCGGCGGCGTCCGGGCTCCGGCGCCGATCGTTCTCGACCCCGCGCTGGTGGTCGACTCGCGCACTCGCCGTCGCCTCCTTCGCGCAGATCGCCGGGCGGCCCGCACTCTTCGCCCTCTCGTCGCGCCGGAAGACGTGGTCCGGTTCGGAACGATCCGCACCGCCTCCCGGTTCGCCCTTGTCGGTCCGTTGCCGCCTCGGGCTCTCCGTCTCGCCCGCGAGCTCGGTATCGAGCCGCCGGAGACCGAGCTCCCCGCCCCTCCCGCCGGACCTCGACTCCTCTTTGCCGAGGGTGCCGATCCGCCAGCCTTCCTCTTCGACGAGCTCGGCCGCGCGGTCCCGACGGCGGGTGTCGGCACCATCGCTCCCGCCGACCTCTTCCTCGCGGGTCTCCTTCACTCGACGCCGGTGGCGGCCCTCATCCGCGAACGCTGTCCCGACGGCCTCTCGGCCTGGTGCCTCGCGCGGCTTCCCGTCCGGCTCCCGGATCCGTACGACGAAGGCGAGCGCCGGGACGCCGAGAAGATCGGAGCCCTGACGCGGCGACGTACGGCTATCACTGGTCTGGACGGTCGTGAAACGGATGCTGATCGCAGGACCCTCGAGGCCGCAATCGACCGGGTTGTTGAGCATCTCTACTGTATTTCGTCACCTTGAAATAGCAGAACCGTCAGAAGTGGTGCATCAACATGAGCGAGGTCTGTTTTTCCGAGACCTGCGGCCCGGATCAGCTGCCGAAGGCGCGGACCGGGATCAAAGGCCTCGACGAGATCACCGAGGGCGGTCTTCCACGCGGCCGTCCCACGCTCGTTGCCGGCGGCGCCGGATCTGGCAAAACGATGCTGGCCATGGAGTTCCTGGCTCGGGGAGCTGCCGAGTTCGACGAGCCGGGCGTCTTCCTCGCCTTCGAGGAGTCGATGGAGGATCTCGTCCAGAACTTCAAATCGATCGGCCTCGACCTCGACGGGCTGCTCACCGAGAAGAAGCTCGCAATCGAGTACCTCCACATCGACCAGAACGAGATCCACGAGGCCGGCGACTTCGACCTCGAGGGACTTTTCTTCCGTCTCGGCCTCGCCGTCGAGGCCATCGGGGCGAAACGGGTCGCGATCGATACGATCGAGATCCTCTTCTCGGCCTTCGAGAACCACGCCGTGATCCGGTCCGAGCTCCAGCGACTCTTCCGCTGGCTCAAGAACCGGCACCTCACGGCGGTCGTGACCGGCGAACGGGGAGCGAATACGATCACTCGGTACGGGCTGGAGGAGTACGTGGCCGACTGCGTGATTCTGCTCGACACCAGGGTCCAGAACGAGGTCACCACGCGCCGTCTCCGGATCATGAAGTACCGCGGCTCGACCCACGGCATGGACGAGTACCCGTTCCTGATCGACCAGGACGGCTTCTCGGTCCTGCCGATCACCTCCGCGACCCTCGAACAGAAGGCATCGGACGAGCGGATCTCGACCGGCATCCCGCGTCTGGACGTGATGCTCGGCGGCAAGGGCGTCTTCCGCGGCAGCTCGGTCCTGATCTCGGGGACGGCGGGCATGGGCAAGTCGACCATCGCCGCCCACTTCGCCGATGCGGCCTGCCGCCGCGGCGAACGGGTTCTGTACTTCGCGTTCGAGGAGTCGCAGGCCCAGATCCTGAGGAACATGCATTCGGTCGGGCTCGACATGGAGGGATGGGTCGACGACTGCCTGCTCGCCTTCCACGCGGCCCGCCCGACGATGTGCGGCCTCGAGCTCCACCTGGTCAACATCCACAAGGTCGTGCGCGCCTTCCAGCCGCAGATTGTCGTGATCGACCCGCTCTCGAACCTGGTCACGATCGGCGAGGAACGGCAGGTCCGCTCCATGCTGACCCGCCTGATCGACTTTCTCAAGAGCGAGGGGATCACGGCCGTCTTCACGGACCTCACGGCCGCCGAGTTCAATCTCGAGAAGACCGACGTCGGCGTCTCGTCCCTGATGGATACCTGGCTCCTGCTGAGGAACCTCGAGCAGAACGGCGAGCGGAACCGCGGGCTCTACGTGATCAAGTCGCGCGGCATGGCCCACTCGAACCAGATCCGCGAGTTCGTGATCACCGACAGCGGGGTCGAGCTCCTCGACGTCTACACCGGCCCCGGCGGCGTCCTCACGGGTGCATCGCGGATCGCGCAGGAGAACCGCGACCGGGCGGAGGCGATCGAGCGCCGCCAGGAGACCGCGGCTCACCGACGGGCGCTTGATCGGAAGCGACGGGCGCTCGAGGCCCAGATCGCGCTCCTCACCGCGGAGTACGAAGCGGCCGAGGACGAGACCATGCAGCGGATCCGGGAGGACGACCTCCGGGAGGAGACGTCGGAGGCGAATCGGCGCATGCTGGCCCTCCGCCGCAAGGCCGATACCCAGGAGGAGGCATAGGAGCTTTTTATGACGAATACGGCCATGAATGAGAGTGACATGCAGGAGATGGACGAGTTCGACGACCGCCCGCTCGAGCCCGGCGAGTTCTGGAACCTCAAGCTCTACGTTGCCGGCCAGAGCCCGCGATCGCTCGCGGGGTTTGCGAACCTGAAGAAGATCTGCACCGAGCATCTCCCCGGGAAGTACTCGATCGAGGTGATCGACCTGCTCGAGCACCCGCAGCTCGCGGCCGGCGATCAGATCATCGCGATCCCGACCCTGATCCGCAAACTGCCGACACCCATCCGGAAGATCATCGGGGACCTCTCGAATACGGACCGCGTGCTGGTCGGCCTCGATCTCCGCAGGAAGACGACCTGAGAACTGGGAGCGTGACCTCAACGGAGAATAATGACAATACCGGGCTGGAGCGCGGCGCGGAGGTGACGGAGTATGCTGCTCTCCGTCGCCTCTCGTCGGTCGAGGCCGAAGAGACCCTGGATGCGATCCGGCTCGGGAAGGTGGACGCGTTCCTGATCGCGACAGATAAGGGTGACCGCGTCTACACCCTTCAGGGGACCGAGCATCCGTACCTGATCTACGTCCGCTCCATGAGCGAGGGCGCGGTCACAACGGCACCTGACGGAACCATCCTCTTTGCGAACGACCGCTTCGCCGAGCTCGCCGGGACTCCGTGCGAACGGTTGATCGGCATACCGTTCTCACGCTATGTCTGTCCCGGCGACCACGACCGGGTCGACGCCCTGCTGCGAAGCGGTGCCGGAGACCGGGCGCGGGCCGAGGTCGAGCTCTGTCCCGTCGGCGGCGAGAGCGTACCGGTCTACCTCTCGGTCAGCCCGTTCACCTCCGGAGACGCCGCCGGGTTCTGCATCGTGGTCACGGATCTCTCCGAGCAGAAACGGACGGCCGCACTGGTCGAGAGTGCGGAACTGACACGATCTATCCTGGAGCGGGCCGGCGATGCGATCGTGGTGCTCGGGGCGGACGGGCGGATCGTTCTGGCGAACGAGGCCGCCCACCGCCTTGCCGGCGGCAACCCGCTTCTGCGCACCTTCGGCGATGCTTTCCCGCTCGTCGCCGCCGGAGAGGAGGCGGAGACGGATGCGGCCTGCGGGAACATCCCCGCTCCCGAGGCCGATGGAGAACCCGCCGAGTATCTCCTTCGATTGCCGTCGGGACAGACCCGTACCCTGCTGGTGAACGCCTCGTCCGTGCACTGCGTCGGCGGCACGTCTGCGGGGTGCGTGCTCTGCATGACCGACATCTCGGCCCAGAAAGAGAACGAGCGTCGACTCGCCCGGGCCCTCGATGACGCAGCGAGCTCGAACCGCGAGCTCCAGCAGTTTGCATATATCGCGAGCCACGACCTC
>JBDKUZ010000042.1:0-6083 GCA_039679395.1 Methanospirillum sp. | reverse complement strand
CGACGTCGATGGGACCGTAGGTGCCGCCGCAGGGGCACGGCTGCCCCGCCCGGCTCGGCAGTTCGACCCGGCCGCAGCCGGCGCAGCGGGCGACGTGATAGATGACCTGGCCCGATGTCGGCGGCTGGTCGACGCCGCGCAAGAGGTGCATCAGCACGGTCTTGCCCGCGCCCGAACGGCCGATGATCCCCATGATCTCGCCCTCGCCGATCTCGAAACTGATCTTTTTGAGGGCCTCCGTTCCGTCAAAGACCATGGAGAGGTCCCGTATGGTGATCAATGCGGTCATTGTGATGCGTCCCTACCTGTAAGTGTGGCTTATCTACGATATTACCTTTTATATGCCTTCGGCCGGTCCTGCGGCAAGATCGGCCGCGATCCCCACGACCTCGGCGAGATCCGTGATCGTTCGGTCGGCCACCTCCCGGACGGTCGCCGATCGCTCGCCCGACTGTTGCACTGAGAGGACGCCGAGGTCCGCCTCACGCATGGCCGCGACGTCATTCTCGCCGTCGCCAACCATCACAACCCGGCCGTACCGTTCGCGGAGCGCACGGACGATCGCGGCCTTTCCGGACGGGGTGGCCGTGCCGTTGACCCGGTCGTCGGGGATGCCGAGCCGCCGTGTCATGGGCAGGAGCTTCTCGACTCGGTCGCCCGAAGCGACATAGACATCGGCACCGAGCGCCGACAGGCCCCTCACCGCCTCTGCGGCTCCCGGAAAAGGCACCCCGCCGGTCGCGATGGTGTACTCGATCCCGGGGAGGGCGAGGTTCACGATCACCCCCGCGTTCAGGGCAACGGCCGGCTCGTCACGGCAGCACCCCCAGACCGCCCGTATGCAGTCCTGGAGGTCGCCGACGCGGGCGCGGCGATCGCCGAAGAGAGCGGCCCCGACCTCCTCGGCGGAGACCGGTCGATTCGCGCAGGAGATGGCATAGCCGAACCCGTTGGCGGCGAGGTAGGCCGAGAGGAGGGTCGCGGTCGGTTCGGCCATCACGTCTCGCGGCCGGATTGGGAGCATGGTCAATACACGATCGGGGGACTCCGTCGTCAGCGTCGTGGTCTGGACCTCCGGCATGATCTCCCCGGAGAGCACGTTCTTTGCCGTGCGCCACGTCCTGAGCAGGGTCCCGGCCGAGTCGAAGACGACGGCGATCCGTGGGGTTTCGGTCATGTCGGTGATACCAACATCTTTGTACACGGTCCGACATCTAATGATTGACGCTTACATGACGCTTGAGGAGACAGCGGAGGGGATCCGGACCATGGAGATCCGCGGAGCCGGACGGATTGCCCGGGCTGCGGTCGAGGCACTCGACGCGTACGCGGCGAGCCTTTCGGCCGCCACGCTCGATGAGTTCCGGGATGCCATGCGACAGGCTGCGGACCTGCTCGTCGCGACGCGGCCGACCGCGGTCTCGCTCCCGAACGCGGTCCGGGCCGTGATGCGAACCCTCGATGCCGACTTACCGCTCGACAAGATGAGGTCGGCGTTCCACGAGGCGGCGCGGACCTTCATCTCCTCCTCCACCGGGGCGGTCGATCGGATCGGCGAGTTCGGCGCACGCCACATCCGCGACGGCGACGTAGTCATGACTCACTGCAACTCCGAGGCGGCCCTCGCGTGCATCGTCGCGGCCCATCGACAGGGGAAGGCGATCGAGGTCTTCGCGACCGAGGTCCGACCCCGGGGTCAGGGGTTGCTGACGATCCGGCGCCTGAACGACGAGGGAATCCGGACCAACTATATCGTCGACTCGGCGGTTCGCACATTCATCAACGAGGTCGACCTCGTCATCGTCGGCGCGGACGCGATCACCGTGACAGGCGCGGTCGCGAACAAGATCGGGACGGCCCCGATCGCCCTCGCAGCCCACGAAGCCCGCACGAACGTCGTGGTTGCGGCCGAGACCTACAAGTTCGCGCCGCTCACAACCCTCGGCGACCTGATCCCGATCGAGGAGCGGCCTGGAAGCGAGGTACTCCCCGACGAAGTCGCGGCGACCCTGCCCTGCGTCCGAGTGAGGAACCCGGCCTTCGACGTGACCCCGGCCGAGTATATTGACCTCATCATCACGGAGATGGGCGCGATCCCGCCCTCGATGGCCTGGCTGATCATTCGCGACTACCTCGGATGGTCAATCGAACAATTTCACCGGCCATTCGAACGGCCCTGAGTCAGGTCTCCGCACAAGGACACAATCCCTCTTCGACGGACAATGCTTCCGTTCCCCGAGCTGGAGAAAGGCATAAACCCTGTACGGGCTAAAAGCCCTCAGATCCGGTGAGAACCATGGCCGACCTGTTCGCGACCTACTATTACCATCCCCGCGCCGATACGACTCCCGAGCACGCCGCACAGGCACTCGCCGAGGAGGAGACGACGGGGACATGGACCGACATCTCGACCACGACCGACTACATCCGGCGGCTCGATGGGGTGGTGGAGTCGGTCGAGCCGCACGGCACCGGGTATGTCACCCGAATCCGCTACCCGGTCGAGATCTTCGAGCCAGGCAACATCGCCCAGTACCTCTCGGTCTTCGCCGGCAACCTCTTCGGGCTTGGCCGGCTCGAGACGGTCCGGCTCCTCGATGTCGAGTTTCCCGACACGCTCGTCGCTCCGTTTCACGGCCCGAAGTTCGGAATGGAAGGAGTCCGGCGGCTCGTCGGGACCACGAAGCGGCCGCACGTGGGCACGATCATCAAGCCGAAGGTCGGCCTTTCGCCAGAGGACACGGCGAAGGTCGCCTACGAGGCCGCGATCGGCGGCGTGGACCTGATCAAGGACGACGAGACTCTGACAGACCAGGCCTTCTGCCCGATTGTCGACCGCGTCACAGCCGTGATGGCGCGGCTCGACGAGGCGCAGTCCGAGACGGGGCGTCACGTCCTGTACGCAGTCAACGTCTCGACCCGGGCGGACCGGATCCTGGAGCGGGCCGAGACCGCCCTGGAACACGGTGCGAACATGCTGATGGTCGACGTGCTCACCTCTGGGTTCGATGCCATCCGGACGCTCGCCGAGGACCCGTCGATCAAAGTCCCGCTCCACATCCACCGAACCATGCACGCCGCGATGACCCGGAACCCCGAACATGGAATCGCGATGCGGCCCCTTGCCCGGCTTGTCCGGATGGTCGGCGGCGACCAGCTCCACACGGGCACGGCGTCGGGCAAGATGGGGCATACCTCTGTCGACGAGATCCGGGGCGACAACGAGGCCCTGCTCTGCCGCTGTTACGGTCTCAAGCAGGTCTTCCCCGTCTCGTCGGGCGGCCTGCACCCGGGTAAAGTAGCGGCCGAACTCGCGGCGCTCGGCACGGACCTCGTGCTCCAGGCCGGCGGCGGGATCCACGGTCACCCCGATGGCACGGCTGCCGGCGCCCGCGCGATGCGGCAGGCCGTCGACGCGTTCATGGAGGGCATCCCAGCCGAGGAGTATGCGAAGGACCACTACGAACTCGAGCAGGCGCTCCGGAAGTGGGGGTCCTCGGCCGCGCGGTCCTGAGACGTCGGCACCTAGATGAGTGGCGGGGTTCCACCCTCTTTCACATGGACCTCCCCTTTGAGAAGCTCCACGGCAACGGCAACGACTTCGTGCTGATCGACGAGTATGCCAAGGTCGTCATCCCCGAGGCGATGAAGCCCGAGTTCGCCAGGCTCTACTGCGACCGGCGCTTCGGGATCGGGGGTGACGGCATCCTCTTCATCTCCAAGGGGCAGAGCGGGGACCTCCGAATGCGCCTTCTTCAGCCCGATGGCTCGGAGGCGGAGATGTGCGGCAACGGCGTCCGGTGCGTTGCGAAGTACGCGGTCGACCGCGGGTACACGGGCGATGCGTTCGTCGTGGAGACGGGCGCGGGACCGGTTCCGGTCGAGGCCGGATACGATGACGACGACATCTTCGAGGCGACGATCGGCATGCCCGATCCGGCCTTCCACCGGTTCGGCATTCCGGCTCTCGGCGAGGGCGAATACCTGGAGGAGATCGACGGGCGCAAGGTCCGCGCCGTGAACACGGGCGTGCCGCACGCGGTCGTCTTCGTCGACGATCTGGACGGAGTCGACCTCGAGGCCGTCGCGCCCGCGATCCGGCACCACCCCTCGTTTCCCGAGGGGGCGAACGTGAACTTCGTCCAGGTCACGGGGCCGGCTGCGATCCGGGTCAGGACATTCGAGCGGGGCGTGGAGGCAGAGACCCTCTCCTGCGGCACGGGCGCGACCGCGTCGGCCGCGATCGCTCATCGGTTCGGACTCGTGGATGCAACAGTCGAGGTCGAGACCACGGGGGGGCCGCTTACGATCGCGCTTGGGAGCTCGACGACCATGACCGGGCCGGCCGAGACCGTCTTCTCGGGCGTTATCACCCTCTAACTTTTTTTCCCTTAAACCGCCTCGGGGGCCGGGCATCTTCCATGCCGCTCACGCGTCCGCTGCGAGACGGCGCTTTCAGCCAGCTCCCTCCGTTCCGCCCATAGTTACGTTCACCCGCTGTTCAGCGAGGCTGGACCCGTACCGCGCGTGACGAGAAACCTCGCCAGGTTCTATCGCATTCGACCCGGCCTCGTGCATTTCCTCTGCAGCGAATGCTTGCCACACAGTGCCCTGTGGCAAACGTGTGGCAACATGTGTGGCAATCTTCAAAGATGACATACAGGCAACCACTCGGGGAAATGGGCAGTTTCCAACGAGATCGATCCACGATGTTGCCACAGACGGGATCACAGAGAGATCAGCAGCTCCGAGTTGCTCCCTCCACCTCGCGCTCTGTTTATCCATCTGTGGCAACATGAATAAGAGACCTCGTCAATTATCGATTGAATGGGAGATCGGTGTCAATATCGGGCACCGAAGGCCTTGCCACAGATGCTGCCACAACGCGTGCCACGGTGTTGCCACAACCGATTCGTGGCAACACGAACTGGCACCCGATGCCTCGGGGTAAACAGCGAGCCCCGGGGGTTCAGCGTGCCCGTGACGCCTCGACCCGCGGCCCGAGCACGGTCCAGAGCCAATCCACGAACTCGCGGATGTTCTTTGTCTGGACGAAGACCTCGCCCGGCCCCTCGATCTCGGTCACGAACCACTCGCCCGAGAGGATCGTCGATTTCCAGCTGCCGAACTTCTTGACCTCGTACCGGCAGGTGTCGGTGAAGGCGACCATGTGGAAGTTGTCGACCACGATCTTCTCGCCGGGGGCGAGGACGTGGCGGTCGATCGCGCCGAAGGTGTTGATGAAGAGCGTGCCGGTACCGGAGACCTTGATCATGAAGAGGCCGTTGCCGAAGATCCCCTTCGTGAACCCCTGCCACTGGACGTCGAGATTGACCCCCTGTCCGGAGGCGACGTAGGCGGACTTCTGGATGATGTACCCATGGTCCGGCCCGATCTCGAGCACCTCGATATCGCCCACGGGCGCGGCGACGAAGCCGGCCTCGCCCGGCGCGCCGGTGGCGACAAAGTCATTGACGAAGAACGACTGGCCGCCGATCATCGAGGTGACGAGGGAGCCGAGCAGGCCCTTCTGCCGCATCCGGGTGTTGACCTGGATCGAGGGGGTCATGTAGGTCATCGCGCCGGCTTCGGCAGCGATCGACTCGCCGGGCTCGAGGCGGACGACGGCCATCGCGTAGGAGGGTTTGTACTTGATCTCGTACTGCATGGATCTGACTCCTGTGAAGAGTAGAACGGCAGAGAAATAAAAAGATGGGAGATTGCTTCAACAACGGCGACGGCATCCGAGCGGAGACTGCTGGGAACGCGAGCGGACGATCGCGAACGGTACCGTGGCCGGGAAGTAGGTCTACCGAGTCCGGGGCTCGCGCCGACCACGCGCGTCATCCGGCGTCGGTGTCCGGACTCTCGGCGGAGATCGGGGCCTCAAGGGAGACTTCCCGTGCAGGGAGATCGTCCGGTGCGATGTCCCAGACCTCGAGCACCTCCTCTGCCTCCTCGAAGCTCGCCACCTCTTCGCCCGGCTCGAGCTCGAGCCGCTCGATGCCTCCGTTCCGGGCGAGAAGCAGCCGGCGGACGTCCCATGGCTCGTGAAGCCGGAGCTCGCGGCCGTAGTAGACCTG